>NZ_MECK01000060.1 GCF_014596465.1 Streptomyces sp. CBMA123 | reverse complement strand
GGGCGCGCCGCGCGCCGCGGCCCCGCGCCGCTCACCGTGGCCGGCCGCACCCTGGCCTGCGCCGTCTCGGTCGCCGTGCTCGGCGCCAGCGGCTTCACCTGGTACGAGTACCGCAGCCTGGACGATGGCATGATCAAGTCCGGCGCGCTGAGCGAGGCCAAGAAGAACGCCCCGGCGCACCTGGACAAGTCCGTCAACCTGCTGCTGATCGGTCTGGACAGCCGCAAGGACATGGACGGCAACGACCTGCCCAAGCAGTTCGTCGAGGACGAACTGCACGCCGGCTCCAGCGAGATCGGCGGCTACAACACCAACGCCCTGATCGTGCTGCACATCCCGGCCAACGGCGGCAAGGTCACCGCGCTGTCCGTCCCGCGCGACGACTACGTGCAGACCGCCGGCGCGGACGGCAAGATGCACAAGATCAAGGAGGCCTACGGCATCGCCAAGGAGGCCGCCGAGTCCAAGCTCGCCGGAAAGGGCCTGTCCAAGGCGGAGTCGGAGCGGCAGAGCCGGGAGGCGGGCCGCTCGGCCACGATCCAGACCGTGCAGAGCTTCCTGGACGTCCCGATCGACCACTTCGCCGAGGTCAACCTGATCGGCTTCTACGACATCGCCAAGGCGGTGGAGCCGATCCAGGTCTGCCTCAACCACCCGGTCGACGATCCGATCATCGCCCGGACCGCCAGCCACGAGGGCGGCGGCACCGGCCTCAAGCTGCCCGCCGGGATCAGCTCGCTGGACGCCGCCCAGGCGCTCTCCTTCGTCCGCCAGCGCCACCACCTCACCAACGGCGACCTCGACCGCACCCACCGGCAGCAGGCGTTCATCTCCTCCGTCGAGTACAAGCTCAAGCAGCAGGGCATCCTCAACGACTTCGGGCAGATGCAGAAGCTGTTCGGAGTGGTGAAGAAGGACGTCGTGATCGACAACGAGTGGAACATCCTCGACTTCGCCCAGCAGGCGCCCAACCTCACCGGCGGCAACGTCGAGTTCAACACCCTGCCGATCACCGGGTTCAAGACCGTCGGCGGGCAGGAGGTCAACACCGTCAACCCGGACCTGATCAAGAAGATCGCCCGGCAGCTGTTCAGCCACGAACAGGCGCCCGCCGCCCCGGCCGCGACGCCCGGCGACGCCCCGGCGGGGACGACCCCGCCCGCGCCCGCGCCCTCGCCGAGCGCCGCGCCCAAGTCCGTGGTCGACGTCAACGCGGCGGCGGGTGCCGGCGCCGCCGGCACCGAGTCCAAGGCCCTGGTCGAACTCGGTTACCAGGCGGGCCGGATCGGCGACGCCCCTGCGCGGACCCGCACCACCACCGTGACGTACGGCAGCGGTGCCAAGGCCGACGCCCAGGCGGTCGCGGCCCGGTACGGCGTCACGGCCGTGCCGTCCTCGGCGGTCGCGGCGGGCCACGTGCTGGTCACCCTCGGCGCCGGCAGGACCCCGACCCCCACCCCGTCCGCGTCCGCGTCGGGCACGCCGGCCCCGGCCGACGGCTCCGCCGACCCGGCCGCCGGGCTGCCGATGCAGGGGCCCGCGGTGAAGGCCGGCGGGATCCCCTGCGTGGACTGAGTCGGGCGACGGGAGCCCAGCTGACCGGACCGGACCGGACCGGCCTGGACCGGACCGGCCTGGCCGAGGCGGGGCGGTGAACAGCTTTGCGGGCAGGGCTGGTTGGACGACCGGACGTGCGACCGGTCAGGGGCGCGGGGCCTTCTGACCGTGCACGGCGGTGTACTCGGCGGCGAGCCAGGGCGCCAGGTCGTCGATGAGGACGGCCAGGGTGGCGCGGTCGGTGGTGGGGGTGCGGGCGACGGCCGCCGCGAGGCGCATCTGCTCGGCGCGGCCGGGGTAGTGGACGGCGAAGGCCTCGGCGGAGGCGGTGAGGTCGCTCGTCCAGCCGTTCCAGCGGGGCATCACCAGGGTGAAGCCGGTGCGCACGAGCCGACGGGAGACCGCCCGGCTCAGCATGGTGAGCCGGGATTCCGCGTCGGTGGCCAGTCGTTCGCGCCAGCGGGGGAGGGCGAGCGCGAGGTCGCCGTTGGTCTCGCGGGCGAGCAGGGAGGTCGGGCGGTAGCGGGGGAGCAGCGCGCCGAGGTCCTCGCCGAGCAGTGGGGTGCACAGACAGGCGACGAACCAGCCCAGGTCGTGCCGCTCCAGCTCGCTGAGCAGGGTGTCCACGTCGAACAGCAGCACGCCGACACCGTCGACCTGCGGAAAGGCCGCGTCGAGGGCGGCCCCGACGGCGTCGGCCCCGGCGCGGTCCTCCGGGGTGGGCTCGTGGCGCAGGGCGAGCAGCAGGTCCAGGTCGGAGACGCCGGGGACGGCGGTGCCGCGGGGGATGCTGCCGTACAGGTAGGCGCTGTGCAGCCGGGCGGGGTCGAAGGCGGCGGCGATCCGCTCCCGGGCGGCGTCGACCACCGGCCCGAACTCCGGCGGGACGCGCTCCAGTGAGCCCTCCCGCGCGATGTACCCGTCCTCGTCCAGTCCGCGGCTGATCATGACGACACTCTGCCGGTCCGCCGCGCCGTCGGCCAGCGAATATCGGCGGGACGTCCGTGGAGCTGACGCCGGGTCGGATGGCCGGTCCGGACTGTCGGTGGGGTGTGCGAGCATCCATCGTGTGCGAACACGGAGGGAGCGCGCACGGGTACCCGGGGCATCGGTCGGTCGACCGCGCCCCGGTCGCCCCGGTGGAGGTGCGCTCGGCGGCCGGGCGGTTGCTCGGGCCGGCCGACGCGAAGGTGCTGCTGCCTGGCGCGCGCAGCTGCCACCTGCTGGGTCCAACGACTGTTGGCAGCAAGGGAGTTGCGTGATCAGGGTGTCGTGGCCGAGGCCGTGGTGCAGGGCGGCAGCGTGGACGGCGCGGCGGTCGCGCACGTAGCCGTCCGCGTGTTCGCCGAGGTGGAGGTGGCGGGTGGGGAGGTCATCTTGGTCGGCGAGTTCGCCGAGGTGGATGTCGCGGGTGGGGAGGTCATCTTGGTCGGCGAGCCCGAGGTGGTGGACCCGGAGGTGGTGGGCCCTGAGGTCGTCGAGCCGGAGGTGGTGGGCCCTGAGGTCGTCGAGCCCGAGGTGGTCGAGCCCGAGGTGGTCGATCCCGAGGTGGTCGAGCCGGAGGTGGTGGGCCCTGAGGTCGTCGAGCCCGAGGTGGTCGAGCCCGAGGTGGTCGAGCCCGAGGTGGTGGCACCGGAGGGGGTCGCACCCGAAGAGGTCGCGCCCGAGGTCGAGGCCGTCGCCGTCGGGGTGGTCGGCTTCCACGGCGCCGGCGGCGGGACGCCCGGCGCCAGCGGCCCCTGCGGCGGTCCGACGTGCTTGTCCACGACGTCGATCCGCCCGGTCAGCCGGGAGAACCAGCCGCCGGTCTCGATGTTCACCAGGATGATCTCGGTCACCGGCTGTGGCGCCGGCACCACCACGATCAGCGTGCTCGGCTGGAAACCGGCCCAGGCCTTCCCGGTGTACTTGGCGTCGCTGACCAGCACCGGCGGCTTCAGCGGGTTGCCGCAGGCGCAGCGCACCCGGGGCACGCCCTGGGAGTCCACCAGCACGGCGGTGCCCGCCTGGAGGACGGACTGGTACTCGACCACCGCGCCGCTCTTGTAGCTGTGGTTGGTCACCCGGGTGTCCACCCGCAGGTACGCCGAGGTCAGCGAGCGCAGGTAGGACGGGATGGCGGACTGCTCGATGCCGGCCGCCGAGGCCCAGGCCCGTCCGCCGTCACCGCTGGACACCATGCCGATCAGCCGCTCGGTGTCGCAGCTGGGCCTGTTCATCGTCCCGCCGTACAGCCCGGCCGAGGCGCCCTGCACGCTGTGCAGGACGGTCGGGGAGGCGCTCTTCGGCCCACCGCCCGGCTGCTGCGCCGCCGTGGTGGTGGGCGCGGGGGCGGGGGCGCTCACGCCCTGGGTTTCCACCGAAGGGGTGAACGGGGCGGGCCCGGGGTCGGCCGGGGCCTGCAGTGCGACCTCGTTGGCGGTCGGCACGGCCTCGTGCTTGCCGCCCTGATTGCTGACGATCAGCACGGTCGCCACCACGGCCGCCACCACCACGCCCGCCGCCACCGACAGTCCCTTGCCGGAGCGCCACCACGGCGTGTGTGGCCGGCGTCCGCCGCCGCCCGCACCGCCGGCGGACGATCCGGACGGACCGGATGGTCCGGATGGTCCGGATGGACCGGACGGTCCGGACGGTCCGGAGGGCGGTGGCGGTACGGACGGCGGTCCGCCCGTGCCGCCACCCGAGGGCGGCCCGGCCAGCGGGCCGGACGGGGGGCCGGACGGGGGGCCGGTGGGCGAAGCGGTGGGTGGCTCGCTGGGCGGGCCGGGGGGAGGCGGTTGGGAACTCATCGAGGCTCCGTTTCGCAGGCGGCCGGCGCGAACGGTCGGCACGGGAAGCTCCTGCCACTGGAGTTCCATTTCTCCCCCGGTACCCCGTTCGCCGCAACAGCAGGTGGCACGGCCGTCGCCGAGCGTGCCCGGCGGCGGTCGGTCACCCTGGGAAACGAACCGCCCCGTTCGCGCGCAGAGTGCGAGCGGGGGCCGAACAGAGTCCGAGCAAGGGCCGAAGAGAGTCCGAGCAGAGTCCGAGCACAGGGAGGCGGCATGCAGCAGCCCACCACCGGGGCCGCGGGCCCGCCCGGAGCCGTCCGCGGCTGGCTGGACGCGCTCGCCGTGGTGCTGGCCGGGCTGGTCGCGATGGCGGCGGTGGCCGCGCTGGGCCTCTGGCTGGCCGGCGCCGGCGACCTCCCGGAGGGCGGCTTCCCGCCGGTGCTCGCCGCGACGATGGCGCTGGCGGTCGGCGGTTCCGTCCAACTCGACGGCGGCGCGGGCGGTTTCGCCGCGGTGGACGCCGGGGTGAATGCGATGCCGCTGAGCGTCTCGCTGGTCGGCGCGGTGGTGATGGCCGAGGTGTTCCTGCGCCAACTGCGGTTCCGGGCGGTCGCCGGGGGCCGTGAACTGCTCGGCCGGATCGCCCGGACGGTGGTGCTCTGGCTGCTCGCCCTGGTGCTGATCACCGTCACCGCCAAGCACACCTTCGTGATCGAACTCGGCGGCAGCCTGGCGCAGACCATCGGCGGCGCGCTCGGGCTCACCCCGGACGTCGGCTTCCACGCGGAGGGCGTCACCACCATCGGCATCGGGCTGGCCTGGCTGCTGCTGGTGCTCGCGGCGGTCTTCGCGGTGTCCCGCCGGGCGCCGCTGCCGCGCGGCCTGCTGCGCTACCAACTCGCCGTCCGTCCGGCCGCGTTCGCGCTCTGGATGGTGCTGCTGGCGTACGTGGCGATCGGCGCGGTGGCCGGGATCGTCACCGCGCTCGTGCACGGCGACGCCCGGCAGACCATGGCCGTGCTGCTGCTCGCCCTGCCCAACCTGGTCTGGCTGGCCTTCGGCCTCGGCCTCGGCGCCGTCTGGCACGGCCGGCTGGTCGGCGCGCTCGGCCTGCCCGTCCCCAAGCCGCTCAGCGCGGTGCTGCGCACGCCCAACGGCGAGGAGGCGACCATCGACCTCGGCACCCTGGCCGACCACGACGCGCGCAGCTGGTGGCTGCTGCCGCTGGCCGCCGTGCTGCTGGTCGCCGCGGCCTTCCTCGCCGCCTACCGGTCCCCGCGCACCGTGCGGCTCTGGCAGCACGCGGTGCGCTTCGCGCTGGCCACCGCCGTCACCATGCTGCTGGTGGGCCTGTGGACCCGGATAGACGCCGAGTACGGGCTGTCCGTGCTCGGTGTCGGCCTGGGCCAGGGCGGTTTGGGTGACCTGCTCGGCGCGGTGCTCGGCGGCAACAATCCGCTGGCGGCGCTGGGCAGCGGCAGCCTGACGCTGCGCCCGGCCCTGTGGACGGCGGTGCCGCTGGCGGCGGGCTGGGGGCTGCTGGCCGGGCTGTTCGGGGCGCTGCTCGCCTCGCGGGTGCGGCGGCGCGGCGAGGTGACGGAGGAGACGACGGGCGGCTGAGCCCGGCCACCGCGTTCCCGGTTCAGACCAGCTCGGCGATCAGGATGACCGCCGCCGGGACGGCCTGGCCGAGGGCGCCGCGCCACAGCTTCGGCTCCGAGACGAACAGGGTCGTCCCGCCGGCCACCATGAAGGCGGCGATGTAGAGGATCAGCGGCCGCCCCGATCCGGAGTGCCCGGTGTGCAGCAGGACCAGGCCGGTGACCAGGCCGAGGGCCAGGAACAGGTTGTAGAAGCCGACGTTGAACCGCCACAGCCGGACCTCCGGGGCGTCCGCGGTGCTGCCGGTGAGCAGGTAGCGCACCCGCGGGTGCCCGTACAGGTAGCTCTCCAGCGGCCACACCACCAGGTGGATCGCGGCGGCGAGCATGGCGAAGACCTGGCTCACGGCGTTCATGGTCGACTGCTTCCTCGTGTGTTCCAACGGCTTCCTCGTGCGGGCCGGCCGTCCCGGGGCTAGCGGTCCCAGGGCGGCGGGTGGACGACCGGGGCGGCCCAGGCGGGGGGCTCCGGCACCTGGGCGGGGCCGGGGGCCCGGGCGACCGCCGGGACGACCCGGGTGGGCGGCCCGTCCCCGCTCCACGGGGCGGGCACGGCGGCCGCCCGCAGTTCGGCGGCGAACCCCAGGCAGTCCGGGTAGCGGTCGTCGGGGGCCTTTGCGAGCGCCCGGGCGACCACCGCCCCGACCGCCTCCGGGAGATCCGGCCGGTGCCGGCGCAGGTCGGGCGGCGGGTCGTTGAGGTGGGCCCAGAGCAGTGCGAGGTCGCTCTCCCGGCGGAACGGCGGGGCGCCCGCGAGCATCTCGAACACCACGCAGCCGAGGCTGTACTGGTCGCAGCGCCCGTCCAGCGGCCGGCCGGAGATCTGCTCGGGCGCGGCGTAGTCGAGCGTTCCGACGATCTGGCCGACGCTGGTCAGCCCGCTCAGCGACAGGGACTTCTTGGTGAGCCCGAAGTCCGCCAGGTAGAGGTGTTCGGGGTGCTCGCTGTCGGTGCCGGCGGCGACCAGGACGTTGCCCGGCTTGACGTCCCGGTGCACCAGCCCGAGGCCGTGGGCGGCGTCCAGCGCGGAGGCGATCTGCAGCGTCAGCCGGGCGGTGCGCTCGATCGGGAGCGGGGCGTCCCGGTTGATCAGGGCGCGCAGGTCCCCGCCCTCGACGTAGCGCATCGCCAGGTACAGGATGCCGTCGTGCTCCCCGGCCCCGAAGACCGGGACGATGTGCGGGTGGTCGATCCCGGCGGCGGCCTCGGACTCGTGCATGAAGCGCTGCCGGAACACCTCGTTGCGGGCCAGCTCGGGGGCCAGCAGTTTGACCGCGACCGTCCGGCCGAGCCGCAGGTCCTTGGCCCGGTAGACCACGGCCATCCCGCCGCGTCCGATCTCCCGCTCCAGTCGGTAGTCGGCCACCTGCCGTCCGACCAGGCCGGCCGGCAGGCTGGGCGCCGACACCGGAGTCGGTTCGGCGGGGATCACGGCCCGCCGGTCCGGGTGGGCGGGTACGGGTCGGGCCGGGACGGTCCGGTGGTGGCCGGATCGGACACCCGCGGGTCGTGGACCTCCGGCTCCGGCGAGGGCGGCGGCCGGTCGGTGGCCGCGTACGTCTGCAACTGCAGCCCGTCGCAGTAGCACCAGCGGTCGTGCACCGGGTCGAACAGCCAGAGCGCCTCGCCGTCCGCCACCAGGCCGATCCGCAGGCCGCGGGTCCGCTCCCGGAAGGTCTCCAGGTCCAGGGTGCCGGCGGCGAGCTCCGCCAGCAGGGCCCGGTGGCGGGAGAGCGCGGCCTCGGCCTCGGCGAGTGCGGGGCGGGGGTCGGCGGTGCGGGTGGGCGGGCCGTCCGCGGCGGGGGGCGCCTGGGGGAGGGTGACCAGCAGCCGGGCGTCCACCCAGGCGGTCCAGCCGTTGGAGCAGAGCACCTGCGCCCAGTCGCCCTGGTCGGCGATCAGCCGGACCGGGAGCAACGGGTCGAGCCGGGCGGACGGCTGCGCCGGGTCCGGGGCCGCCCAGCTCGCCAGTCCGCCCGGCGGGGCGACATGGGTGGGGCGGAACGCGAACTCGTCCATGGGCGGCCACACTTCCTCCGCCGCGCGAGCCGGAGCCGGAGTCCGCCGCATTGGAGCGGGGGCGGGGGCTGCGTGCGGCACTGACACCGCAGTTCGCTTCCCACTCTACCGGCGGCCACCGGGGCGGCTACTTGCGCATGATGGTCGGCTCGCGCCGCCGCAGCAGGGCGAGCACGGCCAGCCCGTACCCCACCGAAAGGGCGAGCAGGGCACCCATGTCCAGCAGCCAGCCGGTGCGCTCGTGCCGGAACATCGGGTCCTCGGTGATCGGGCTGGGCACGACGAGCCGGCCCAGGTCCACGGTGCGGGCCATGGCGGCCAGGCCCCACCGGGACGGGACGAGCCAGGCGAACTGCTCCAGTCCGGGGACGCCGTTCAGTTTGAGCATCAGGCCGCTGAAGACGACCTGGACGATCGCGAGGAGCACCAGCAGCGGCATCGTGGTCTCCTCCCTGCCGACGAACGCGGAGACCACCAGGCCGAGCATCATCGACGTGAAGCCGAGCAGCGCGATCGCGAGGATCAGCTCGGGCAGCTGGGGCAGCAGCACGCCGCTGGTCACCGGTGGCGGGGCGTTCGGCCGCGGCTGTGCGGTGAGTCCGACCCCGGCCAGGCCGACCACCGTCAGCACTGCGGACTGGGCTGCCGTGACGAGGCCGAGCACCACCACCTTGGAGACCAGGTACGCCGATCTGGACAGCCCGACCACGCGTTCCCGCTGGTAGATCGCGCGCTCCTTGACCACCTCGCGCACCGCGTTGGCCGAGCCGATGAGCACACCGCCGAGGCAGAGCGTCAGCAGGCAGTTGATGGCGTTGTCGTCGCTGAGTCGTGAGCCGGCCATCCCCCGGCACATCAGGCCGATGATGAACGGCAGCGCGATCATCACGGTGAGGAACAGCCTGTCGGCGGCGAGCACCGTGGCGTACCGGCGCACCAGGGTGCCCAGCTGGGAGAACCAGCTCTGCGGCTTCTCCCGGCCGATCACGGGGGTGGAGGCCACCGGTGGCTGCGCCGGGTGCGCGGCCTCGGCCATCACGTACTGGCGGTACTGCGGCGAGGCGCGGAACCGCTGCTGGGAGACCCCCTCGGAGTCGCTCTCGAAGCTCTCGAAGGCCTCCGGCCACTCCTGCTCGCCGAAGTACGCCAGCGCCTCGGTCGGCGGACCGTAGTAGGCCGTCCGGCCGCCGGGGGCGAGCACCAGCAGGCGGTCGCACACGTTGAGGCTCAGGACGCTGTGGGTCACCACGACCACCGTGCGGCCGTCGTCGGCCAGTCCGCGCAGCATCCGCATCACCGAGCGCTCCATGCCCGGGTCCAGCCCGGAGGTCGGCTCGTCGAGGAAGAGCAGGGAGGGCTTGGTGAGCAGCTCCAGCGCGATGCTGACCCGCTTGCGCTGGCCGCCGGAGAGACTGGCGATCACCTGGTGCTCTCGCTTCTCCAGCCCCAGTTCACGGATCACCTCGGAGACCCGGGCCTCGCGCTCGGCGGCCGCGGTGTCGCCCGGGAAGCGCAGTTCGGCGGCGTAGGACAGAGCGCGGCGGACGGTCAGCTGGGTGTGCAGGATGTCGTCCTGGGGGACGAGGCCGATCCGGCGGCGCAGTTCGGCGTAGTCATGGTAGAGATCGCGGCCGTCGTACAGCACGGTTCCCTCGTCGGCGGGGCGCAGCCCGGTGAGCGCGTTGAGCAGGGTGGACTTGCCGGCGCCGCTCGGGCCGGCCACCGCGAGCAGGGTCCGCTCGGTGAGCGGGAAGCCGACGTCGTCCAGCAGCACCCGCTGGTCTGGGCCGACCCGCACGATCAGGTGCTGGACGTCCAGGGAGATCTCGCCGGTGTCGTCGTACTCGACCAGTCGGCCGTCGACCAGGCAGAGCTCGGCGTGGCCGATGCCGACGATGTCGGTCGGGCCGATCGGGGCGTGCCGCACCGGGTGCCCGTTGAGGTAGGTGCCGTTGTGGCTCTCCAGGTCGACGATCTCGTGGCGGCCGTCCGGGAGTTCGCGCAGTTCGGCGTGGTGCCGGGAGACCAGCAGGTCGTCCATGACCAGGTCGTTGTCGGGCGCGCGGCCGATCCGTACGGTCGGGCCGGGCAGGTCCAGGACGGCGCTGGGGCTGCGGAAGACGTTGGAGCTCTCCGGGACGAGCAGGGTCGGGTGCTCGGCGCCCGCCGGGGCGGCGGCGGGGGCGGGCAGGCCGGTGAAGGTCGCGGCCGGGCCGGTGGCCGGATCGCCGAAGCGCAGCCGGGTGCCCGGGCCGACGTCCTCGTGGTCGACCCGGCGGCCCTGGTCGTAGGTGCCGTTGGTGCTGCCGACGTCCTCCAGCTGCCAGTGGCCGGCGGCGGCGCGCAGCACCGCGTGGTGCCAGGACACCCGGGGGTCGTCCAGCACGATCTCGCTGGTCGGGTCGCGGCCCAGGTGGTAGGCCCGGGCCGGGTCGATCAGCTGGGACTCGTGGTCGGTGACCAGGACGAGGGGCGGCGCGGTGGGCGCGCCGGGGCGCTGTCCCATGCTGGGAATTCTATCGTCGGCGCCCGTGAACGGCCTTTCCGGATGCTGACATTGGACTGGACCACTGGCTCGGCGCAGCACTATCGTTCGGCGTGCCCGCAGGCCGAACCACCGGATGGGACCTCATGACGATCTGGCCGCAGCCGCGCAGCTCCCGGACCGTCCGAGCCGGCCGGGCCGACGGCCGGGTGCTGCGGCTGGGCCTGATGGACACCATGCTCGCGGACCTCGCCGTCTCCGTCGTGCTCTGCTTCGACCGGCCGCTGGATGAGGACCGGCTCGCCGCCGGGCTCGCCCTCGCCCTGCACCGGGTGCCGGTGTTCGCCGGACGGCTGCGCACCGACGACGGCGCGCTGCGGGCGGTCTGCGACGACTCCGGAGTGCCGCTGGAGGTCTACAGCGTGGACGGCACCCTCACCGAGGTGATGGGCCGGGTGGTGGCGGCCGGCTCCGAACTGGTCGACCCGGTGGACGCCGTGGCCGCGCGCACCGGGGACGCCCCGCTGCTCACCGTACGGATCACCCGCACCGCCGACGGCGGCACCGTGCTCGGCTGCTCCTGGCACCACGCGATCGGGGACCTGCACAGCTTCATGCTGCTGCTGCGGATCTGGTCGGCGGCGGTCGAGGGCGAACCGCTGCCGGAGGCCGAACTCGTCGCCGACCAGGACGCGTTGCTGGAGGCGGTGCTGCCGGCCGAGGACTGCGGACGCCCCGGCTTCCGGGTGCCCTCGGCGGCGGAGGCGGAGCTGCTGGCCCGCGAGGCGGCCGCCGGTCCGCGCGCCAACCGGACACTCCAGATCGCCTTCACCGATGCCGAAGTCGACCGGATGCGCGAGGAGTTCGGCGCGGCCGCCGGACGCCGGCTGTCCTCCGCGGATGCGCTCTGCGCCCATGTCCTCGCCACCCTGCGCGCCGTGGACGGCGACGAGGCCGAGCGGATGCTCACCGTGCCGGTCAACGCCCGCCGCTGGCTGGGGCTTTCGCCCGCCCTGGTGGGCAACCTGCTGAGCGAGGTGCACCTGCCGCACCGGCCGAAGGACGGACCGGCAGTGCTGGCCGCCGAACTGCGGTCGGCGGTCGAGGAGTTCCCGGCCGCCCACCTCAACCTCCGCGCCAACCTGGACTTCCTGGCCGGGCTGGGCCGTTCCCGGCTGGGGGAGTGCGTGCCGCTGGGCTTCGACCCGACGGAGCGCCGGTTCAGCTTCTCCAACTGGAGCGGCTTCGGTGCCTATCGGCTGAACTTCCAGGGCGGCCCGCCGGTGTTCTTCAGTCCGGCGGCCAACTATCCGCTGCCCTGGGTCAGTTGGACGATCGAAGGGTACCGCGGCGAGGGCCGGCTGAGCACCGTGGTGCTGCCCGCCCGGCTCGCCGCCCGACTGCGCGGGGCGGACGGCCGGGCGGCGCTGCACCGGTTCCGGTCGGCGACCGACCAGCCGCCCGCCTCGGCGGCGGTGCTGCCGAAGGTGCTGTGAGCTCCTTCTTCGGAGGGCCGACGGTGCGGTGACCTGCTGCGCTAGAAGGACTGCTCGATCGCGGTCCACAGCCGCAGCCGGGCCTCCAGCGCCGTCCGGACGGTCTCGGCGCAGGAGTCCCACACGGCCTGGTCGTCGCCGCACAGGTCGATCAGCATCTGCATCGCCATCGGGGTGTGCTGCTCGCCGTCCACCTCGATGTGGCGGGCCAGGTAGTCCTTGAACACGGTGAGCACGCCGTCGGGGTCGTCGATCCCGACCACCTGGGTGAACATGTCCGGGATGAGGTCCTCGCGGCCGAAGGCGAAGGCGGCGGCCCGGCCGTGCACCGGCGCGTTCTCCACGATCGACCAGGTGACGGAGGTGAAATCGACGGCGGGCCCGGGCACGCCGGCCGTCTTGAGGGCCTCCGGCACGGACCGGCCGGAGCCCAGCAGGGCCAGGAAGTCCGTCACCGGGCGGGGGTCGGCGCCGGCCTGGCGCATGCCCTCGACGTACAGCTCGAAGTGGCTGGTGAAGCCCTCGCCCAGCTCGTCGCTCTCCTCCACCAGGACGATCTCGTTGATCAGCCGGCGGCTGGCGGTCGGACCGCTCGGGACCCACGGCACGTCCACGCAGGTGAGGTCGCGCTGCAGGCTCTTGAGCAGCGACATGAAGTCCCAGACGGCGAAGACGTGGCTGTCCAGGAAGGTGCGGACGCGCTCGATGCTGGTCAGCGAGCGGTACACCGAGTGCTCGACGACCTCGCGGCGCAGCGGGTCGATGGCCTGCTGGAGACTGGTCAGGCCGGGGTGGGAACGGTCCCAGTGGTAGCGGTTGCTGGACAACGGTGCTCCTGTTCCAGGGGGTTGTGTTCTCTGAGGCTGTGTTCTCGGGGGAGGGGGCGGTGGCCGCGTGACGCGGGTCAGTGGGCTTTCATAACGGACCGCAGCGCGTGCCGCAACTGTTCGCGGCCGGGCTGGACGGCCCGGTCCAGCGCGGGGGCGAAGGGGAGCACCGCGCCGTCCGGGCGGGTGATCCGGCGCGGTGGGGCGATCAGGCGCATCTCCTCGGCGGCGGTGGCCAGCACCTCGGCGCCGAAGCCGCAGCTGCGGTTGGAGTCGTCCACCACGACCAGTCGGCCAGTGCGTTCCAGCGACTCGGCGAGCGCGGACCAGTCGAAGGGGTGGACGGTGCGCGGGTCGAGGACCTCCGCCGAGAGCTCCGGTGCCAGCTCCTCGGCGACGGCCAGGGCGTCGTGCACCAGGTGCCCGAGGGCGACCACGGTGACGTCGGTGCCGGGGCGGTGGATCCGGGCCCGGCCGAGCGGGACGGGCGCCAGCTCCCAGGTGACGGTCTCGCGCACCGGCAGGGCCGCGGCCGGGGCGAACACCACCACCGGGTCCGGGTCACGGATCGCCGAGCGCAGCAGCCCGTAGGCGTCGGTCGGGGTGGCGGGCACCACGGTCTTCACCCCGGCGTGGGCGAACAGGCTGTACGGGTGGTCGGAGTGCTGCCCGGCCCAGCCGTCCCGGGAGCCCGAGCCGGGCACCAGGCAGGTCAGCGGGACGGCCGCCTGGCCGCCGGTCATCAGCGAGAACTTGTGGGCCTGGTTGACGAGTTGCTCGAAGACCAGGAAGAGCAGCGAGGGGATCTGGAACTCCAGCACCGGCCGCCGCCCGGCCAGTGCGGCGCCCATCGCCATCGCGGTGAAGGCCTGTTCGGACAGCGGGGTGTCCACGATCCGCCCGGGCCCGAAGCGGTCCAGCAGGCCCAGGGTCGGGCCGGCCATGCCCGCGCCGATGTCCTCGCCGAACACGCAGACCGCCGGGTCCTCGGCGAGTTCGTCGGCCAGCGCCCGGTTGAGCGCCTTGGTGTACGAGAGCCTGGTCACGCCGACACCCCCGCCCGGGGCCGCAGGCCGTCGGCGTACAGGTGGTCCAGCGCGCCCGCCGGGTCCGGGTGGGCTGAGGCGAGCGCGAACTTCTCGGCGGCGGCCAGCTGTTCGGCCACCGAGCGGTCCAGCTCGGCGACCGTCGCCGGGTCGAGCGGGGCGGCGGCCCGGGGCAGCGGGTCGCGCTCGCGCCAGGCCGCGACCTCCTCGGGGGCGCGGTAGCGCAGCTTCATCCGGCGCTCCATGGTGTGGTGGCCCTCGTAGCGGTAGGTGCGGCACTCCAGGAAGCCGGGGCCGTCGCCGGAGCGGGCCCGCCCGACCGCGCGCAGGGCGGCGGCGCGCACCGCCTCGGTGTCCATGCCGTCGACCTGCTCGGCGGGGATGCCGAATGCCGCGGCCCGGCCGGTGGCGCTGCCTGCGACGGCGGTGGCGGCGGGCAGGGTGGTGGCGTAGCCGTTGTTCTCGCAGACGAAGACGACCGGCAGCCGCCACATCGCCGCGAGGTTGAGCGATTCCAGCAGCACGCCCTGGTTGAGCGCGCCGTCGCCGAAGAAGGCCACCGCCACCGCGTCGTCGTCGGCTTCCCCGTGTCGGGAGGCCCAGGCCGCGCCGACCGCGATCGGGGCCCCGGCGCCGACGATGCCGTTGGCGCCGAGGATGCCCAGCGAGAGGTCGGCGGCGTGCATCGAGCCGCCCCGGCCGCCGTTCAACCCGTCGACCCGGCCTGCGAGTTCGGCGAGCAGCCGGTGCGGGGCGGCGCCCCGGGCGAGCACGTGCCCGTGCCCGCGGTGGGTGCTGGTGAGCCGGTCGGCCGGGCCGAGCGCCGAGCAGACGCCGACGGCGACGGCCTCCTGGCCGATGTACGGGTGGATGCCGCCGGGGATCGCGCCGGACGTCACCAGGCCGAGCGCCAGCTCCTCGAAGCCGCGGATCAGCCGCAGCATCCGGTAGCGCTCGGCGGGGGTGGTCAGGGGTGCGGTCACCGCTCTGCCCGCCAGACCGTGGGGCAGTAGGCCGGGTCGGCGTAGTCCGGCCGGTCGTCGGCGGTGCGGCGCACCAGCACGTCGTGGTTGTACACCACCGGGCCGCCGTCCGGGCGTTCGTGCCGGCGGTACTCGTTGGCGCCGTCCTGGAGGTGCAGCGACACGGCCCGGCGGGGGAAGGACGCCAGGTTGGGGCCGCTGCCGTGGTAGGTGCGGCAGTGGTGGAAGGACATGTGGCCGCGCGGGATCAGCATCGGGACCTTGCGCACCCGCTGCCCGTTGAACGCGGCGTTGGCGTCCAGGATGGCGTCCAACTCGCCGCTGTCGCGGTCGGCGAAGTGCCGGGTGGAGTCCTCGCCGGAGGGCAGCTCCCGCCAGCGGTGGCTGCCGTCGATCATGGTGATGGTGCCGTTCTCCTCGCGGCAGTCGTGGAACGGGATGAAGGCGGTGAGCATGTCCTCGGAGGTGGAGGTCTGCCAGTAGTGCTTGTCGAAGTGCCACGGCACCCGGTTGCTGGGCTCCCCGGGCACCGGCGGCTTGTAGATCAGGGTGGACTGGAAGATCCGGATCTCCTCGGCCCCGGCCAGCAGCGCGGCCACCGCTCCGACCAGCGGCTTGCGCAGGATCGCGCCGATCGCGTCACTCTCGTGGTGGACGTAGTCGTTGTGCCGCTGGACGGGCCCGTGCGAGGGCTCCCAGGCGGCCAACCGGGCCGGGCGGACGGGCAGTTCGCGGTCGCGGTGGCCCGCGTAGTACAGCTCGGTGGCGGCCTGGAGGGTGTCCAGCTCCTCGTCGCTGAACAGCCTGCGGGAGAGGTACCAGCCGTGCTCGCGGTAGTGCGCCACCTCCTCGGGGGTGGGCAGCAGGGCGTGTTCGGCGTCGGTGAGGCGGAACTCGGTGGCGGTGGTCATCGGTGGTGCTTCCCTTCTGGGAGCGGTCAGCCGGCGGTGACGGAGGTCTGGCGCTCGACCGCCTCGTACAGCGCCTTGATGTTCGCGGTGCCGAACGTGCCGGCGCCCTGGCGCTCGATCAGCTCCAGGAAGGAGGTGCGCCGGGGGTGGGTCGAGCGGGCGAAGATCTGGAACAGCTGGCCGCCGTGGTCCTGGTCGACCAGGACGTGCAGGTCGCGCAGGGTCTCCACCGGGATGGCCGTCCCGCCGAGCCGCTCGGTGAGCGCGTCGAAGTAGGCGCCCGGGGTGGTCAGGAACTCCACGCCGCGCGCGCGGATCGTCCGGACGGCGGTGGCGATGTCATGGGTGCTGAAGGCCAGGTGCTGCACCCCGGCGCCGCCGTGGGCGGCCAGGAACTCGTCGATCTGGCCGGGGCGGCGGGCGGTGTCGGGCTCGATCAGGGTGAAGGTGACCAGGCCGGAGGCGCTCTGCACCACGGTGGAGTCCATGGCCTGCTCGCCGACCTCGATGTACTCCTCGAAGATCGCGTGGAAGCCGAGCGCGGCCTCGCAGAACCGTACGGCGCCGGCGAGTTCGCCGCCGGGCAGGCAGATCGCGACGTGGTCGAGGGCGTCCAGCAGGCCCGGCCCGGCGGGCTCGGCGGCGGTGTCGGCGGGGTCGGTGGCGGGCCCGGCGGGTTCGGCGGGCCCGGCCGCGTGCATCGAGGTGAACCGCAGGGCCGTGTCGCCGAAGCCGGCGATCAGGCAGGCCTCCCGGTCCAGCACCCGGGCGCCGTGCCGTTCGGCCCGCTCCAGGGCGGCCCGCGGGTCGGCGCAGCCGAGGGCGAGGGCGGCGACGCCGTCCCCGTGCCGGGCGACGTAGGCGGACACCGGGTGGCCGGGGTCGGCGGCGGAGGTCAGCCGCAGCCGGATCGAGCCCTGGCGCAGGTCGATGGTGCGGGTGCCGTCCGCCGAGGTGCTCGGGGGGTCGGCGGTGAAGTCGTAGTCGGCGTGCAGTCCGGCTGCGGTCTTGTCGGCGTCCGCGCAGTGGAACTCGACGCGGGCGATGGTCTGGATGGACAACGGGATCTCCCCCCGGAGGGATGTCGGGTCGAGCGCGTGGTGGTGCGGGCGGTCGCGGCCGGGCGGGTCCGACCGTGTGCGTCGCGCGGCCCGGCGGGAACGGTCGGGCCCGCCTCAGCCGGTCGGCCGGACGGAGGCCGGGCCGAGGATCAGGCTCAGGTTGTGGCCGCCGAAGGCGAAGGCGTTGCTCAGTGCGGCGCGCACCGGGCCGGACCGGGCGGCGCCCCGGACGTGGTCCAGGTCGCAGGCCGGGTCGGGGTCGGTCAGGTTGAGCGTCGGCGGCAGTGTCCCCCGCGCCACCGCCAGGGCCGTTACCGCCGCCTCCAACGCGCCCGCGGCGCCCAGGAGATGGCCGGTGGCGCCCTTGGTGGAGCTGACCGCCGGCCGGTGCGCGCCGAAGACGGCGTGCAGGGCGGCGGTCTCCGCCGCGTCACCGAGCTTGGTGCCGGTGCCGTGGGCGTTCACGTAGTCGATGTCGCCCGGTGTCAGGCCCGCGTTGGCGAGCGCCATCCGCATCGCGTCGGCGGCGCCGGTGCCGTCCGGGCGGGGCATGGTCGGGTGGTGGGCGTCGGTGGAGGCGCCCCAGCCGAGCACGTCGGCGTACCCGGTGGCGCCGCGCGCGGCGGCGTGCCCGGCGCGCTCCAGGACGAGGACGGCGCTGCCCTCGCCCAGCACGAAGCCGTTGCGGCGGGCGTCGAAGGGCCGGCTGGACTGCTCGGGGTCGTCCCAACCCTGGGCCAGGGCGCGGGCGTTGGTGAAGGCGGCGGCGATGGTCGGGTGCAGCGAGGACTCGGTGCCGCCGCACACCACCACATCGGCGTCGCCCGCGCGGATCAGCCGCAGCCCCTCGGCGATCGCCTGGGCGCCGGCCGCGCAGGCCGTCACCACGGCCGAACTGTAGCCGCGGATCCCGTACTTGATGGCGATCCGGGCGGCGGCCATGTTGGACAGCATGCCCGGCAGCAGGTACGGGCTGACGCCGGGGCGGCCGCGGTCCAGCCGCCGGTGGGACTGCTGCTCGAAGGTCTCCAGGCCGCCGCCCCCGGTGGCCAGCACCACGGCGGTGCGGTGCGGGTCGGCGTCCCGGCCGACCTCCAGGGCGGCGTCGGCGAGCGCGTCGTCGGCGGCGGCCAGGGCGAGCAGCACGAAGCGGTCCACGCAGCGGGTCTCGGTGGGCGGCAGCACCTCGCGGCCGTCCACAGCGGGGGCGATCCCGGCGGCCGGCAGCCAGCCGTGCGCGGGGTGGCCCTCGGGGACGGCCCGCAGGCCGGAGCGGCCGGCGGCCAGCGCCTCGAACACCTCGGCGGGCTTGCGGCCGAGCGGTGAGACCAGGCCGATGCCGGTGATGACGGCTGCTTCGCGCGCGGTCACCGGGCGCTCACCCCCGCCAGATGACGCTGACGCAGCAGTACCTTGCGGACCTTGCCGGTCGGGCCGAGCGGGATGTCGTCCCCGGTGACCACCAGGACTCGGCGCACGGTCGCGGCGGTGGCGTCGTCCAGGGCGGCGACCACCGCCTTGGCGCGGTCGGCGTCCGGGCCGTCGCCGCGGTCGGCGCCCTCGGTGAGGAGCAGCAGCACGTCGGTGACCACCTGCTCGCCGTCCCGTACCGCGACCACCGTGCAGTCCAGCACGTCCGTCCGCGCGGCCAGCACCCGTTCCTCCGACATCGCGGTGAACAGCCGCTTTCCGTCGCCGAGTTCGAGCGAGTCCACGGCCCGGTCGACGTGGTAGTAGTAGCCCTCCTCGTCCCGGTACATCAGGTCCCCGGTGAGGAAGCGGCCGCGCAGCCGGGTGCGGAAGGTGGTGGCCGAGTCGTTCCAGTAGCCGAGCGCCAGGGTCGGTGAGGCGGTGGCGAGTTCGCCGACCTCGCCGGGCCCGAGCGGCTCGCCGTCCGGGCCGACCACGACGCAGTCGACGAAGGCGTGCGGACGGCCGACGCAGCGCCCGTAGCGCTCGGTGCCGGGGCCGTGGGTGATGAAGAAATGGGAGTGGCCCATCTCGGTGGAGCCCAGGCCGTCCACGAACAGCGAGCCGGGCAGCCGGGAGCGGCCCGCGCGGGTGACGGCCTCCCGGCTGCCGGTGGCGATCAGCCGGCGGATGTGCACTTCGTGGGCGCAGTCGCCGGTGTTCCACCAGAGCGCGACGGACGCCAAGTCCCGTGCGGCGAGGTCGTGGTGGGCGAGGTCGGCCCAGGTCGCGGCGAAGCCGATCACCCCGGTGGGGCGCCAGCGCTCGATCGCGTCCAGCACCCCGGCGCCGGCCTGGCCGGAGAGGCAGGCGAGCTCGGTGTGCGAGCTGAGCGCGAGGTTGAGCGCGATCAGGGTCGCGGCGTGCGGGGCGGGCAGGGCGCTGAGCATCCGGTCCTGGCCCTGGGGGCGGGGCAGCCGCAGCCGGTGGCGGATCGCCGCGTACAGGCTCGCGTGGGAGTGGACGACGGCCTTCGGCATGCCGGTGGTGCCGGAGGAGTGGGTGATCGCCACCGGGTCCCCGGACCAGTGCCGGTACGGCTCGGGGGCGGCCTCCGGGTCGCCCGCGCCGAGGGTGGCGATCTCGGGCAGCAGTGGCGCGCCCGGGTCGTGGCCGGCCAGGGCGGTCAGGTGGGCCGGGTCGGCGAGCACTCCGGCCGCGCCGATCCGGGCGATGTAGCGGGCGGCGCGCTCGGCGTCCAGGTGGGGGTTGAGCAGCGCGGGGACGGCGCCGAGCCGGGCCAGGGCGAGGAAGGCGAGCACGTGGTCGGCGGCGTCGCCGGCGTAGACCACGACCGGGTCGTGCCGGGTGATGCCGAGGCCGTGCAGGGCGGCGGCGCGGGCCCGGACGGCGCGGTCGAGCTCACGCAGGGTGAGCGGCTGCCAGGCGGGGTGGTGGTCCACCGGGGTGTCGAAGGTGAGCAGCGGCTCGTCCAGGCCCTGGCCGAGGGCGATCCGGGCGGTCAGCACGTTGCCGGCGCCCACGTCGGGGTCGTCCGCGAGCTGGGTGCGGAGACTGCGGATGGTCACGGGGGTGGATCCCTCCCTCGGGGCCGGGGCGGCCCGGGCGGCTGATCGGGGTGGCAGGGTGCTTCCGGCGCGCGGACGGCGGCGGGGATGCGGCGGGGATGCGGCGTGGGCGGGGCCGACGGCGGGCCGGGCGGCCGGCTGGTGTGCCGGGTGCTGCTGCGGCGGGCGGCGGGCGGCGGGCCTCGTCGATGGCAACGGGCGGGCGGGCCGGGCGGGTTCAGCCGCCCGGGTGGGTGAGCAGGACGGCCACCGCGTGGTCGCCGTCGGCGCTCTGCTCGGCGGCGATGACCAGCACGTGGTCGGCGTCCCCGTCGGCGAGCAGCAGCGCGGCCAGCTCGTACGCGTCCGCGGGGACGGTGCCGGGTACGGCCTCGGCCGGGCTGGTCGCCACGACGGGGCCGGTCAGGCCCCAGCGGGCGGCGATGTGCCCGAGGACGGCGTTGGGGTTGGACTGGAAGAACAGCAGGGGGGCCGGGCGCCGTCCGGGCTCCGCGCTGCGGTCGATGGCCCGCGCGGTGGCGCGGTCGCCGCTTGCGCTGGCGAGCAGCAGGGCGGTCCGCCCGGGGGCGGGTGGCGGGCCGTGGTGGGCGCGCAGGCAGTGGTCGGCGGTGTCGGCGATCAGGGGGCCCAGGCCGGAGGCGGCGAAGCCGGGCAGTGGCGGCGGGGGTCCGTGGAGGTCCGGGCCGGGGCGGCGGGCCTGGGCGAGGACGCGGAGCGGGCTGGCGGCAGGGGAGGTCATGGTGTGGGTGTCGGGGTCAGGCGGCGGCCAGCAGCAGCGCGGTGTTGGCGCCGCCGAAGGCGGAGTTGAGGCTGAGCGCGTAGCGGGGCCGGGCGGTGTGCGGGCCGTCCAGGACGAGGTCCAGCCGGACGGCCGGGTCGGGGCCGAGCCAGCCGGCGTTGACCGGGACCATTCCGGTGTCCAACGCGCCGATGGTGACGGCGAGTTCGAGCAGTGCGGAGGCCTCCAGGGCGTGGCCGTGCACGGACTTGCTGGAGCTGACCGGGAGTTCGGCGGTGTGTGGGCCGAACACCCGCCGCAGGGCGGTGGCTTCGGCCTGGTCGGCGAGGTCGGATCCGGTGCCGTTGGCGTTGACGTAGCCGACCTCGGCGGGGGCGACGCCGGCCCGGGCCGCGGGGGCGGCGGGGGGGGCGGGGGGGGGGGGGGGGGGGGGGGGGGGGGGGGGGGGGGGGGGGGGGGGGGGGGGGGGGGGGGGGGGGGGGGGGGGGGGGGGGGGGGGGGGGGGGGGGGGGGGGGGGGGGGGGGGGGGG
>NZ_MECK01000059.1 GCF_014596465.1 Streptomyces sp. CBMA123 | reverse complement strand
AGGGGCGTGACGGGTGATTTTCAGACTGCCAACGGTCTCAACCCCCCGCGATGAGGGTCGGCAGTCGGAAAATCACCCAGCCCCCGGAGCGGCCACCCCCGGAGCCGCCCCCGGCACCCACCCACCCTCCCGAGAGCCCCCCGACCACCCCAGAACCCCCCACCTCGCCGACAATGGACCCATGTCGGGATCCGCACCAACCCTCACCGCCCCCACCTGGCTCACCACCACCGTCACCGCCACCCACGGCGAAAAGGGCCGCCAGTGGCTCGCCGCCCTGCCGGCCACGGCCACCTCCCACCTGACCCGCTGGAACCTCACCCTCGAACGCACCCTGGACCCTGGCGGCAGCCTCAGCCTGATCGTCTACGTCCACCGCGACGACCTCTCCCCCGCCGTCCTCAAGGCCGGCCTGGTCACCCCCGAGACCGCCCACGAGCACACCGCCCTCACCCACTGGGCCGGCCGCGGCGCCGTGCTCCTCCTGGACGCCGACCCCGCCGAGGGCGTCCTGCTGCTGGAGCGCCTGCACGGCTCGATCCCGCTGCGTTCCCTCGCCGAGCCCAAGGCCATGCTGGAGGCCACCAGCCTGCTGCACCGCCTCTGGGTGGAGCCGCCCGCCGGGGCCGTCCTGCCCACGCTCGCCGACCGGGTCGCGGACACCGCCGCCCGTCTCGAAGGCCACCGCGCCCACCCCGTCGCGGCCGCCGCGCAGCCCCTCGCCGACGAGGCGCTGGCCACCGCCGAAGCCCTGGCCGGCGACGCGGCCGAAACCTTCCTGCTGCACGGCGACTTCCACCACGGCAACGTCCTCGCCGCCGACCGCGCCCCCTGGCTGGCGATCGACCCCCGCCCACTGACCGGCGAACGCGCCTACGACCTGGCCCGGCTCGCCCTGGACCGCGCGGACACCCTGATCGGCTCCCCCGGCGCCCCCGCCGCCGTCCGCCGCCGGCTCCACCAACTCGCCGAGGCCGTCGACGTCGACCGGGACCGCCTGCGCGGCTGGACCCTCTTCCGCGCCGTCGACCTGGCTCTGCGCGCCCTGACCACGGGCCGCCGCGAAGACGCCGAACTCCACCTGGAGTTCGCCGGCCACCTCTGAACAGAGCCCGGAACCCGGAACAGAAAAACCCGGAACCCGAGCGCGGCTAGAGCCGCCGCAACGGCAGCCCCGCCCCCATCACCGCGTACAACCGGTCCGTCGCCGGGAAGCGCACCGCACGGGCCAGGTCCTGGTACCCCAGCGCCCGGTAGAGCCGCCGGGCCGGCGTCTCCGCGTCGATCGCCGACAGGATGCTGCGCTCCAGCCCCGACCCCTCGCACAGGAGCCGGATCAACCGCGAGCCCACGCCCTGCCCCTGGAACTCCGGCAGCACGTGCAGTTCGGTGATCGCGAACACCCCGTCCAGCCAGTCCCCGTACCCCCGGGAGGTCAGGTACGGCTCGATGACGGTGCTCCACCAGTGCTCCCGCTGGTTCGGCATCCCGTACCCGAACCCGACCAGCCGCCCCTCGCTCATCGCCCCGAACGCGATCACCCCGGGCTGGCGGGCGTGCCGCCCCACGATGTGCAGCCGTACCGCGACCTCCTCGGGCGTGAGCCCGAACGCCACCGCCTGGACCTCCAGCGCCTGGGGCGCCCAGGCCTCAAGGTCGATGGCCTCGATCGTCACCCCGGTCAGCTGATCCATGCTCCGGACGTTACTACCAGCCGCCCCGCGGCGCGGCCGAAGATCCCAACCCGACAACCGGCGGAAGAGCGGCGAACCGCGCCACAACGCCGCCCTGCCCCCGAACACGCTCAGAACAGCACGCTCATGAACGCCCCGACCTCCCGGAACCCCACCCGCCGGTAAGCCGCCCGCGCCCGCAGGTTGTAGTCGTTGACGTACAGCGAGACCACCGGCGCCACCTCCCGCAGCGCGACCTCCAGCACCGCCGCCATCCCGGTCTCGGACAGTCCCTGGCCCCGGTACTCCGGCGCCACCCAGACCCCCTGGATCTGGCAGGCCCCCTCGGTCACCGCCCCGACCTCGGCCTTGAAGACCACCTGTCCGTCCTCGGCGAAGCGCGCGAACGACCGCCCGCCGGTGACGAGTTCGGCCACCCGGGCCTGGTAGAGCAGCCCGCCGTCCCCCGCCAGCGGCGAGACTCCGACCTCCTCGGTGAACATCGCCACGCAGGCGGGCATCAGCGCCTCCACCTCGCTGTGCCGCACCCTCCGCACCAGCGGGTCGGGCGCGATCTCCGCCGACGGCGAGGAGGTCGCCAACAGCGGCTGGTGGCCCCGGACTTCACGTGCCGGTCCCCAACTCCGCTCCAGCAGTGCCCAGAAGGCGGCGGTCGCCCCGGCCGGTCCGACGATCGAGGAGCAGCGCCGGCCCTGCCGCCGGGCCCGCTCCGCGAAGGCCGCGACGGCCTGCGGCCCGGCGTTGACCAGGACGAGGTTCGCCCCGGCGTAGCAGAGGGCGTCGAGGACGCCGTCCCCGCCGTACCAGCCCCACATCTCCCCGCCGAGCCGCCACGGGTCCAGCCCGACGGCCTCGACCCGGGTGGCGACGAAGGCGTTGGCGACCGGGTCGCGGTGGAGGATCTCCAGCGCGTCCGCGAGGTCCGGCGGTTCCAGCACACGGGTGGTGGCCAGCGCCCGGGCGGCCTGGAAGGAGCTGGGGAGCATCACACCTCGATCGATCATCGAGACAGCACCTCACTGAGACGACTCTGGCCGCACCCTACTCCGCGGCCCCACCCGGCTACGGCCGCGGGGCCGCCCGCGAACGGACGGCCCCGCCTCCGGAAGACTCACTGCGGTCGCGTCCGGACCGCCCGGCGGTCACCCGCGGTCGCCCCGCGCCGTGACCGCCCCGTGGTCAGTCCGCGGCGACGACGGTCGGCGAACCGGCCTCGACGCCCTCTTCCTGCATCTGCTCGGCGAGCTTGAGCGCCTCCTCGATCAGGGTCTCGACGATCTTCGACTCGGGGACGGTCTTGATCACCTGCCCCTTGACGAAGATCTGCCCCTTGCCGTTGCCGGAGGCGACCCCGAGGTCGGCCTCGCGGGCCTCGCCCGGCCCGTTCACCACGCAGCCCATGACGGCGACCCGCAGCGGCACCTCCATGCCCTCCAGCCCGGCGGTGACCTCCTCCGCGAGCTTGTAGACGTCGACCTGGGCGCGGCCGCAGGACGGGCAGGAGACGATCTCCAGCCCGCGCTGGCGCAGCCCGAGCGACTCCAGGATCTGGTTGCCGACCTTGATCTCCTCGGCCGGCGGGGCCGACAGCGAGACCCGGATGGTGTCGCCGATGCCCTCGGCGAGCAGCGCACCGAAGGCGACCGCGGACTTGATGGTGCCCTGGAAGGCCGGTCCGGCCTCGGTGACGCCCAGGTGCAGCGGGTAGTCGCAGGCGGCGGCGAGCTGACGGTAGGCCTGGATCATCACGACCGGGTCGTTGTGCTTGACCGAGATCTTGATGTCGCGGAAGTCGTGCTCCTCGAACAGCGAGCACTCCCACAGCGCGGACTCGACCAGCGCCTCCGGGGTGGCCTTGCCGTACTTCTCCAGCAGCCGCTTGTCGAGCGAGCCGGCGTTGACGCCGATCCGGATCGGCACCCCGGCGTCCTTGGCGGCCTTGGCGATCTCGCCGACCTTGTCGTCGAAGGCCTTGATGTTGCCGGGGTTGACGCGCACCGCCGCACAGCCGGCGTCGATCGCGGCGAAGACGTACTTCGGCTGGAAGTGGATGTCGGCGATGACCGGGATCTGCGACTTCTTGGCGATGATCGGCAGCGCGTCGGCGTCGTCCTGGGAGGGGACGGCGACGCGGACGATCTGGCAGCCGGACGCGGTGAGCTGGGCGATCTGCTGCAGCGTGGCGTTGATGTCCGAGGTGACCGTGGTGGTCATGGACTGGACCGAGACGGGGGCGTCGCCGCCGACCGGCACGTTGCCGACCATGATCTGCCGGGAGTAGCGGCGCTTGGCGAGCGGCTTGAGCGGCAGGGACGGAATACCGAGCGAGATCGCGGTCATGTGCGCAGGGTTCCCCGGGGTTGAGGTGTGGGTCGACCGCCCGGCCGTTGGGACGGCCGAGGCCGGGCGCGCGGACTATCGCGCACCCGGCCTCCACGGTACGGCACGGTCCGGGCGCCCAGCACACCCGCCGTACCCGAACGCCCTAGCCGATCTTCACCGGGTTCACCAGGTCGGCCACCATCACCAGCAGGGTGAAGCCGATGAAGATGCTGGCCACGACGTACGCGACCGGCATCAGCTTGGCGACGTCGAACGGGCCCGGATCGGGCCGCCGGAACAGCTGTGCGAAGCGGCGCCGGACCGACTCCCAGACCGCGCCGGCGATGTGGCCGCCGTCCAGCGGCAGCAGCGGCAGCATGTTGAACAGGAAGAGCGACAGGTTGATGCCGGCCAGCAGGTTCACGAAGATCGCGACCCGCTGGGCGGCCGACTCGTGCAGCGAGAACACCTCGCCGCTGACCCGGGCGGCGCCGACCATGCCGATCGGCGAGTCCGGGTCGCGCGGGGCATTGCCCACGACGGCGTCCCACAGACCGGGGATCTTGCCCGGGAGGGCGGCCAGCGACTTCACCCCGTTCTCGGCCATGTCGTACATCCGGTCGACCGACTGCCCGAAGCCGAGCTGGACGGTGTCGCTCTTCGGAGTGAAGCCGAGGAACCCGGCCTGGACGGTCTGGCCCTTCACCGGCACGCCGTTGCCGTCGTACTTCTGCACGTCGTTGACGGCGATGGTGGGCGTGAAGGTGAGCCGCTGACCGCCGCGCTCCACGACGATCGCCACCTGCTTGCCGGCCGACTTCCGGATGTCCGCCTGGAGCTGGTCGTAGTCGCGGATCCGGTCGCCGTCGAAGGAGAGCACCTTGTCGCCCTGGCGCAGGCCCACCTCGTTGGCCGGGGTCGGGGGCGCGTCCGTGGGGCAGGTGTCGGTGGGCTGCCCGGCCTTGACCACGCACTGGGCGACCGAGCCGATGGTCGGCACCGCCATGGAGACGCCGAAGCCCATCATCACCGTCAGGAACAGCCCGAATGCCAGGACCAGGTTCATGAACGGCCCGGCGAACATGACGATGACCCGCTTCCAGGGCTTGCGGGTGTAGAACAGCCGGTTCTCGTCGCCCTCCTGGAGCTCCTCGTAGGAGGCCTCACGGGCATCCTCGATCATGGTCCGCCAGGGCGAACTGCTGCGCTTGGTGATCCGGCCGTCCTCGCCCGGCGGGAACATCCCGATCATCCGGATGTACCCGCCGAACGGGATCGCCTTGATGCCGTACTCGGTCTCACCCTTCCGGCGCGACCAGATGGTCGGGCCGAAGCCGACCATGTACTGCGGCACCCGGATGCCGAACAGTTTGGCCGTGGAGAGGTGGCCGAGCTCGTGCCAGGCGATCGAGACGAGCAGCCCGACCACGAAGACCAGGATGCCGACCACCGTCAAAACCGTTGCCACCGCTGGTCCTCCGTCATGCCGCTCCGCTCATCGTCTCGTCGTACCGCACGCCGTGTCGTGCCGCGATCCCCGTCGTACCGGGCACCGCCGCCGCAATCGCGGGCCGTCAGCCCGCCGTCAGCCCGCCGCCAGCTCGCGGGCCCGGGCGCGCGCCCAGTCCTCCGCGTGCAGGACGTCCTCGACGGTCAGGGAAGTTCCCGAACCAGGAGTCCCATGCTCCGCCACGACCTTGGCAACAGTGTCCACGATCCCGGTGAAGGCGAGGCGGCCCTTCAGGAAGGCCTCCACGCACTCCTCGTTCGCGGCATTGAACACCGCCGGAGCCGTTCCGCCCAGAGTGCCCACCTCACGGGCCAGCTCCACGGCCGGGAACGCCTCGTCGTCCAGCGGGAAGAACTCCCAGGTCGCCGCCTTGGTCCAGTCACAGCCGGGAGCGGCCTCCGGCACCCGGTCCGGCCAGCCCAGACCCAGCGCGATCGGCATCCGCATGTCCGGCGGGCTGGCCTGCGCCAGCGTCGAACCGTCGGTGAACTCCACCATCGAGTGCACCACCGACTGCGGATGGACCACGACCTCGATCCGGTCGAAGGGCACGTCGTACAGCAGGTGCGCCTCGATCACCTCCAGGCCCTTGTTGACCAGCGTCGCCGAGTTGATCGTGACGACCGGGCCCATCGCCCAGGTCGGGTGCGCCAGCGCTTCCTGCGGGGTCACCCCGGCCAGCTGCTCCCGGGTCCGGGTCCGGAACGGGCCGCCGCTCGCCGTCACCACCAGCTTGCGGACCTCCGCCCGGGTGCCGCCGGCCAGCGCCTGGAACAGCGCCGCGTGCTCGGAGTCCACCGGCACGATCTGGCCCGGCTTCGCCACCGCCTTCACCAGCGGACCGCCGACGATCAGGGACTCCTTGTTGGCCAGCACCAGCACCCGGCCCGCCCGCAGCGCGGCCAGCGTCGGCCGCAGGCCGATCGAACCGGTGATGCCGTTCAGCACCGAGTGGCACTCCAGCGCGGCCAGCTCGGTCGCCGCGTCCGGGCCCACCAGCACGGCCGGCAGCGCACGCCCCGCCGCCTTCGCCGCCAGCGCCTCGCGCAGCGCCGGCCCGGCCGCCGGATCGGCCACCGCCACGGTGTGCACGCCCAGCCGCAGCGCCTGCTCCGCCAGCAGCTCCACCCGGCCGCCGGCCGCCGACAGGGCGACCACCCGGAACCGGTCCGGGTTGCGGAGCACGACGTCGATGGCCTGGGTGCCGATCGAACCGGTGGAACCGAGGATCACCAGCTCCCGGGGGCCGGAAGGGTCCGCCACGGTGGGCGTGAAGCGCAGCTGCGGGTGGGCGAGCGAAGTCATGCGCCCATTGTGTCCTGTCCGAGACCTCGCCCAGGACGACCGGGCACCGCCCGGGCTACCGTCGAAGCCATGCGTACCGTCATCGCCGGAGGCCACGGACAGATCGCGCTGAAGCTCGAACGGCTGCTCGCCGACCGCGGCGACCGACCGGCCGGGATCATCCGCCGCCCCGAACAGGCCCAGGACCTCGTCGACGCCGGCGCCGAGCCGCTGCTGCTCGACCTGGAGTCCGCCACCGCCCCGCAGCTCGCCGCCCTGCTCGCCGACACCGACGCCGTGGTCTTCGCGGCCGGCGCCGGCCCGGGCAGCGGCGCCGCCCGCAAGATCACCGTCGACCGCGACGCGGCCGTCCTGCTCGCCGACGCCGCCGAACTCGCCGGGGTCCGGCGCTACCTGATGGTCTCCTCGATGGGCGCCGACGCGGCCGCCCACTACCCCGCCGACCAGGTCTTCGAGACCTACCTGCGAGCCAAGGGCGCCGCCGACGACGCCATCCGCGCCCGCACCTCACTCGAATGGACGGTGCTGCGCCCCGGGCAGCTCACCGACGGCCCCGGCGGCGGCCTGGTCCGGCTCGCCCCCTCGGTCGGCCGCGGCACGGTCGACCGGGCCGACGTGGCCGCCGTGCTGGCCGCGCTGCTGCACGAGCCCGGCACCGCCGGGCAGACCCTGGAGCTGATCGCCGGGAACGCCACCATCACGGAGGCCGTCGCCGTCGCGGCCGGGCACGACGGCTGACCACACGCCGGAGGGCCCGGTCCAGCACGGACCGGGCCCTCCGTCGGTCAGGCGCTCAGAGGTCGAGGCCGGTCAGGACCATGACCTTCTCGACGGTGTAGTCGCCCATCGCGTACTTGACGCCCTCACGGCCGACACCGGAGTCCTTGACGCCGCCGTACGGCATCTGGTCGGCCCGGTAGGACGGCGCGTCGCCGATGATCACACCGCCGACCTCCAGCTCCCGGTGGGCCCGGAAGGCGGTCTGCAGGTCGTGGGTGAACACGCCCGCCTGGAGGCCGAACGGCGAGTCGTTGACGGCCGCGAAGGCCTCCTCCACGCCCTCCACCCGGTGCAGCGACAGCACCGGGCCGAACACCTCGGCCTTGGCCAGGATCGCGTCGGCCGGCAGCTCCGCCAGCACGGTCGGCGCGTAGGTCGCGCCCTCGCGGGTCCCACCGGCGAGCACCTTGGCGCCCTTGGCGACCGCGTCGTCCACCCAGGACTCCACCCGCTTCGCGGCGTTCTCGTCGACCAGCGGGCCGACGTCCGTCGCGTCGTCGTTCGGGTCACCGGTGACCTGCGCCCCGACCTTGGCCACGACCTTCTCCACCAGCGCGTCGTACACCGACGCGTCGGCGATCACCCGCTGCACCGAGATGCAGGACTGGCCGCCCTGGTAGTTGGCGAACATCGCGATCCGGGTCGCCGCCCAGTCCAGGTCGGCCTCCGAGGACCAGTCGGCGAGCACCACGGCCGCGGCGTTGCCGCCCAGCTCCAGGGTGGTGTGCTTGCGCGGCACCGAGTCCATGATCTGGTAGCCGACCTTGTCCGAACCGGTGAAGGAGATCACCGGCACCCGGGCGTCCTGCACCAGGGCCGGCATCCGGTCGTTCGGCACGGTCAGGATCGACCAGGAACCGACCGGCAGGTCCGTCTCGGCCAGGATCTCGCCCAGCACCATCGCCGACAGCGGGGTCGCCGGCGCCGGCTTGAGGATGATCGGGGCACCGACCGCGATCGCCGGGGCGACCTTGTGGGCGACCAGGTTCAGCGGGAAGTTGAACGGGGCGATCCCCAGCACCACACCGCGCGGGAAGCGGCGCACCACCGCGAAACGGCCCACGCCGCCCGGGTCGGTGTCCAGCCGCATCGTCTCGCCGTTGGTGCGGCGCGCCTCCTCGGCGGCCCAGCGGAAGACCGACACCGCCCGGCCGACCTCACCGCGGGCCCACTTGATCGGCTTGCCGTTCTCGGCGGTGATCAGCTGGGCGAGCTCCTCGGTGCGCTCGGTCAGCCGCTTGGCCACGTGGTCCAGGGCGGCGGCCCGCTGGTGCGCCGGAGTGGCGGCGAACACCGGCAGCGCGGCCACGGCGGCGTCCAGCGCCTCCTCGACCTGCGCCTCGGTCGGAACGCTGACCTTGCCGACCAGACGGCCGTCCCAGCTGTTGTGCACCTCGAAGTCGGCGTCACCGCTCGCCCGGCGGCCGGCAAGCCAGAAATCGTACGTGGTGGTCACGGTGGTACCGGCCCTCTCCTCGTCGTCGTACGGCCCACGGGCGTGGGACCCGAAACCCGAGAGTAGGGGCGACGGCGGGCCGACCGGATTGGCCGACCAGGAGTGTTCCGCCCCGGGGCCACTCCACCGCGTCCAGCCGGCCGTCCTACTCCTCGCCCGAGCGCAGCGCCAGCCACAGCTCCATCCGCACGTCCGTGTCGTCCAGCGAACGGCCCAGCAGCTCCTCGACCCGCCGCATCCGGTACCGCAGCGTGTGCCGGTGCACCCCCAGGTCCGCCGCCGCCGCGTCCCACTGCCCGTGCCGGGACAACCACGCCCGCAACGAGGCCACCAGGTCACCGCGGGCCGTCCGGTCGTGCTCGCGCAACGGCCGCAGCAGCCCCTCCGCGAACGCCGTCACCGCCTCCTCCCCGAGCAGCGGCAGCAGCGAACCCGCGCCGACCTCCTCGTGGTCCACCGAACGACGGCCACCCCGCAGCGCCACCGCCAGCGCCCGCTCCGCCTGGGCGTACGCCGTACCGGCCTCCTCCAGCGCGGCCGGCGCCGAAACACCCAGCGACAGGCCCTCGTGCTCCTCCACCACGCCCAGACAGGCCCGGTGCACCGCGCCGTTGTCCAGCGCCAACACCATCAGCCGCGGCCCGTGCGCCCCCTCCTCCCGCGCCACCAGCAGCTTCTCGCCCACCCGGGCACCCGCCTGCTCGGCCCGGTCCCCCAGCTCCACCAGCGCCTCCGCGGCGTCCGCGTTCGGCCCCGCCCCGGCCACCAGAACCCGTATCGTCCCCTCCGGCATCCCGCCGAACAGCCCCAGCGCCACCTGCCGGGCCGTCGCCACCTCACCCGCCAGCACCATCCGCAGCAGCGCCGCGCCCATCCGCTCCTCGGCCTGCCGCAGCTCGCGCGACCGCTCCAGGGTGAGCGTCAGCAACGCCACCGCCGCGTTCAGCACGTACCGCTCGGTCGGCGTGATCCGGTCCTCGGTCCCGACCGCCAGGAAGCCCCGGGCCCGCCGGTCCGCCCCCAGCGACTGGACCACCACGTAGTCCTCGTCCGCCGTGTCTATCCCCGGCGACCGCCCCTGCAAGGCCGCACTCGACGGCGCCGGCCGCCGCCGCAGCCGGTCCACCTCCGCCGCCAGCCGCCCCGCCCGGCGCGCCGCCCAGTCCGGCGCCACCACCGACAGCGCGCCCGACCCGTCGTACAGCGCCGCCCAGCCCCCCAGCCGGGCCGCCAGCCGACGCACCACCGCCGTCGTGCCGTCCTTGCCCAGCGCCGCCCGGGTCAGCTCCTCCTGCGCCTCGAAACTGGTCGTCACCGCCTCGTACTGCTCCGCGGCCAGCGCCGCCGACACCACCTTGCTGATCGCGATGAACGGCGTCGGCTCCGGCACCCGCAGCAACGGCAGCCCCCGCTGCTGCGCCGCGTCCACCAGCGGCTGCGGCACCTCGGTGTGCGACAACCCCACCCCCAGACCCAGCCCGACCACCCCCGCATCGGCCAGCCGGTGCACGTACGCCTGCAGCTGCGCCGCCGTACGGCCCAGCTTGATACCGGTGGTGAGCAACAGCTCGCCACCCTCCAGGAACGGCGTCGGGTCGTCCAGCTCACTGGTGTGCACCCAGCGGACCGGCCGCTCCAGGTGGTCCGCACCGGCGAGCACCGTCAAGTGGAGCGAACTGTTGCGGACGACGGAGGCGAGTGTGGGGGGCATGGCACCTTCGGGGGGTCGACCTGACCGCGCCGTTGCGGCCGGGCGAGGAGAGGGCAGTGGGACTGGTGAGGGTCACTCCCCTTCATTATGGACGCCCCGGACAACCGGCACTGCCGAATCCACCTCGGAGGCGACTTCCCTCCCGCCCCGCCGGCTCACCCCCGCAGGTCCACCAGCAACGGCGGCACCTGCTCCCCCGACACCGCCGTCAACGACACCACCGCGTGCCCGGCCGGCAACGCGTGCGCCAGATCCGACGGCGACCACCGCAGCCGCTCCACATCCCGCGTCGTCACCGACTCCGTCTGCGCCGTCGTCCCCGACAACGCCTTCCGCCCCAACCGCCCGGCCCGCCGCATCACCCCGCCGGAGGTGTCGGGGGTGTGGGTCACCGCGGTCTCCTGCACCAGGTGCGTCCCCCAGGCCTCCGAGAACAGCCGTCCGTCCCACGGCGCGATCCCGGGGAAGGCCACCCGGCAGCCGACCGCGCCGAACAGCGGTGCCCGCAACGCCTCCGGCAGGTCCACCAGGGTGCGCAGCAGCAGCACCGCACCCGCGTTCGCCCCGCGCATCCGCTGCAGGCCCCGGACGGAACCGGCGTCCAGTGCGGCCGAGGCGTCATCCACCACCAGTCCCGCGAACAGCGAGCGGTCCGCACGCGCCCCGGCCGCCTGCACGAACTGCCCCACCACCAGCCGCGACAGCATCCGGGCCACCTCCGGGTGACTGCGCTCCGGCAGCTTCACCCGCACCCGCAACGGGTGGTCCAGCACCCGCATCGCGAACGGCGGACGGCCCGTCCCGTCCGTCGCGAAGGCCCCCTCGAAGGCGGGCCGCTCCAACAGCCCCAGCCGGTCCGCCAACAGCGACCCCGGATCGTCCGCCCGGCCGCGCTGCCGCTCCCGGTACTCCAGGTCCCGCTCGTACGCGGCCAGCCGGCCCGCCACCCCCAGCGCCTTCACCAACGCCGCCAGCGCGTCCGGGTCACCACCCAGCAGCGCCCGCAGCTCGCGCACCCCCGGGTAGCGGCCGAACGCGGCGTGGAACGGGCCCACCACCTGCTGCAGCGCCGTCCGCGCGTTCTCCGCCCGCGCGGTCAGCTCGTCCGGCAGCAGCGCGTCGGCCAGCCGGGCCGCGGCCTCGTCCGGGTCCCGCGCCGCACCGTAGAGGTCCAGCCCGTACACCGAGGCCGGGTCGCCGGGCGCGATCACCACGTCGTACCAGGCGTCCGGGCCGAGGTCGGCGTCCGAGGCGCCGACCACCACCGCGCACGCGGTACCGGCCAGCGCCTGCAGGCACAGCGCCTCCGCCACCGGCCGGGCCAGCCGCGCCGTCTTCCCCGTCCCGGCCGGGCCCACCGCCAGCAGCGAGGTGCCCAGCACCGCCGGGTCCAGCGCGAAGTCCGCCGCCCGGTGGCTCAACGGGTTCTTCGGCACGTCCTGCGCCACACCGAGGCAGACCTGGCCGAGCAGCAGATCGTGCCGCCGCACCCGCCCGGGCAGCTCACGCACCTCGGACGGGTGGGCGAAGGCCGCCGCGCCACGGGCGGCCACCTGCTCGGTGAAGGCGGGCACGAACGCCGGGTCCGCCTGCGCGGACTCCCAGGCCCGCTGGATCCGCACGTAGTCGACGTCGCCGACCGCCTCCGCGTCCAGCCGCGCCGCCGCCTCGACCGCCCCGCCCCGGCGCAGCCCCTCCCACGGGTCCACCCCGCGGGCCGCCTCCGCCACCGGCCCGGCCTCCTCGACGGGGTCCTCCTGAGTCACCGTCCGCGACAGCAGCGGGGCGACGTAGCGGCGCCAGACCTCGGGCCAGCGGCCCATCCGGCCGAAGATCTTGATGACCACGCCGATCACCAGGGCGTTGGCCACCAGCAGAGTGAACATGGCCTCGGACTCGGAGGGCGAGGCGAGCGGTCCGATGCCCGTCTGTCCGCCGAACCAGACGAGCACGTACATCAGGAGCTGCGTGCCGTAGAGGTACGCGAACCACCCCACCACCGCGTTGAGCGCCGCCCGCAGCAGCAGCGGCCAGGTCGGGACCCGGGCCGCCTCCGCCCGTTCCGGGTCGATGCGGCGGTAGCCGAGCCGGTAGACGCCAGGTTCGGCCTCAGGGCGCGGGGCGGTGGCCCAGGCGGCGAGGTCGAAGGCCCCGCCGGGTGCTGTGGCGGGCCGTTGGTGGGGCAGGGGGGTCGGGGGTCTGGTGGTGGTGTGTTCGACGTGGTGGTGTGACCCGTCCTGTGCCATGTACGGCCCCGCTCCCTCGCCCGCCCGGCCCGACCGCCGTCGGTGCCGCCATACCCATGCCGCCGTACCGGCGACACGCCCGCGCTCAGGGTAGTGGAGCGGGGTCTGCGGGTAGTCGTGGCGCCCGTGCTGGCCGTGCCGGACAAGTCGGACGGCGCAGTGCTACCGAGTGGCGCATGCCCGGTCGGGGAGGGCGGCCGTAGCCTGCGAAGCACCGAGCCGAGAAGTCTGGAGATACCCCATGAGCGCCGTAACGCCGCTCCCGCAGGAGCGCCGTCTGGTCACCGCGATCCCGGGTCCGAAGTCGCAGGAGCTGCAGGCCCGCAAGCTGGGTGCGGTGGCGGCCGGCGTCGGCACCACCCTGCCGGTGTACATCACCCGTGCCAACGGCGGCGTCCTGGAGGACGTGGACGGCAACTCGCTGATCGACTTCGGTTCCGGCATCGCCGTGACCAACGTCGGCAACAGCGCCGAGGCCGTGGTGGCCAAGGCCAGCGAGCAGCTGGCCGCCTTCACCCACACCTGCTTCATGGTGACCCCGTACGAGGGTTACGTGGCCGTCGCCGAGCAGCTGAACGAGCTGACCCCGGGTGACCACGAGAAGCGCACGGCGCTGTTCAACTCGGGCGCCGAGGCGGTCGAGAACGCGGTGAAGATCGCCCGTGCCTACACCAAGCGCACCGCCGTCGTGGTGTTCGACCACGGCTACCACGGCCGCACCAACCTGACCATGGGCCTGACGGCGAAGAACATGCCGTACAAGCAGGGCTTCGGTCCGTTCGCCCCGGAGATCCACCGGGTGCCGGTCGCCTACCCGTACCGCTGGCTGACCGGCGCGGAGAACTGCGCCGCCGAGGCCGCCGCGCAGGCGATCGACATGATCAACAAGCAGATCGGCGCGGAGAACGTCGCCGCGATCATCATCGAGCCGATCCAGGGCGAGGGCGGCTTCATCGAGCCGGCCAAGGGCTTCCTGCCGGCCATCGTGGAGTACGCGAAGGCGAACGGGATCGTGTTCGTCGCCGACGAGATCCAGACCGGTTTCTGCCGGACCGGCCAGTGGTTCGCGTGTGAGGACGAGGGCATCGTCCCGGACCTGATCACCACCGCCAAGGGCATCGCCGGCGGCCTGCCGCTGGCCGCGGTGACCGGTCGCGCCGAGATCATGGACGCCGCGCACGCGGGCGGCCTGGGCGGCACCTACGGCGGCAACCCGGTGGCGTGCGCCGCCGCGCTGGGCGCCATCGAGACCATGAAGGAGCAGGACCTCGTCGGCAAGGCGCAGCGGATCGGCGAGATCATGCTGGGCCGGCTGCGCTCGATGCAGGAGAAGTTCGACATCATCGGTGAGGTCCGCGGCCGCGGCGCGATGGTCGCCGTCGAGCTGGTGAAGGCGGGCGGCAAGGAGGCGAACGCGGAGGCCACCGCGGCGATCGCCAAGGCGTGCCACGCCGAGGGCCTGGTCGTGCTGACCGCCGGCACCTACGGCAACGTACTGCGCTTCCTGCCGCCGCTGGTCATGCCGGAGCACCTGCTGACCGAGGGCCTGGACATCCTGGAGGCCGCGTTCGCCGCCGTCTGAGCGGTGTCGTCCACCAGGTCGTGAAACCCCCTCCGGAGGGATGTCCGGACAGCGCTGAACGGCCCGTGGGGACCTCTGGTCCTCGCGGGCCGTTCGGTTTCGCCGGGGCCCTCCGGGGCCCGTTCGCACGGCCGTCCGGGGCGTCCGGAGGCGGTCCCGGGCGGGGTGAAGATGATGTGCGGAATCGCTGAAGGCGCTCGGCGCGGAAGGGTGGTTGACGTAGTGTCATCACAGATGGACAGCGAGCCCCAGCCATTGGCGGAGCCGTCCGCGGAGCCTCCCCGAGGGGTGGGTCCGCGCGGGCGTCGCGAGGACAACCAGGCCGTCCCGCAAGGGCCGGCACACACCGAAGGCCGATCGACCGACCGTCCGACCCACACCCCCCGGGGCGCACGGAACGGCGATCATCAGAGCCGCCCCGGAGCTCTCCCCCCTGCTCCGGGGCGGCTGTCCGCTGTCCCGGGCCGGGTGGCCCGGTCGGTGGTGGTGCCGGTGGTGGCGGCGGTGCTGCTGCTGGTGGTGTCCTGGCAGGTGGCGGTGGACGGGCCGCTGCTCGGCTTGGACCGTTCGGTCCGCGCGGCCGTCCGGTCCTTCCACCACGAGCATCCGAGCGCCCTGCTCGACCAGCTGGGCCGGCTGTTGTCGGACCTGGGCGGCGGGGTGCCGGCCGTGCCGGTGCTGCTGGCGGCCGGGGGCCTGGCCGCCTGGTGGTGGCGCCGGGCGGGGGCGGCGCGCTGGTGGCTGCCGTTGCCGGTGGCCGCGGCGACCGCGGTGCTGATCCCGCTGCTGGTGGTCCCAGCGAAGGCGGCGTTCGCCCGGCTGGGCCCGCTCGGGGACCGGCTGGCACCGGGGCAGTGGGGTTGGTACCCGTCCGGGCACACCGCGACGGCGACGTTCTCCTACGGTGTGGCGGCGCTGCTGCTGACGCGGGCGGCGGGGCGGTGGACGGCCCGGGGGCTGGCCGCGGGCGCGGTGGTGCTGGCGCTCGGGGTGGGCGCGGGGCTGGTGTGGAGCGACTACCACTGGGTGCTGGACGTGGTGGCCAGCTGGTGCCTGGCCGCCCTGGTGCTGTGGGCGCTCGACCGGTGGCTGCCCCGGCCGGGCGCCTGAGGGCTTCAGGCCTCGGTGGCGGTTTCCCCGTTGGTGCCCTCCCCGGTGGCGTCCCCCTCGGGGGCGTCCTCCTCGTTGCGGTGGACGAGGCCGGCCTCGCCGTTGTCGCGGTGCCACGCGACGACGAGTTCGTCGCGGGCGCCGAAGCGGACGAGGTGGCGGCCGACGACGTCCTCCAGGGTGGGCAGGTCCTCGCGCTCGCCCTCGACGGTGAGCAGCAGCGCGTCCGGCTGGGCCTCCAGGGTGGCGGTGCCGGCGCGGAAGACCAGGGTGCCGCGGCCGGTCTCCGGGGAGAAGGAGGTCTCGATCCGTCGGCTCATGTGGGCGGCGAGCTGCTTGGCGTAGCGGGCGGGGCGGTCGGTGGCGACGCGGGCGGTGGAAACGGGCATGGGTGCTCCAAGGACGCGGAGGGGACTTAGGGTGCCCTCACCTGGGAGCACCGTAACGTAGATGCTGAGCTAAGCTCAACATATTTCTCCGAGCACTTCCCACGGTCGGCCGCCCGCCCGGAACGGCCGATACGCTTGGGCCGACGCCAGCCGAGGAGACCTCCGATGACCACCACGCCGACCGACGATCCGGCTGACTCCTCCCCCGGTCCCCGGCCCGACGCCCCCGGCACCGCCGCCGAACTCGCAGACGCGATGACCAGGGCGATCAAGCGGATCCGCCGACAGACCGGCTGGCGGCTGGAGCCGTACGGCATCACCCCCGGCCAGGCCCGGGCCCTGCGCACGCTCGCCCATGTGCCCGGCTGCGAGACGCCGGACCACGCGATGCGGCTGAGCGACCTCGCCGACCAGCTGCACATCGCCCCGCGCTCGGCCACCACGGTGGTCGACGCGCTGGAGGAGGCCGGCCTGGTCGAGCGCCGCCCCGACCCGGCGGACCGGCGGGCCGTACGGATCCTGCTGACCGAGGCCGGGCGCGCGGCGGTGGAGCGGATCGGGCAGGTCCGGGACGAGGTGGCGCAGGAGTACTTCGGCGAGGTCAGCCCCGGGGACGAGGAGGTGCTGCTGCGAGTGCTGCGCGCGGCCGAGGCCCGCTTCCTCGCGGCCGGGCCGCCGGCGCGGACGGCGCCCCCGGGCGCAGCGCGGTGATCCCGATCCCGGCGATCACCAGCAGGGCCGCCGCGGCGGCCGCCGGGGTGACCCGCTCGCCGAGCAGCAGCCAGGCCGAGGACATCCCGAACACCGGCACCAGCAGCGAGTAGGGGGCGACGGCGGTGGCGTCGTAGCGGCGCAGCAGGTAGCTCCAGGCGACGAAGCCGAACAGGGTGGAGAGCAGCCCGACGTAGCCGATCACGCCGAGCCCGCCGAGGGTCATCCCGCGCAGCGCGCGCAGGTCCGCGTCCGGGCCCTCGACCAGCAGGGACAGGCCCAGCAGCGGCAGCGGCGGGACGGCGCTGACCCAGACCATCCAGCGCAGCGCGTCCGGCGGTGCGGCCTTGCGGGTGAGCACGTTGGACAGGCCCCAGGCGACGGCCGCCAGCACCACCAGCACGAAGGCCTCGAACGGGCCGCCCAGGCCCTGGTCGGCGGCGCTCAGGGCGATGCCCGCGAAGGCCAGCGCCAGGCCGAGCAGTCGCCGTCGGCCGGGGCGCTCGCGCAGCAGGACGGCGGCGAACACCGCGGTGAAGCCGGCCTGGCCCTGGAGCACCAGGGAGGAGAGGCCGGCCGGCATCCCGGCGTGCATGCCGAGGAAGAGCAGCCCGAACTTGACCACCCCGAGGACCAGGCCGACCGCCAGCACCCAGCGCCAGGCCACCTTGGGCGGGCCGACGAAGAAGACCGCCGGCACGGCGACCACGGCGAACCGCAGGGCGCAGAAGAGCAGCGGCGGGAAGCTGTCCAGGCCGACGTGGATGAGGACGAAGTTGAGGCCCCAGACGGCGGCCACCAGGACGGCCAGGGCGATGTGACGGGGGCGCATGGTCGAGCCGGCCGGAGCGGCGGGTGTCGCGGTCATGGGTCGAGCATGGCGGCGCGGGAACGTGTAGCACCAGCGATGATTACTGAAGCGGACACTTTAGTATCACTGCATGATGGATCTCGGGCGCCTGCGGGCGCTGCACGCGGTGGCGGTGCACGGCTCGGTCGGCGGGGCGGCGATCGCGCTCGGGTTCACGCCTTCGGCGGTCTCCCAGCAGATCGCCAAGCTGGAGCGGGAGACCCGCACGGTGCTGCTGGAGCGCCAGGGCCGGGGTGTGGTGCTGACCGACGCGGCGCGGGAGCTGGCCGCCACCGCGCGGACCGTCCTGGGGCTGGTGGAGCAGGCCGAGGTGCGGCTGGAGGAACAGCGCGGCCGGGCGGTCGGGCGGCTGCTGGTGGCCTCCTTCGCGACCGGGGCGCGCGGGCTGATGCCCGGGGTACTGGCCGAACTGCGGCAGCGCTGCCCGGAGCTGGACGTACGGCTGCTGGAGAGCGACCCGTACCCGGCGGCGGAGCTGGTGGCGCGCGGTGAAGTGGACCTGGCGCTGGTCCAGGACTGGCCGACCGTACCGCTGCCGGTGCAGGAGGGGGTCTCCCGGCTGGACCTCGGGACGGACCCGGTGGACCTGGTGCTGCCCGCCGGGGACGAGCTGGCGGCGCTGGACGCGGTGCCGGTGGAGCGGCTGTGCGGACAGCGCTGGATCAGCGTCCCGCCGGGCAACATCTGCCACGACTGGCTGGTCCGCACCCTGCGCGAGGCCGGTGAGGAGCCGGACGTGCTCTACCAGGTCGGCGACTTCGAGACCCAGATCGCCCTGGTCGCGGCCGGACTGGGGATGGCCGTGGTGCCCCGGCTCGGCCGGGGCCCGCTGCCGGCCGGGGTGGCGGCCCGCCCGGTCGCCTCGCAGCCGAGCCGGCGGGTGTTCGCACTCTGGCGCTCCCAGGCCTCCCGGCGGCCGGCGATCACCGAGGCACTGGCGGCGATGCGGGACTGCTGGAGCTCCCTGCCGGTCTAGGCCCTGGTCGGCCGATCTGCCGGACAGGGCCTAGTTGGCCAGGCCGATGACCAGCCACATGAAGCCGACCCCGGCGAGGGTGCACAGCAGGGTGCTGCGCGAAGGGTGCGGGCTGTGCGCCTCGGGGAGGATGTCCGAGGTCGCCAGGTAGAGCAGGAAGCCGGAGAAGAAGCCCAGGTAGAGGCCGAGCAGGTGCTCCGGGATGGTGAAGGCCAGGGTGATCGCGGCGCCGGAGATCGGGGCCAGCGCGTCGGCCGCGAGCAGGGTCAGCGCCCGGCGCCGGTTGTTCCCGTACAGCCGGGTGATCGTGTACGTGTTGAAGCCGTCGGCGAAGTCGTGCGCGACCACCGCGATGGCCACCACGGTGCCGACGGTGCTGCCGGCCTGGAAGGCGGCGCCGATCGCGAAGCCGTCCATCACGCTGTGCCCGACCAGGGCCAGCGCGGCGGTCAGGCCGACGCCCTGGCGTCCGGAGCCGTGGGCGTGGCCGTGCTGGTGGCCGTGGGTGTGCTCGGCGTACTCGCCCTCGTGGCCGCGGTGGATGGCGACGGCGCGCTCGATCACGTGGATGGCGAGGAAGCCGCCCGCGAACATCAGCAGCGCCTGGGGCACGCCGTGCACCTCGCCGGGCGCCTGGTGGATGGCCTCGGGCAGCAGGTCGAAGGCGACCACTCCGAGCATCAGTCCGGCGGCGAAGCCGAGTACCAGGTGGCGGCGGTCGCCGGTGCGCTGGGCGACGAAGCCGCCGATCAGCGTCATCAGGAACGCCCCGGCGGCAACCAGGACGGCGGTCATCGGGCCGCCTCCGCCGTCGGGTCGGCCGGTCCGGTCGGGTCTGCCGGTCCGGCCGGACGGCCGGGGCCGCCGTGTGGTCTGCCGAGCGCTCTGCCCATTCCTCTCCCCCTGGGGTCCGCCCGTGGCCGGGCCGACCGCCGACCGTACCGGACGCCCGTTCGATGCTGATCGCCCGGGGGTGCCGCTGACCGGACCGTTCCTCGGCCGCCGTCCCGCCGACCCGGTCCCCTCAGCCTTGGTCCGGGTACGGAGGGACGCCCGCCGGGTGGGCCGTCGGGGTGAAATCCGTGGTCGGAGTGGATGGGAGTCGATCGGAGTCGATCGGCGTGGATCGGAGCAGGCCTCAGCGGGTCGGGGCCGGTCAGCGGCCGGCGGCGAGCGGCAGGCCGAGGTGGGTGCGGGCGAGTTCGCGGACGCCGTCGCCGTCGATCAGGTGGATGTGCCGGTGGCTCTCCTCGGCGGTGAGGTCCAGCGCCTCCTCGGCGAAGCAGCCGGTGGTCAGCCGCAGGCCGCGCTCGGCGGACTCCTCGCGGACCGCCTCGGCCAGGGTCTCGATCTGCTCCACGGTGACCTCCGCAGTGTCCCGGGAGGCCCAGACCACCCAGCGGCCCGGCAGCGCGCTACCCGGTCCGCCCTCCCCGGTGGCGACCAGCCCGGCCGGACCGCGCAGCCGTACGCTCCACTCGGCGAGCCCGCCCCGGGTGAGCAGGTCGCGCACCAGCTGGGCGAACTCGTTGGCGGACAGGTCGGGCGCGGCCGGGACGGTGGCGCCCGCCCGGGCGAACGGCTGGACGGCGGCCCGGGCGTACGGGTCCGGGGTGACGGCGGCACCGAGCTGGCGCAGGCGGACCAGGGCCTCGTCCCGCTCGGCGTCGGCGTAGACGCCCTCGTCGTCGCGTTCCTCGTACGGGGTCTCCGGCGGCAGCAGTCGGGTGCGGGCCAGCGCGTCGCGGTCGGCGTCCACGCTGAGCAGGCAGAGCGGCTCGGCCGCCCCGGGATCGCGCAGCCAGCCGTTGAGGACGACACCGGCGAGTATCTCGTCGGTGTCCACGGCGTCGGCGGCCTGCAGGGAGCGCAGGGCGAGCCGGGCGACCAGCCGCAGGTAGTCGGTGGCCCGGTCCGCGGGCGGGCGCGGCACCGGGTGGATGTCGCCCTCGGGGGCCAGCCGGTAGCCGGTGAGCGAGGGCACCAGGTCGAGCGGGGGCAGGTCGAGGTCCAGCACGGCGGTGCGGGTGAGCGGGCGGAAGATCGCCCGGCAGGGGGCCGGCAGGTCCTGGGTCGCCGTCTCGGCGGCGGCCAGCGCCCGTTCCAGCAGCGACTCCACGGCGGCCGGCTCGGCCAGCCGGTAGGCGCGCCGGCACTCCTCCAGGCTCTCGTTGTACTCGCGCACGGCGCGGGCCCGGGCCTCCTCGGCCGCCTCGTGGGCGCGCCGGGACTCCCCGGCGGCCGGGCTGCCGGCCTCGGCCCGGCGGGTGCGCCACTCGCGCAGGGCGCGCTGGTGGGTGAGCCGGGCCTGGGCGAGTTCGCGCTGGTAGCCGGAGTCCAGCAGGCGGCGGGACGGGCCGCTCTCCGGGTCGGCGGCGGCCGGCCCGGCGGGGGCGAAGTCCTCCCAGCGGGGCTCGGTCCCCTCGGCGCCGTCCGGGCCGTCGGCCGGGTAGGGGCGGGGCTCGTAGTGGCGCAGCTGGCTCTCGAAGTCCATCGCCGAGACGGGCAGGGCGGCCCGCCGCAGCAGGTCGGCCAGCCGGTCGTGTTCGGCCTGGACGGTGAGCGTTCGGTGGTGGGTGAGGGCGGCGGCTCGGGCGTGGGCCGCGACGGCCTCGTCGGGGTCGGCGAAGCCGGGGCCCGGGCCCCGGCTTCGCCGAC
>NZ_MECK01000058.1 GCF_014596465.1 Streptomyces sp. CBMA123 | reverse complement strand
ACCGGCACCCCGCCGCGGGGCAGGGCGACCACCACGGTGCCGGGGCCGGCGAGCCGAGCGAGGCGGGCGGCCAGCCGGCGGCCGGCGTCGGTGCGGTCGGTGAAGTGGGTTCCGGTGACGTGCATTTCACGGCCTCCGGTTCCACCGTACGCCGCTCCCGGCGGGCCGGTCCCGGGCGTCTCCCGCCTGCCGCCCAGCGCCCCTCCCGGCCACCTCCCGGGGCCTCCCGGGACGTGGCCGGGACCTGGGCGCTCGCGCGGCCGGGACGGGCCGGGACGCGGGTGGGCGCACGACCGGGACCGGGACGGGACGCAACCTGCTCGCCGCGCTCCAGGCGGGCGCCCGCGGCTACCTGGTCAAGGGCGCCGGGCGGGAGGAGGTGCTGCACGCGGTCCGCACGGTCGCGGCGGGCGGCGCGGTGTTCGGCGGCGAGGTCGCCGGGCGGATCACCGCCTGCTGGCCGGGGCGAAGATGCGCGAGGCCGGGCAGCTCTTCCCCGACCTGACCGCGCGCGAGGCCGAGGTGCTGGACCTGGTGGCGCGCGGCCACGACAACCGGCGGATCGCCCGGGAGCTGGTGGTCGCGGAGAAGACCGTCCGCAACCACGTCACCCACATCTTCGAGAAGCTGCACGTGGCCACCCGCGCCGAGGCGGTCGCCCGGGCCCGCGACATGGGCCTCGGCGACGGCTGACGCCGTTCCCCGAAGAGGTGATCCGGGGGTGCCGGTCCGCCGACCGGCACCCCCGGAGTCCTGTGTGTCCTTCCCGGCCTTACGGCTGCATCTCGTACGCGCCGGAGAGCGCCTCGACCCGGGCCCACACCTTCGCGGCGCGCTCGGCGTCCGCCACCGGGCGGCGCACGTTGGCCAGCGCCCAGGCGGCCTGCTCCTCGGTGGCGGAGGCCTTGCCGTGCAGCTCGGTCGCGTGCGCGGAGAAGTCGCGGACCAGCGCGTCGAAGACCTGGTCCAGGACGTCCGCGTCGAGCCCGGTCAGCTCGGCCTGCTCCAGCACCAGCTGGCCGTAGACGATCAGCGCGAACAGCTGGCCGATCTCCAGCAGGAAGTCCAGGTCGGCCTGCTGCTCCTTGCTCGGCGCGTGCTTGAGCAGCAGCTCGCAGAAGCCGTCGGCCTGCTCGCGGAAGCGGGCGACGTTCGGCAGCTGGGCGTGCCGGTCGTAGGCGGCGCGCCAGTCGTGGAAGCGGATCGCGCCGAGGCCGCGGGCCGGGCCCTGCCGGAACAGGAAGGCGTCGTCGGCGGCGTCCCGCCGGGTCGGCACCGGCGCGTAGTCGGCGGGCGCGAACAGGTAGTTGCCCATGAACTTGAGGATCAGCGCCAGGTTGACGTGGACGGTGCCCTCCAGCTTCGGCAGGCCGCGGATGTCCTTGGCGGCCTTGTCGAAGTAGGTGTCCGCCTCGAAGCCCTTGGCCGCGATGACGTCCCACATCAGGTCGATGACCTTCTCGCCCTCGGTGGTGACCTTCATCTTGGTCATCGGGTTGAACAGCAGGTAGCGGCGGTCCTCGGCGGAGGCGGTACGGAAGTAGTCCACGGCCCGCGCGCTGAACAGCTTCATCGCCACCAGGCGGGCGTACGCGTCGGTCAGCTCCCGTCGCACGTGCGGGAAGTCGGTGACCTTGCGGCCGTACAGCACCCGGTTGTGGGCGTGCGTGACGGCCTCGTACATCGCGTGCTCGCAGATGCCGACGGAGGCGGTGCAGAGGTTGAACTTGCCGACGTTGACGGTGTTCAGCGCGGCGTCGAAGGCGGCCTGCCCGGTGTGCAGCACGTCCTCGGCCCGCACCGGGTAGTCCTCCAGGCGGAACTCGCTGACGTACATCTGGGCGTTCACCACGTTCTTGACCAGGTGGTACGCCTCGTGGCGGCTGTCGGCGGCGAAGAAGACGTAGCCCTCCGGGCCCTCGACGTCCGAGCGGCGCCCGAAGACCGAGACCAGGCCGGCCACGTTGCCGTTGCCGATGTAGTACTTGGGGCCGGTGGCGGTGAAGCCGCCCTCGCCGTCCGGGGTGAGGATCATGTCGGTGGAGTAGATGTCGGCGCCGTGGGTGCGCTCGGACAGGCCGAACGCCATCACGTGGCCCTCGGCGAGGAGCTTGGCGGCGCGGGCCCGGACGGCCTCGTTCTCGCTCTGCCAGACCGGGCCGAGGCCCAGGATGGTGACCTGCCAGGTGTACCAGTAGCCGAGGCCGTAGAAGCCGAGGATCTCGTTCAGCTCGGCGATCCGCGCGGTGTCCCAGCGCTTCTCGGGGTCGGCCGCGGACGGGGTCAGGAACTCCGCGAACAGGCCTTCCCGCGCGGCGAATTCGAGGAAGTCGCCGTACCAGGCGCGGTCGATGTAGGTGTCGATGAGCGCCTTCTTGCCGCGGGACTCGAACCAGTCGACGGTCGCGCGCAGCAGCCGACGGGTCGGCTCGTCGAACTGCGCGGGGTCGTAGGTGCGCGGGTTGAAGAGCATCAGGGGCTCCCTGGGGGTCGAGGGGGTGAGGGCTCGGCGGGGGTTCGGCGGCCGGGGGCCGGTGAACGGCTTTCAGCGAACAGGGTTCAGCGGACAGCTTTCAGATGACAGATGTCAGATGACAGATTTCAGACTCTGTCATCTGAAAGGTGTCGTCCGTCGGCTGTCACCTGTCATCTGTCGTCCGTCTTCCGGTCCCGTCCGTCGTCCGCGAGCCGGCGCAGGGTGGCGAGCACGTCGTCCAGCCAGGCGAGGGTCATCCGTTCGAACTCGATGCCGCCGCGCAGCACAACGTGCTGGAGTTCCTGTCGGGTGTCCAGTGCGGTGAGGTCGGGGAAGTCCCGCTGCTCGCCGTGCAGGTAGCGGGCGAGCAGGGCGGCGTGGCTCTCGCGGTGCCGCTCGACCTCGGAGATCAGCGCGGCCGGGTCGTCGAAGGCGGCGGCCCGGATCTTGACCGCGAGCTCGTGCCGCACGGTCTCCGGTTCGACCGGTTCGCGCAGCCAGCCGGCCAGCGCGGCTCGTCCGGGCCCGGACGCCGAGTACACCTTCTTGTCCGGGCGGCCGTCCTGCGCGACCTCCTCGGCGGCCACCCAGCCGTCCGCCTCCATCCGCCGCAGCACCCGGTAGATCTGCTGGTGGGTGGCGGTCCAGAAGCGTCCGATGGAGCGGTCGAAGCGCCGGGCCAGTTCGTACCCGGAGCCGGGCTGCTCCAGCAGCGAGACGAGGATCGCGTGCTCCAGTGCCATGCCCGCATCCTGCTATGCAACGAGTTGCATAGGCAATGGACCACCGGAGTGTTGAGACACAGGTCACCGGCGTGACCGGATGGTTATCGGTCATTCCGGACTATCGGGTGCAAAACCTTGGAGAAGCGCCAGAATGGGTACGGGGCTTGCCCCTTCCATGGTCCGGAACCACAGGAGGTGGTATCGGTGGCAACCCATATCCCGACGGGCATGGAGCACCACCCGGACATCGTCGAACTCCGGGAACACTACGAGCGGGTCACCACGACCCCCCGCGCCCAGGGCATCGAAGCCCTGGCCGTCCTGGCCGGTCTCTTCCTGGCGGCATCGCCTTGGATCGTCGGCTTCACCGCGTTCAGCACCCTGACCGTGACCTGCCTGATCGTGGGTCTGGCCTACACCGCGCTGATGGCCGGCTACGGCTCGGCCTACGAGCGCACCCACGCGAGGGCTTGGGCCGCCGCCGCGCTCGGTGTCTGGACGATCATCTCTCCCTGGGCCGTCTCCGGGTCCGTCGCGCACGGCAAGAACATCGTCACCTGCGTCATCGTCGGTGCCGTGATGTTCCTGCTGGGCCTCGCGGCGATCTCGATGGCCACGATCACGTCGAACGGAGCAGCGATGCGGCTCGGCCGGGCCGGCCGCGCCAAGGGCTGACCTTCCCCGCAGCCCGCGTCCGGGGCACGGAGGGCACGCGAGTGCCCGCCGCGCCCCGGCGCACGTCCGGCTGGGGTGCCCGTCCGGCCGGGGGCAGGTCCGGCTAGGGGTGCGTCATCCGCAGCACGTCCAGCGCCCGGTCCAGCTGCTCCTCGGTGAGCGCGCCCCGCTCGACGTACCCGCGCTCCAGCACCACCTGACGGATGGTCTTCCGCTCGGCCAGCGCCTGCTTGGCGACCTTCGCCGCCTCCTCGTACCCGATGTACCGGTTCAGCGGCGTCACCACCGAGGGCGAGGACTCCGCGTACTCACGGGCCCGCTCCACGTTCGCGGTGATGCCGTCCACCGTCCGGTCCGCCAGCAGCCGGGCGCTGTTGGCCAGCAGCCGCACCGACTCCAGCACATTGCGGGCGATCACCGGGAGCATCACGTTGAGCTCGAAGTTGCCGCTGGCGCCGGCCAGCGTCACCGTCGCGTCGTTGCCCACCACCTGGGCGGCGACCATCAGCACCACCTCGGGCAGCACCGGGTTCACCTTGCCCGGCATGATCGACGAACCGGGCTGCAGGTCCGGCAGGTTGATCTCGCCCAGGCCGGTGCGCGGGCCGGAGCCCATCCACCGCAGGTCGTTCGCGATCTTCGTGAACCCGACCGCCACCGTGCGCAGTTGGCCGCTCAGCTCGACCAGCGCGTCCCGCGCGCCCTGCGCCTCGAAGTGGTCGCGGGCCTCGGTCAGCGGCAGCCCGGTGGCGCGGGTCACCTCCTCGATGACGGCCGCCGGGAAGCCGGGCGGGGTGTTGATGCCGGTGCCCACCGCCGTTCCGCCGAGCGGCAGTTCGGCGACCCGGGGGAGGGTGGCCAGCAGCCGCTCCCGGCCGTGCCGCACCTGCGCCGCGTAGCCGCCGAACTCCTGGCCGAGGGTGACGGGCGTGGCGTCCATCAGGTGGGTGCGGCCCGACTTGACCACCTGCGCGAACTCCACGGACTTGCGCTCCAGCGCCTCTGCCAGGTGCTCCAGCGCCGGGATCAGGTCGTGGGTGACGGCGGCGGTGGCGGCGATGTGGATCGAGGACGGGAACACGTCGTTGGACGACTGGCTAGCGTTCACCTGGTCGTTCGGGTGGACCGGCCGCCCCAGCCGCTCGCCGGCCAGGGTGGCGATCACCTCGTTGGCGTTCATGTTGGACGAGGTGCCCGATCCGGTCTGGAAGACGTCCACCGGGAACTCGGCGTCCCAGCGGCCCTCCGCGACCTCCTCGGCCGCCGCCGCGATCGCCCCGGCCGTCTCCTCGTCCAGCACCCCGAGCCGGGCGTTCACCCGCGCCGCGGCCGCCTTGATCCGGGCCAGGGCGGCGATGTGCGCACGCTCCAGCCGCTGGCCGGACACCGGGAAGTTCTCCACCGCCCGCTGCGTCTGCGCCTGCCACTTCGCGGCGGCCGGCACCCGGACCTCGCCCATCGAGTCGTGCTCGACCCGGTACTCCTGCGGCTTCTCCCGCTGGTCACCCATCGCGCGCTGTACCTCCTGTACGGGCCCGATCGCCCGGTCACCGGTGTTCCGATCACGACAGCCGCGCGCGGGCCCCGGGTATTTCCACCCGGGGCCCGCGATCCGCCGGGCGTCGCTCGGCGGCCCGGTTGCGGGGTGGGCGGGGCTGGAGGCGGGGCTTAGGGGGGCGGGGCTCAGGGGCGGGGCTGGAGGCGGGGCAGCTCGGCGCGGAGCAGCCCGCCGGCCTCGGCACCGAGCTGACCGACCACCGTGCCGTCCGGCGCCCACACCCCAGAGCGGCCCGAGGTCTCCGGGAACTCGCCGCTGGCCCCGGCGCTGGTGGACAGCACGCCCCAGACCCGGTGCGCCGTGGTCCGCTCCCGCAGGTGCCCGGCGAGCCGCTCGGCCTGCGCGGGGCCCGGGCCGTACAGGGTGGAGGCGACGTAGGCGTCGATGCCGAGCGCGGCGGTCTCCTCGGCGTGCGTCGGGTCGGCGGCGTCGGCGCAGACCGCGAGGCCGAGCCGCAAGCCGTCCAGCTCCAGCACGAAGGGCTTCTCGCCCGGGGTGAAGCGGTCGAGTTCGGGGCCGTGCAGGCGCATCTTCCGGTAGACGACCGCGGCGCCCTCGCCGGTGACCGCCAGGGTGGCGATGGACTCGCGCCCGTCGGCCTCCGCGACCGGCGCGCCGACCAGCGCGAGGGCGCCGGTGGCGGCGCAGGCCTCGACCAGCGGGGCGAGCCGCCGGTCCGCCGGGTCGACGGCGGCGGCGGTCAGGTCGTAGCCGGTCAGGGACAGCTCGGGGAACACCACCAGGCGGGTGCCCGCCGCCCGGACGGCCTCGGCGTGCCGTCCGACGTTGACGTCCAGGGTGTCCGCGTGGCCGGGGGCGGCGCAGACGGGCTGGGCCACGGCGACGGTGACGGCGCCAGTGGCGGTACCGGCGGCTGCGTCGGTCGGGTCGGTGGCGGTCGGCGGCACGGACGAGGGCATGGTGGGGCCTCCGGTCGGGGTGGGGGCGGTCACGGTCAACCTATGCGCCTGCCGAACGGCCGGGCAACAGCCCGCCGTCCCCCGTGGCCACGCTGGACGGCCACCCGGCCGGGCCCCACCATGACGGCATGACCAGCAACGACGCCGACGCCCGCTCCGAGGCGATCGCCGTGGAACTGGCGCCGCGCGGCGCCCACCGCTCCCGGATGTTCGGCATGCCCTGCCTGAAGGACGTCAACGGCAAGGCCTTCGCCGGGCTGCGCGGGAACGAACTGGTCTGCCGGCTCGGCCGCGACTCGGCGGAGCACGCCGAGGCGCCCGCCCTGGCGGGGGCACACCTGTCCGACCTGGCGGGCGGGCGTCCGATGAAGGACCGGGCCTGCCTGCCCGGCACGGCGGCCGACCGCCGGCAGCGCTGTGCGGAGGCCGCCCTCGCCGCGCAGCGCTGAGCCGTGCCGTACGGGGCTCGGCCGCGCCGGGCGGTTGTTCACCGCGTCGTCGCGTGCCACGTCGAGGACGGGGCTGGACGGTTCTCAGTCGTTCGCGCCATGATCACTCGAACGAGTGAGATCCCGGCTGGATCGCTTCAAACGGTCGTACGGCACTTCGTACGCTCCTGACCGGGTCGGGCGGAGACCGACCGCCCCGGAGTGCCGCGACCCGGCCCGGGGAACCGACGCAGGGGGCGGACCGGATGACCACAGCACACGACGGCCATGGCACCAGTGACACCAGTGACACATACGGCAGTGACACATACGGCGCGGCGGACGGCCGGGGGAGCGGCCGGGGCACCGCCCGAGAGTCGGGCCGGGAGTCCGCCCGGGAGCCCAGCCGCGGCCTGACCAGGCGGCGACTGCTCGGCGCCTCGGCGGCGCTCGGCGGCGCGGCCTGGCTGCTGCGCGGCACCATCGGCCCGGACAGTGCCGAGGCCGCCACGCCCGTACCGCCCGGGCTGCCCGCCGGCACCGAGCTCTACCAGCGGGTCTTCCAGAACTGGTCCGGCGAGATCCGCACCGACCAGCTGTGGACCTGCGCGCCGCGCACCCCCGAGGAGGTACCGGCCCTCGCCGACTGGGCGCACGCCAACGGCTGGCGGCTGCGCGCCACCGGCTACCGGCACACCTGGGCGCCGCTCACCGTCGCCAACGGGACCCCGGACACCGCCCGCGTCCTGCTGGTGGACACCAACCGGTACCTCACCGCCATCACCGCCGACTCGCCCAGCACCGTCCGGGTGCAGACCGGCGCGAGCATGGAGGCGCTGCTCGTCCACCTGACCGACCGGGGCCTCGGTCTGACGGCCTGCCCGGCGCCCGGCGACCTCACCGTCGGCGGCGTGCTCGCCATCGGCGGCCACGGCACCGCCGCCCCGGCCGACGGCGAACTGCGGCCGGACGGGCACGGCTACGGCTCGGTCAGCAACCAGGTGGTCCGGCTCACCGCCGTCGTCCTGGACCCGGCCACCGGCCGCTACGGGCTGCGCACCTTCGACCGCGCCGAGGCCGACAGCGCCGCCTTCCTGGTGCACCTGGGCCGCGCCTTCCTCACCGAGGTGGTGCTGCGCGCCGGAGCCGACCGCCCGCTGCGCTGCGTCAGCCGGCTGGACATCCCGGCCAGCGACCTGTTCGCCCGCCCGGGGACCGCCACCGGCGGTGGCGGACTGCTCGGCGGACTGCTCGGCGGACTGCTGGGCGGCGGCGGTGGCCCGCGCACGCTGGCCGAGTTCGTCGAGCGCGACGGCCGGGTCGAGGCGATCTGGTTCGCCTACACCGACTACCCGTGGCTCAAGACCTGGACCGTCACCCCGAGCAAGCCGCTCGCCTCCAGGGCCGTCGACCAGCCCTACAACTACCCGTTCTCGGACAGCATTCCGGAACCGGTGGCTCGACTGGCCGGCCAAATCGTCTCCGGCGCCTGGGGATCGGCCCCGCTGTTCGGCCAACTCCAGTACCTCGTCGCCAAGGTGGCGCTCACCGGTGACCTCACCGACGTCCTGCTCTCCGGCGGACTGCTGCGCGACCTGCTCACCGGCGACCTGATCACCCACCTGCTCGCCGGCGGCCTGCGCTCCGACCTCTGGGGCCCCTCGCGCGCCCTGCTGCAGTACGTCCGGCCCACCACCCTGCGAGTCACCGCCAACGGCTACGCGATCCTCACCAAGCGTGCCGACCTGCAGTGGGTGGTCAGCGAATTCGCCGCCTACTACCGACAGTTGCTCGGGGAGTACCAGGCCCAGGGCGAGTACCCGGTGAACGGCGCGGTGGAGATCCGGGTCACCGGCCTGGACGACCCGACCTCCTCCGGCGTCCCCGGGGCCCGGCCCCCGCTGCTGTCCGCGCTGCGCCCGCGGGCGGACCGGCCGGAGTGGGACACCGCGGTGTGGCTCGACGTCCTCGCCTTCCCCGGTACGCCCGGACTGGAGCGCTTCGCCCGGGACCTGGAGCAGTGGCTGCTGCGCACCTTCGACGGCACCCGGGCGGGGATGCGGGTCGAGTGGTCCAAGGGCTGGGCCTACACCACGGACGCGGCCTGGTCCGACCAGGACCTGATCGGCCGGGTCATCCCGGACAGCCTGCGCGCCGGCGGTGGGCCCGGCTGGGACGAGGCGGTCGCCACGCTGGACCGGTACGACCCGCACCGGGTGTTCGGGAACCCTTTCCTGGACGGGCTGTTGAAGTAGCGCCGGGGCGCGCGGCGGCGGCGAACAGGTGACGGCTGACAGATGACAGATGACAGATGACAGGTAACAGATAACGGATAACAGCTGACGGCTGACAGATTTTGAAATCTGTCAGCCGTCGGGCCGTCAGCCGTTCGCCGCCGTTCCCGCCGTTCCCGCCGTTCGACGGCGGAGGCGGTCCGTCAGATGTGCTCCATCACGATCACCGCGAGGGTGTCCGGGGCCAGGGCGCGGAACACGTGCGGGGCGTCGCCCGGGTAGCTGATGTAGTCGCCCGGGCCCAGCTCGACCGGCGCCTCGCTCGGGCCGACCAGGGCTCGGCCCGACCCGATCATCACGTGTTCGACGGTGCCGGGCATGTGCGGGTCGGAGGCCCTGGTCTCGCCCGGCTGGGCCTCGATCCGGTAGATGTCCCGCCGGGCGTTCGGCGGGCAGGAGGAGAGCACCGTGGCCGCGTAGTCGGCCCGTTCGGAGTGGGTCACCGGCCCCTCTCCGGCCCGCAGCACCTTGACGGTCGGGCGCGGCGGGTCGACCAGCCGACTGAACGGCACGTTCAGCGCCACCCCGAGCGCCCAGAGCGTCTCCACGCTGGGGTTGCCCGCGCCCGACTCCAGCTGGGAGAGCGTCGACTTGGCGATGCCGGCGCGGCGGGCCAGCTCGGTCATCGACAGTCCGCCGCGCTCGCGTTCGCGCCGGATGGCCGCGGCGATCTGGCCGATCAGCTCCGTACCGGAGCCGTTGGCACCCTCGGGCCGGGGGGTCCGGTCACTCATCCTCGCCACTCACGCTTTCTCCAGGCTCCTTCGGTCGGCTTCCCGCTGCTGGTGCCGCTTGGGTTCCGGCTGGTGCCGGTCGGTGACGTTCATGCTGCCACGGCCGCCCCCGGGGGCCTCGTCGGCGAGCATCGTTCGCTGTGCCGGTCATTCTGTTCGCCTTGACGAACCGGGTGTCGCGGGTTCACTCTCATGGACATGCGTTCGCTTCTCCGAACACTCGAACATGCCACCCTGCGCGACATCGCCCTGGTCTGCCTCGCCGACGCGCTGGTCGGCGCCTCCTTCGGTGCGATCAGCGTGTCCGGAGGCCTGCCGCTCTGGGTGCCGGTGGCCCTCTCCGTCCTCGTCTTCGCGGGCGGCTCGCAGTTCGCGGCCGTCGGCGTCGTACTGTCCGGCGGCGGCGTGCTCGCGGCCGTCGCCACCGGGTTGGTGCTCAACGCCCGGCTGCTGCCCTTCGGCTTCGCCGTCGCCGACGTCCTCCAAGGCCCTTGGTGGCAGCGGCTGTTCGGAGCGCAGCTGCTCACCGACGAGAGTGCGGCCTTCGCGTTGCAGGAGAGCGAACCGCGGCGGCGCCGGGCGGTGTTCTGGATCTGCGGGGTCTCGCTGTTCGTGGTGTGGAACGTCGCGGTGCTGCTCGGCGGGCTCGCCGGCGGGCTGATCGGGGACACCGACGTGTTCGGCTTGGACGCGGCCTTCCCCGCGGTGCTGCTCGCCCTGGTGCTTCCCTCGCTCGCCGACCGCGGTACCCGTACGGCGGCGGTGGCGGGCGCGGTGGTGGCCGTCGCGGCCACGCCGTTCGTGCCGGCCGGGCTGCCCGTGCTGCTCGCCCTGGTGGGACTGTTGCTCGCCGGGCGGCCGGCGGTGGCGTCGGAGCCGGAGTCGGGGTCGGGGTCGGAGCCTGGGTCGGTGGAGCCGGGGGTTGCGGCTGAGCCGGGGGAGTCGGAGTCGGTGGTCGCCGCGGCGGCCGGGAAGGAGGACGTCCGATGATGCCCCTCTATGCGGTACTGCTGCTGGCCGTCGGGACGTACGCCTACCGCGTGGCCGGTCCGCTGCTGGGGCGCCGGCTCGCGCTCTCGGAGCGACTGCGCCACCTGCTGACGGTCGCGGCGGCGGTGCTGCTGGTTGCGCTGGTGGCGACCGGCGCGCTGACTCAGGGGCACGGCTTCTCCGGATGGGCCCGTCCGGCGGGTGTGCTGGTCGCCGGGGTCCTCGCGTGGCGCAAGGCGCCGTTCCCGCTGGTGGTCGTGGCTGCCGCGGCGACGACGGCGGTGCTGCGGCTGTGCGGGGTGGGGTGAGGGCTGACGACGGACAACTTTCAGCGAACGGATGACAGAGTTCGAAATCTGTTATCCGTTCGCTGAAAGTTGTCATCTGTCATCTGTCGGCCGTCAGTCGTCGGTCGTCAACCGCTCCGCCTGGACCTCCGGCCGCTTGCTGTCCCACAGCAGCTCCCACACCTTGAACACGCAGTGGTAGTCGCGCATGCTCCCCTGGAGGATCAGCAGGTAGGTGTCCCCGTCTCGGAGCAGCGTCTTCCGTCGGCTGCTCATCGGATGGTCCGGGGTGTAGGTCGGGACGATGCGCCGCAGCTCCGCGACGGCCTCCTCGCGGGTGCCCTCGACCTCGCCGAGCACCTTGCTGCCCCAGGTCCGGTCCCTGCCGATGCCCACCGTCTCCTCGACGACCAGCGCCCAACGCTTCATGCTCCGCCTCCCCTTCCGTGTTCCGTTCCGGCAGTCCTGTTCCGGCAGTCCTGTCCCGGTGATCCTGTCCTGGCCGGTCCGGACCGGCTGCTCCGGACCGGCTGCTCCGGACCGGCCGTTCCGCTGCGGTCCTCCCGTCAGCGCACCAGCGACTTGAAGAAGATGGTGGTCGGGTGCAGGGTGCCGGTCGGATCGGTCGCGTAGTCCGGCACCGAGCCGACCCTGGTCCAGCCCGCCGCCTCGTACATCCGCTCGGCCGGGCTGCCCGTCTCGGTGTCCAGTACCAGCAGCCGGATCCCCGACTCCGCCGCCCGCTCCTCCAGTGCCGCCAGCAGCCGCCCGGCCAGCCGGTGTCCGCGGTCCGCCGGGCGCACCATCAGCTTGGCCACCTCGCCCCGGTGCCGCCCGTTCGCCGTCGCCGCCGGCCGCAGCTGGACCGTCCCGGCGAGCCGCCCGTCGGCCGCCGCCCGGGCCGTCCACAGCACCAGCCGTCCGGCCGCGAGCTCCGGGACGAGCGCCCGCCACCACGCCGATGATTCGTCCGGCTCCAGCGGGGCGAGGAACCCGACCGAGGAGCCGCCGTCGACGGTCTCCGTCAGCAGCCCGGCGAACTCGGCCACCGAGCGCTCCAGTTCCTCGGCCGTCACCTGGTCGACCACGTACGCCGTGCTGGACATGTCGCCTTCCTCACTCGCTCCCGTCGGTCCGACGCCGGTCGGGTTGCGGAATACTCGCCGGTGTCCCGCCGAGACTACAAGGAGCTTCAATGACGAAGCCGACCCGGATCGACCCGTCCGACCTGCTCGCGGTCGGCGACCTCCTCTCCGACGAGGAGCGGCTGATCCGCGACACCGTCCGCCGGTTCACCGAGGAGCGGATCCGCCCGAACATCGGTGAGTGGTTCGAGCGCGGTGTCTTCCCGGCGCGTGAGCTCGCCCCCGAACTCGGCGCCCTCGGCGTGCTCGGCATGCACCTCGACGGTTACGGCTGCGCGGGCGCCGACGCCGTCGCGTACGGGGTCGCCTGCATGGAGCTGGAGGCGGCCGACTCGGGGCTGCGCAGCTTCGTCTCCGTCCAGGGCTCGCTCGCGATGCGCTCGATCCACGCCTTCGGCTCCGAGGAGCAGAAGCAGCGCTGGCTGCCCGGCATGGCGGCCGGTGAGCTGATCGGCTGCTTCGGCCTCACCGAGCCCGACTTCGGCTCGGACCCGGCGAACATGCGCACCCGGGCGGTCCGCAAGGGCGGCGACTGGGTGCTGTCCGGCAGCAAGATGTGGATCACCAACGGCAGCATCTCGGACGTCGCCGTGGTCTGGGCGCAGACCGAGGAGGGGGTGCGCGGCTTCCTGGTCGAGCGCGGCACCCGCGGCCTGACCGCGACCGACGTGCACGGCAAGCTCTCCCTGCGCGCCTCCGTCACCAGCGAGTTGGCCTTCGACGAGGTGGTGCTGCCCGCCGACGCGGTGCTGCCCGGCGTCACCGGTCTGCGCGGGCCGCTGTCCTCCCTCGGCGAGGCCCGCTACGGCATCCTCTGGGGCACCGTCGGCGCCGCCCGCGACTGCTACACCGCCGCCCTGGACTACGCGAAGAGCCGGATCCAGTTCGACCGTCCGATCGCCGGCTTCCAGCTGACCCAGCAGAAGCTGGTCGAGATGATGCTGGAGGTCGAGAAGGCGTACCTGGTGGCCCTGCGGATCGGCCGGTTGAAGGAGCAGGGCGCGGCCCGCCCGGCGCACATCAGCTTCGGCAAGCTCAACAACGTCCGTACCGCGCTGGAGATCGCCCGCAGCGCCCGGACCGTCCTCGGGGCCAACGGCATCACCACCGAGTACCCGGTGCTGCGGCACGCCAACAACCTGGAGTCGGTGCTCACCTACGAGGGCACCAGCGAGATTCACACCCTGGTCCTCGGCGAGGCCATCACCGGCGAGTCCGCCTACCGCTGACGGGCCGTCCACTCCCTTCCTCTCCTCTCCTCGTCCTCTCCCGTCCCTCCCGGAGCGGCGAAATCCGGTGGCCGGGTCCGTCGTGGCCCGGCTACCGTCCCCGCCATGACCAGTCAGTCCGTCCGGCAGCGGCCCCCGACCACCACCCTCTGGCGCCCCACCGGCCCGCAGGAGCTGGCCCTGGTCGAGGCCGCCGACTGGCGCGCCTGGCCGCCGCGGCTGCCCGAGCAGCCGATCTTCTACCCCGTACTGAACGAGGACTACGGGATCCGGATCGCCCGCGACTGGAACGTGCCCGCCTCCGGCGTCGGGTACGTCACCCGCTTCGAGGTGGAGACGGACTTCCTCGCCCGCTACCCGGTGCAGCGGGCCGGCGGCCGGACCATCCTTGAACTCTGGGTGTCGGCTGAGGAGTTGGCCGAGTTCAACCGGCACATCGTCGGCCGCATCGAGGTCGTCCACGAGTTCCGGCCGCAGCCGTGACGGCCGACGCGGTGACAGCCGATGCCGTGACGGCCGATGCGGTGAAAGCCGATCCCGTGGTGGCCAAGGCGGTGACGGTCGACGCGGGGAAGCCCGTCCTGCTCACCTCCGCCCAGCCCACCGGCACCACCTCCCTGCTCACCGCGGCCGCCGCCCGCCGGGGCCTGGCCACCGCCGTGCTGTCCGGCCCGGCGCAGGTCGGGCGGCTCGCCGGGCGGCCCGTCCACTGGTACGGCGGGCCCCTCGCCGCCGCCCGGATCGCGGGGCCGCTGGGGCTCGCCCTGCTGGAACCGGAGGACGACTGGCTCGCCCGGCTCCCCGAGGCGTTCACCCGCCGTCGGATCGAACTCACCACCCTGGCCGAGGCCTGGACGCTGCGCCACCCGGCCTTCGTCAAGCCGCCGGCCGACAAGTCGATCCCGCCCGCGGTCTACCCGGACGGCTCCCGGCTGCCCCGCACCGGCGAGCGGATCGGCCCGGACACCCCCGTCCTGGTCAGCGAGCCGGTGACCTTCGCCGCGGAGTACCGGCTGTTCCTGCGCGACGGCGAGGTGCTCACCGGCAGCCGGTACGCCCGCTTCGGCCGGCTCGACCCGGCGCCGCTGACCGCCGGGGCGACCGCCTTCGCCCGCCGGCTGCTGGAGGCCGTCGGGGACACCCTGCCCAGCGCCGTCGCACTGGACGTCGGCCCGATCGCCGACCCGTACGACCCGGCCGAGCACTGGGCCGTGGTCGAGGCCAACCTGCCCTGGTTCGCGAACTGCTACGCCGCGGACCCGGACCGCGTCCTGGACGTCGTCCTGCGCGCGGCGGGCCCGGCCGCCCTGCTCGCCGGGTCGGACCGCCGCTTCGTCCGGGCGACCGCCTGACGGACGGGCGCCCGCGGAAGCTCGGCCTCCGGGCGCCTCGGGCAACCGCCCGACACCTCACGGACACCTGCCGTTCGACGGCCCGACGCCGCGCGGTACGGCGGGCCGTGGAGCATGGCGCGGTCGGCGGCGCCCTCGGCGGGCGCGGCCGGGTGTGCACGACCGAAAGGAAGCTCCACCATGTCCGCAGCCCAGTGGCCCCGCCCCCGCGTCCTCGTGGTCGGGATCGACGGAGTCCGCCACGACTACCTGGCGCAGGTGCCGATGCCGCGCCTCCAGGAGGTCGCCGAGGCCGGATTCCTGGTGCCGGTGACGGTCGCGGACTCCACGCCCACCATGTCCGGACCCTGCTGGGCCACCATCGTGACCGGCGTCGAGCCCGCCAAGCACGGCGTCTGGGGCAACCACCTGGGCGGCAACCGGCTGGACGTCTTCCCCGACTTCGCCACCCGCCTCAACCGCGGCGACCGCCGCCGCACCTTCGTCGCGGCCGGCTGGGACCCGCTGATGATCAACGAGTCCGGCGGCCCGCTGTTCCGCGCTCCCGGCCGGCTCTCCTACGTGGCTCCGGCCGAGGACACCCCGGAGGCCTGGGAGGCCGTCGACGAGGAGGTCACCCGGGAGGCCGTCCACGTCCTCGGCACCGCCGACCCCGAAGCCTCCTTCGTCTACCTCGGCGCGGTGGACGAGACCGCCCACTTCCTCGGCTGCGGCGAGGAGTACCGCGCCTCGATGCGCACCGCCGACGAGCGCCTCGGCCGCCTGCTGGACGCCGTCCGCGGCCGGGAGGACTACGCCCAGGAGCAGTGGACCGTCATCGTGGTCACCGACCACGGGCACGTCGACGCCGGCGGCCACGGCGGCCGTACGGCCGAGGAGCGGACCGCCTGGGTGGCCTGCGCCGGGCACGACATCCCGGCCGGCCCGCCCGCCGGCGAGATCCGCCACCCCGACGTCGCCGCCCAGGTGTACGCCTCGCTGCTGCGTCCGATCGACCCGCACTGGACCCTCGACGGCCGCCCCTTCCCCGTCACCCGGCCGGTTCCCGCGACCGTCTGACCCACCGCCCGCAGCCGTCTGACCCACCGCCCGCGGCCGGCCGGCCGCGCTCCGCCGGTGCCCCGGGTGCAGCAGGCCGGGCTGCGGCGGAGCCCCGCTTGAGTCAGGCTCGATCGAGGCTCGGGACGTACCCGAACCCGGCGTGTCAGCCCGAGCGCCGGACGGCGTACGTCCGGGGCCGGGCCCATGGACATACGCCTGAAGGTGGAGACGGTACCCCGTGGGTTGGATGCAAGAACGCGACCTCGTGGTGACGCTCAGGCAGGACGGCCCGGGCCACCATGGATACACCCGGCCGGCGGACCGCTCAGCCCGGACGGGGCACGGGCGGACCGGCCACGGTCCCGTCCGCACCGGACGCATCGGCAACGCACACGGAGAGGGCAGTCAGGCATGAAGGGCATCGTGAGCAAGGTCGCGCTGGGAGTCGCGGGCACCGGCATGGCCGTCGCCGTGGTCGTCGTGGCGATCGGCCCGCGCGTGTCCGAGTGGTACGACGGGCGCCACCAGGAGCAGGTCTCGTACGACAGCGGCTCGCAGGCCAAGGCCGAGCGCCGCTCGATGCCCACCTGGCTGCCCGACAACGCCTCCTCGGTCAGGTACCTGATGTCCACCACGGGCGACGACCGGCTGCTGCGGGCCACCCTCCCCGAGGGTCGGCTGCCCGTCGGCTGCAGCGTCGGCCTGCCGGGCAAGGGCCAGCACCCGGTGCCGGTCTCGCTCAAGGCGGGCTGGTTCCCGGAGGGCATCGCGGCCAAGGCCACCGGCACCTGCGGGCACTACAATGTGACGCTCACCGGCAACCAGCTCTACGCGTGGCAGGACGGCGCGACGCTGCAGGCGGCCCTCCGGGCCGAGCACGTCGCCAAGCACTGAGGGTGCTGACCGGGCGCTGATCCCGGATCAGCCGTCCTGACCAGGGAACGAACGGCCCGCCGGGCACCGGAAGGTGCGGGCGGGCCGTCGTCGTGCGCGTGCTGTGGATCGGCCGGTGGGCGGATCCGTCCCCGTGTACCCCTGCCGTCGTCACGCCCGCCGGGCTGCGATAGGACGGATCGCGAACGAACCCCATGACACCGCGTCCGTTAGGAGAGCCATGCCCGGCCCGACCGTCGGTCCGACCGACGACATGTCGACCGCTCCCGCCCCAGCAACCGGCACGGCACCGGCCGTCGGCCCGACGGCCGCTGTCGGCCGGGCCACCATCGCCGTCCTCGGCGGTCTCACCGCGCTCGGTCCGCTCACCACCGACCTCTACCTCCCCGGCTTGCCCGCGATCGCCGACGACCTCGTCGCCGAACCGGCGGCCGTCCAGCTCACCCTGACCTTCTCGATGTTCGGGGTCGCGGCCGGGCAGCTGCTCTTCGGGCCGCTCAGCGACCGCTTCGGACGCCGCCCGCCGCTGCTCGCCGGGCTGGTCGTCTACACCCTGGCCAGCGTGGTGTGCGTGCTCGCGCCGAACCTCACGGTGCTGATCGCGGCCCGCTTCGTCCAGGGCGTCGCCGGGTCGGCGGGGCTGGTGATCGGACGCGCCGTCGCCCGGGACCGCTTCCAGGGCGTCGCGATGCTGCGCTTCCTCGCCTCGATCGCGCTGATATCCGGGCTGGCACCGATCCTCGCCCCGGTCATCGGGGCACAGCTGATGCGGTTCACCTCCTGGCGCGGCACCTTCGGGGCGCTCACGGGGCTCGGACTGCTGCTCACCCTGGCCGCCTTCGGGGCACTGCGCGAGAGCCTGCCACCGCAGGCCCGGGTGGGCGGCGGGGTGGGCGCGGCGCTGCGCACCATCGGTCGGCTGCTGCGCCATCTGCCCTTCCTGGGGCTGGCGTTGACCAGCTCGCTGGCGTTCGGCGCGCTGTTCGGGTACATCAGCGGGTCGTCCACGGTGCTGCAGCACGTGTACCAGGTCTCGCCGCAGACCTACAGCCTGCTGTTCGGGCTGAACTCGCTGTCCATCGTGGTGATGACCCAGCTGAACGGGCGGGTACTGGCGCCGCGCTTCGCGGCGCGGTCGCTGATGCTGGCCGGGCTCGGGACGGCGGTCGCGGCCGGGGTGGCGCTGGTGCTGCTGACGACGGTGTGGGACTTCGGGCTGGCCGGGTTCTGTCCGCCGTTGTTCGTCCTGATGGGCAGCCTCGGGGTGGTGCTGCCGAACACGGCGGCGCAGGCGCTGAGTCTGGTCGAGCCGCAGTCGGCGGGGACGGCCTCGGCGCTGCTGGGGACGGGCAACTTCCTGTGCGGCGCGGTGGTCGCACCGCTGAGCAGCATCGGCGGACGGCCGTCGGCGACGCTGCTGGCGCTGGTGGTCCTGGGCTGCGGGGTGCTGGCGTTGGCGGCGTACGTGGCGCTTTGCCGGCCGGGGCGGTTGCGGGAGGCGGCTGACAGCTGACAGCTGACGGTAAACGGATGACAGCTGACAGATGATGAAATCTGTCAGCTGTCAGCTGTCAGCTGTCAGCTGTTAGCTGTTGGCTGTGATCTGTCAGCCGCTACCTGTCGGCTGTCACCGCCGTCAGGCGATCGAGAAGTCGTCCCCGTACACGCCGCCCTGCCCGTACCAGCCGTGCAGGTACACCGTGACGCTGCCGGTGGCGTCGGTGGTGAAGGGGACGGACAGCTTGGTCCAGCCCGAGGCGTTGGCCCAGGTGCTGGCGGTGGCACCGCCGCTGACGCCCAGGTAGGCGTAGTTGCCCTGCACCCAGCCGCTCAGCGTGTAGCCGGTGTTGGGCTTCAGCTTCACGGTCTGCGAGCACTCGCCGGTCTGGCTCGCGGAGGCCGCGGCCTGGAGCGCGTACGAGCCGGAGTGCACCGGGGTGCTCACGACGCCGCCGCCGCTCTGGCAGGTCCACGGGGCCGGGCTGCCGGTCTCCAGGTCGCCGTTGACCAGACCGGTCGACGGAGCCGTCCCGGTGACGGTCAGCGAGTACGTCGCGGTGTGGGTGCCGGAGGGCGCGGTGGCGGTCACGGTCAGCGGGTAGGTGCCCGCTGCGGCGGCCGAGGTGGTGGCGATGTTCAGGGTGGCGCCGTTGCCGGCGGTGACGCTGCCGGGGGTGACGGTGGCGGTGACGCCGGCCGGGGCGCCGCTGACCGAGAGGTTGACGCTCTGCGCCGAGCCGGCCGTGACGGCCGTCGCGATGGCTGCCGAAGAGGACGAACCGGCGGCAACCGTACCGGAGTTCGGGTTGACGGCGACCGAGAAGTCGTTGCCGGGCTGGTTGCCCGTGACGTTCAGGGTGAAGACGCCGGTGTGGCTGCCGGAGGCCGCGCTGCCGGTGACCGTCAGCGGGTAACTCCCCGGCGCCACCGAGGAGGTGGTGGTGACGTTCAGGGTGGCGCCGTTGCCGGCGGTGACGCTGCCGGGGGTGACGGTCGCGGTGACGCCGGCCGGGGCGCCGCTGACCGAGAGGCTGACGCTCTGCGCCGAGCCGGCCGTGACGGCCGTCGCGATGGCCGCCGAGGTCGACGAACCCGCCTTCACGGTGGCGGAGTTCGGGTTCACCGCGACCGAGAAGTCGTTGGTCACCGTCGAGCCGCTGGTGAACGGCGCGAACACGTGGGTGAAGTCCCAGGTGTTCTGGGCGATGCCCGAGCAGGAGTCGTCCCCGGCCTTGCCCGCACAGCCGCCGTTGTCGCGCTGGAGCGCCCAGAGCGACAGCGTGTTGATGCCCTTCGACACCGCCCAGTTGTACACGGTGGTGGCGTTGGCCACGGTGAAGGTCTCGGCCGCGCCGTAGTCGTCGATGCCGACCATCTCGGTGATGCCGATCGAACCCCACAGCTGCGCTGGGGACTTGGCCGGGTAGAGCTGGGCCAGCTGGTTGTACAGGCCCTGCGCCGAGGTCTGGGTGTCGGCCGCCATGTCGTGGGTGGCGCCGTCGTAGTAGTCGAAGGTCATCATGTTGACGACGTCGATCCGGGCGTTGTTGCTGACCGCGTTCCGCAGTACCGCGAGGCCGTTGTCGGCCAGCCCGCCGGTGGTGGTCGGCAGGGTGTAGGAGAACCGGACGCTGCGCCCGTTGGCGGCGGCCCAGTCCTGCACGGCCTTGATCGCCTTGTTGCGGCGGTCGATGCCGGCCGTGTTGGTCAGCGAGTTGTCCTCGATGTCGAGGTCGATCCGGCTGATGTCGTAGGTGGTGATCAGGTTCTCGTAGGCGGCCGCGATCTGGTTGACGTCGGTGCAGCTGTCGGCCAGTTCGGTGCCGGTGTTGTCGGCGGTGTAGCCGCCGAAGGAGGGGATCACGTCCCCGCCGTTGGCGCGGATGGTTGCGATGTCGGCGCCGAAGGTCGAGGAGGAGACCGGCTTGGAGGTGTCGCCGTTCCAGTACGGGGTGCAGGAGCCCTTGGTGGCGGCCTGCAGGAAGGCCATCGTCAGGTACTTGGCGCCGGACTGCGCGGCCAGGGTGGCGGGGCTCTGGCCGGTCCAGGACTCGAAGTAGGGCGCGAAGACCCGGCTGGGGAGCGGGGTCGCGGCCTGGGCGGAGCCCGTCCCGGCGGCGACCAGACCGGCCGAGGCGGCCAGGGTCGCGCAGGCCGTCAGCGCGGCCTGGAGGGTTCTGCGAAGACGCATGGATTCTCCAACAGACTTGGTGGGGCAGGACGTTGGGGAGACGCGGAACGGCCCGGGGCGTCGACGGCGGTGTGGGGCCGGCCGGGTGGGCGCCTGGGGTCGGGGCGTTCAGCGCGGGGCGTTCGGTACGGGGTGTTCGGTACGGGGTTGTGCAGTACGGAGTGTTCGGTGCGGGGGCGTGCGGAACCCACCGGCTCGCGCGGAGGCGGGTGACGGTGCGAAGGTGCGCACGCCGTACGGGGTGGGGGTGGATTGGAGCAGGGCAGGGCAGTGCCTCAGCCGCCGGTGGTCACACCCCCACAGTGCATCCCGGTCGGATCGACATGCTTATGTTTGGACTAGACCACTTGTCTGTCAAGAGACCTGACAGTTCGCCGGCGGACGGCCCGGGCCGCTGAAGCGAAGTGATCGGCGACCGCGGCGCGGTGGGCTGCGGTGGGCTGCGGTGGGCTGCGGTGGTCGAGGTGTCAGGCGGTGCGCCGGGCGGCGCGGCTCGGAACGCCGAGCGCTCGGCGGAGGCCATACGGACGCCGGTGGCCGCGCACCCGGCGGGCGGGGCGCGGCCACGGCTGCCCGGAGCTCAGGACACCGGGCGGTTCGGGGTGGGGCGGGGCGGCGTCAGCGTGCCGGCGGGCAGAGGGTGGCGCGCAGCGCGTCGTCGATCTTCGCGGCGGTGTCCGGCCCGAAGCCCTGCGGGTGGTCGGGCGAGGTGAAGTACTGGCTAGCCAGCTCGGCCAGCTTCGCCTTGTCCTTGGGGTGCTGGTACATCGCCTGGCACTGCTTGCGGGCCTGCTCCACCACCTGGTCGGGCTTGCCGCCGACGATGGCCGGGTCGATCGCGGTCAGCGCGGCGACCACCTTGCCGGTCAGGTCGGCGTCCGGCTTGGCGGGCAGTCCGGCGTCGGCCGGCGGTGCGGGCTTGGGCGGGGCCGAGCCCTCGGCGCCGGGGGCCGAAGCGGAGGCGGGGGCCTCGGGCGCGG
>NZ_MECK01000057.1 GCF_014596465.1 Streptomyces sp. CBMA123 | reverse complement strand
GTCGGCGGTGGGGCGGGCGGCTGGGCCGCCGGGCCGTTCGCGGCGGCCGGGTTCGTGGCCGGGGCCGGGGTGGCGGTGGGCTGCGCCGGGGGCTGGGCCTGCGGGACGGCCGGGGCCAGGGTGAAGGTGCCGGGCTCGGGCCGGGCCTCGGGGCGCGGGTCGGGCAGCGGGGTGGCGCGCGGGTCGACCGCGCCGGCGGGGGTGGCGGTGGACGCCGGCGCGGGCGGCGGGGTCTGGGCGGCCTGGTCCTGCGCCTCGTCGTCCACGGTGATGCCGAAGTCGGTGGCCAGGCCGATCAGTCCCGAGGTGTAGCCCTGGCCGATCGCCCGGAACTTCCAGGAGCCGCTGCGCCGGTAGAGCTCGCCCGCGACGAGGGCGGAGACGCTCTCGGCGTCCACGATCGCGAACTCGGCGAGCGGGACGGCCCCTTCACCGGTCGCGGCGTCGAACAGCAGCAGCCGCAGTCCGGGCACGGCACGGAACGGGCCGCCCTCGGAGGAACCGGCCAGCACCACCCGGTCCACCCCGGCGGGCAGCTTGGCGAGTTCGACCTCGATGGTGTCGATGATCTCGGCGCCGCCGGAGGTGTGCTGCTTGGGCAGGTGGCGCACCAGCCCGGAGGGGTGGCGCGGCTGGTTGTAGAAGACGAAGTCGGCGTCCGAACGGACCCTGCCGTTGGCGCCGAGCAGCAGCGCGGACGCGTCCACGTCCGGCGCACCGGGCGTGGCGCTCCAGCGCAGCACGGCGCGGACCGCCGCCGCCGGCAGTGCGATGTTGGCGCCCTTGGCCATCACGTGCGTCATAGCGGACCATCCTGCCTGTTCGCCACCCCTTCGGACAACGTGACCGGGACCGTCGGCGTGGGGGCGGACTTTGCCAAGACTTGCGCCGGATCGAGGTTTGCGGGCGTCCTCCCCTCGACCGTCGGGTGATCGGTCCGGGGGCGTGCCGGGGCGGGCCGGGCGCCGGCGGGCGGCGGTGGGAGTCGGACCGGGCTCGCGCGGGATGTTCCGTGAGTTCAGTGCCCCGGCGCCGGGAACGGCCGGAATCCGTCCGTACGATGGACGTTCGAACAGGCCCCCGGGGGCCTGTTCGAGGGGAGTCCGTCGGCGGTGCGTGCAGGTGAAACCGCTGGCCGGAGGCCGTCCGTCCCGCCGTCCGTCCCGCCGTCCACCCCCGAGGAGAGCACCGTGCGCCATTTCGGCCACCTCGCCGACGACGTCCGCGCCCGGCTGTTCCTGGAGCAGCCGCGGACGTTCACCGCGCGGAGCGAGCCGGCGGTGCTCGCCACCGCCCTCGGCGGCACCCTCTACAGCCCCGCCACCAGGCCCGCGCTGGCGGCCGACATCCGGAAACAGGCGGCGCGCGGTGTGGTGTCGATGGTGCTCTGCCTGGAGGACGCGATCGCCGACCACGAGGTGGGCGCGGGCGAGCGGAACCTGGTCGAACAGCTGACAGACCTGGTCAATGATTTCACCGACCACGCACAGGATCATCCACTTCTCTTCATCAGGGTTCGTGCCGCCGAGCAGATCCCCGACCTGGCCGAACGGCTCGGCCCGGCCGTCGGGCTGCTGAGCGGCTTCGTGCTGCCCAAGTTCACCCCGCGCAGCGGCGCCGGCTACCTGGCCGCCCTCGCCGCCGCCGAGGCCGCCACCGGGCGGCGACTGTTCGCCATGCCCGTCCTGGAATCACCCGAACTCGCCCACCTGGAGACCAGGCGCGACCAGCTCTTCGGCATCGCCGACCTGCTCGCCGGCCACCGCGAACGGGTGCTCGCCGTCCGGCTCGGCGTCACCGACCTGTGCTCCGCCTACGGGCTGCGGCGCTCGCCCGACCTCACCGCGTACGACGTGGCGCTGGTCGCAGCCGTGATCGGGGACGTGGTCAACGTGCTCGGCCGGGCCGACGGCACCGGGTACACGGTGACCGGACCGGTCTGGGAGTACTTCCCGGTGCAGGAGCGGATGTTCAAGCCACAGCTGCGGCGCACCCCGTTCGCCGCGACCGCCGGCACCGCCCGGGCCACCGGCGAGGAGGTCCGCCGTCGGATCATCGAACACGACCTGGACGGGCTCATCCGCGAGGTCGAACTCGACCGCGCCAACGGACTGTTGGGCAAGACCTGCATCCACCCCGGCCATGTCCCCGCCGTGCACGCCCTCTCCGTGGTCACCCACGAGGAGTACTGCGACGCCCGCGACATCCTCCGGCAGGAGCGGGGCGGCGGCGGGGTACTCCGCTCGGCGTACACGAACAAGATGAACGAGGCTCGGCCGCACCGCGCCTGGGCGGAGCGGGTGCTGCTGCGGGCGGAGGTGTTCGGCGTCGCCCGGGAGGACGTGAGCTTCGCGGAGCTGCTGTCCGCCTGCCTGTGCGGCTGACGCTCGGCAGGGCTCTGGGCGACCTCCGGCCGACTTTCTGGCCGAGCTCTGGGCGACCTTCGGCCGACACGTGTGATCCGACCGACCAGCACCACCGACCAGCACCACCGAAGGCGGGACCAGCAGTGATGAGAGCGGAACAGCGGCGGACCGGCGCGGAGCAGGGTGCGCGGGGCGGCGGGTCGGAGGGCGCGCGGGGCGGTGCGTCAGTGGATGCGCGGGCCGGTGCGTCGGAGGATGCGTGGACCGGGAGCTGGGTCGCCGAGCGGGCCGGGATCGCGCTGACCGGATCGGAGCGCCTGCCCGAACTCGTCGGTCTGGCCCTGCGATCCGGCAATCCCAAGCGCGCCCACCTGCTGGTCTCCAGCGTGCTCGGCAAGCACGTCCCGCAGCGGCCCGCCGTGGTGCACGGCACCGGAGTCGAACTCGGCCGCCGGGTCCGCGCGCTGCTCGGCCCCGAGGCGGCCGCCCGGGCCGTCGTGCTCGGCTACGCGGAGACCGCCACCGGCCTGGGCCACAGCGTCGCCGACGGCCTCGACGCGGCCTGTCTCCACTCCACCCGCCGCCCCGTCCCCGGCGTGCCCCCGCTCGGCGGCTTCGAGGAGGAGCACTCCCACGCCACCGGGCACCTGCTGCTCCCCGCCGACCCCGAACTCCTTTCCGGTGGCGGGCCGTTGGTGCTGGTGGACGATGAACTCTCGACCGGCCGTACCGTCCTCAACACCATCCGCGAACTGCACGGCCGCCACCCGCGCGAGCACTATGTGGTGGTCGCGCTGGTCGACCTGCGCTCGGCCGACGACCGGCGCCGGCTCGCCGGGGCCGCCGCCGAACTCGGCGTCCGGCTGGACGTGGTGGCCACCGCGAGCGGCGGCGTCGACCTGCCCGAGGACATCGTGGCCAGGGCCGAGCGGCTGATCGCCTCGGTGCCCCCGGCCGCGCTGCCCCCGGCCGTCGAGCCCGCCCCGCTGGTCCGGGTCGAGCTGGACTGGCCCGCCGGACTGCCGGACGGCGGGCGGCACGGCTTCACCGCGCAGGACCGGGAGCGGCTCGACGCCGTACTGCCCGCGCTGGCCGGGCAGTTGGCGACGGCGTTGGAGGCGTCGACGTTGGAGGCGTCGGGGCTGGGGGCAACGGCGCTGGGGGCAACGGCGCTGGGGGCAACGGCGTTGGAGACGACGGCTTTGCGCGAGGGCAAGGAGGCGTCGGCGTTGCGGGAGGGCGGGGCAGTGGCGGCCGGGGCGGCGGAGCGGGTGCTGGTGCTCGGCTTCGAGGAGCTGATGTACGCCCCGCTGCGGCTGGCCGAGGCGCTCGCCCAGCGGCTCGGCGGCGACCGCGTCCGCTACTCCACCACCACCCGCTCGCCCGTCCTCGCCGTGGACGACCCCGGCTACGCCATCCGTACCCGGCTGGCCTTCCCGGCCCACGACGATCCGCAGGACGGCGCCTCGCGCGAGCGTTACGTCTACAACGTCGCCCCCGGCGCGGACGGTACCCGCCGCTTCGACGCCGTGGTGCTGGTGGTGGACGACGTAGCCGACACCCCGGCCCTACACCAGGGGGAGTACGCGCTGCTGCGTCAGCTGCGGCAGGTCACCGACCGGGTGGTCCTCGCGGTGCTGCCCTCGCACCGGCCGGCACTGCCCACCCCGCTGTACGGGCCGGAGTTCTCCTCGTACCGCAGGGAGGACGTGGCCTGGCTGCTCAAGGACCTCTCCGAGGTGGCGCTCGAAGCCCCCACCGAGGAGCGCGAGGAGGCCGTCCAGCAGGGCGGCGCGCACTACGCCGAATCGCTGCCGGTCGAGTACCGGCCCAGCCCCGACTACCAGGAGCTGTTCCACCAGGCGCTGCGCGGCTCCGCCCGCCGGATCGCCCTCGCCGTCGGCACCGTCGCCGAGACCCTGCTGCGCGAGCGCGGGCCCGGGCTGGTGCTCGCCTCGCTGGCCCGGGCCGGAACGCCGGTCGGCATCCTGGTCCGCCGCTGGCTGGCCTTCGCCCACGGTCTGGACGTGCCGCACTACGCGGTGTCGATCGTCCGCGGCCGGGGCATCGACCAGGTCGCCCTGCGCTACCTGGCGGCCCACCACCCGGCGGCCGACGTGGTGTTCGTGGACGGCTGGACCGGCAAGGGCGCGATCACCCGCGAACTCACCGACGCGCTGGCCGGCACCGCCTTCACACCGGACCTCGCGGTGCTCGCCGACCCCGGCCGCTGCGTCCGCACCTACGGCACCCGGGACGACTTCCTGATCCCCTCCGCCTGCCTCAACTCCACGGTGTCCGGGCTGGTTTCACGCACGGTACTGCGCGCCGGACTGATCGGCCCCGGAGACTTCCACGGAGCCAAGCACTACGCCGAACTCGCGGGCGGCGACGTGTCGGAGGCCTTCCTGGCCACGGTCGCCGACTGCTTCGGCGACGTCCGCGCCCACGCCGTCGAGGAAGCCGTACGGCTGGCCGCCGACCCGGACCGCACCCCCGACTGGGCCGGCTGGGCCGCCGTCGAGCGGATCAGCGCCGAGTACGGGATCGACGACGTCAACCTGGTGAAGCCCGGCGTCGGCGAGACCACCCGGGTGCTGCTGCGCCGGGTGCCCTGGCGGGTACTGGCCCGGCGCGGCGCCGGAGCCGACCTCGACCACGTGCGGCTGCTCGCCGCGCAGCGCGGCGTTCCGGTCGAGGAGGTGGACGGGCTGCCGTACAGCTGCGTGGGCCTCATCCACCCCCGCTACAGTCGGGGCGCGACGGGGGCGAGCGGGCGGGCCGTGACGGGGAGGGAGTCCTGATGGCCGGCGGGGTCGGGGCGATGGGTGTGTCCGGAGCGATCGGTGCGATGGGTGCGTCCGGGGCGGCCGGTACGGCTGGTTCTGCCGGCGCCGCCAGTGTCGCCGGTATGGCTGGTACGGCTGGTGTGCTGGTGGCGAGCGACCTGGACCGTACGCTCATCTACTCGGACCGGGCCCTGGCACTGGACGGCCCGGACCACCGCGCGCCGCGGCTGCTCTGCGTCGAGGTGCTGGGCGGGCGGCCGCTGTCCTTCCTGACCGAGCGGGCCGCCGCGCTGCTCGCCGACCTGGGCCGGGAAGCCCGCTTCGTACCCGCCACCACCCGGACCGTCGAGCAGTACCGGCGGGTCAACCTGCCCGGCCCACAGCCGACTTACGCGATCTGCGCGAACGGCGGGCAACTGCTGGTGGACGGCGAGCCGGACCACGACTGGCGCCACGAGATCACCACCCGGATCGCGGCCGGCTCGGCGCCGCTCGCCGAGGTGGTGCGCCAGCTCGCACTCTGCGCCGACCCGGAGTGGACCCGCAAGCGGCGGATCGCCGACGAGCAGTTCGCCTACCTCGTCGTCGAACGCGACCGGCTGCCGGACGGCTGGCTCACCGAGCTGACCGGCTGGTGCGCCGAACGCGGCTGGCGGGTCTCGCTGCAGGGCCGCAAGGTGTACGCCGTGCCGCAGCCGCTCACCAAGAGCGCCGCGCTCGCCGAGGCCGTCCGGCGCAGCGGCGCGGGCACTGTCCTGGCGGCCGGGGACTCGCTGCTCGACGCCGACCTGCTGCTCGCCGCCGACGCCGGATGGCGCCCCGGGCACGGCGAACTCGCCGACAGCGGATGGGCCGCCCCCGGCGTCACCGCCCTCGCCGAGACGGGGGTGGCGGCGGGGGAGGAGATCGTCCGTCGGTTCCTGGCGGTCGCGCGCGGCGTGTCGTCGGCGGGGCTGCCGTCGGTGGGTTAGCCCTCGGTGGGTTAGCCGCAGCACCCGCCGCCGCAGCAGCCCCCGCCCCCGCCCGGGGCCTGCTGCGGGGCGCCGCCGGCCGCGCCGGTCACGGCGACGGTGGACAGCAGCTTCACCGCGTCCGGGTGCCCCTGCGGGCAGACGGCGGGGTCGTTGGCCTGCGCCATCGGGCGGCGGAGCTCGAAGGTGGCGCCGCAGGAGCGGCAGCGGAAGTCGTAGCGTGGCATACCCGCAGAGTACCGATGCTCGGTCCGCACCGTCACCGGTGGCCGAGATCGCCGCGGATCATGCCGATCACCCGCGCCGCCGCGTCCCGCACCGCCGCCAGCTCGGTCAGGAAGAACCAGTAGTCGGGGTGTCGGCCCGCCGCCTGGAGGGTCGCCACCGCGCGGTCCAGCCGGGCCACCGCCTCGTCCAGCGGGGCGGCGTGCCGCGGATCCGGCGCACTGCGGCCCGCCATCGCCAGGCGCTGGGCGTCCCGTACGGCGAAACGGGCGCGCTCGACCTCCCGGTTCGGATCGTGCTGCACCTCGTTCAACTGCCGCAGCCGCTCGTTCACGGCCACCACCGAACCGTCCGCGGTGTCCAGCAGCGCGCGGACGGTGCCGATCGCCGCCGTCGCGTCCGCCCAGCGCTGCTCGTCCCGCGCCCGGGACGCCTCCGCGAGCTTGCCCTCGGCGGCCCGGCCGGCCTCGGCGACCTGCTCGGGCACCCGCTGGAGGTCCTGCCAGCAGGCGGTGCTGAACCGGCGGCGCAGCTCGCTCAGCGCCGGATCCACCGTCCCGGCCTTGGTCTCCAGCGCCTGGATCCGGGTCCGCAGACTCGACACCCGCCGGTCCAGCTCCCGCGCCCGCTCGGGCAACTGCGCGGCATCGGCGGTGATCGCCTCCGCCCGCAGCCGCACGTCGTCGGCACGCCGCAGCGTCGCCGCCACCCCGTGCCGCGCCGCGCCCTCGTTCAACCGCCCCAACTCGGGCGCCAACTCGGCCAGCCGGGCCGCCAGATCGTCGGCCCGCAGGCCCGCGCCGCGCACCTCGTCCAGCGTGGTCGTCGCCCGCAGCAATGCGCGCTTTGCCTGCTCCACGGCCGGGGTGACCCGCATCAGCTGCTGCTCGGCGTGCTGCAGGGTCGGCTGGAGACGGCCCAGGAAGTCGGTCAGCTCGGCGCGGGCCGAACGGAGCTGGCCCTGCACGTCCGCCAGCAGACGCCGGGCCTGGGCCACCGAACCGGCGTCCAGCGCCTCGTCGTCCAGATTGTGGGCGTCCAGCGCGGCCAGGTAGTTCACCGTGACCTGCTCGACCCGGCCGGAGATCGCCGGCAACTCGGCCAGCACCCGCTGCGCCGCCGCGCCCTCCTCCGCCGCCCGGACGGTCTCCACCGCCAACTGCAGCTCGCGCTGCGTCTCCTCCAGCTCGTAGAACGCCTCCTGCGCGGCGGCCCGCGCCTCCCGCGCCTCCGCCCGCACCCCGTCCCCGGCACCCCGCCGACCCCACCAGCCACCACTGCCCGCCGACGCCAGCGCGACCGCCCCCAACGCACCCGCCAGCACCACCGGCACCACCAGCGCGTCGCCCAGCGCACTCCCCGCCCGACGCCGCCCCCGCCGCCCGCTCCCGCCGGCCACCGCCACTGCGCGCTCCCTGCTCCGACCCGCTGATCCGCGCCCATTCTCCCCGATCCCCCCGCCCCACGGGGACCCCGGGGCTCGCCCCACACCACACCACCCCGCCGGACCAGGTACCCTAGGCTCTCGTCGTGCGCCCACCGGCCACGAACGGGGGCGCGTAGCTCAGTGGTAGAGCGCTGCTCTTACAAAGCAGATGTCGGCGGTTCGAAACCGTCCGCGCCCACCCAAATCGGACATAATTTCAGGTCGAAACGGACAATCGGGGCGCGTATCGTATGCCCCCTCGCCTCCGGGCTTCCTGGCCCCTATCTGGCATCGTCGCAGGTCAGAGGTGCATTGGGCCCGTGGTGACATCTGCTTCGCGAAAGCGGCAATCATGCCCCTCTCGGGGCTTCCCCTGAAGAAATGGCAGGTCAGGGCGGGTCTTCCGGTCGATTGACCGTGTTGGGTGATCTCTGCTTCCGTTGGGCAGGGGTCACCTATGTGGAGCAATGTGACGCCGCAGGTCAGAGTGGGTGTGACAGGGGTTGTGGGGCTTCCGGAACACATTCAGCACACATGGCGTGTGATCACGGCGGCTCGGCAATCACCGACGACCGTCCTACCCCGCCCACCCGACGCGACTTGCCGCCGATGCCTACCGGGCGGGCCCGAGGCGGGACCAGGTCGAGATCCTGTGCACCGTCGCCACTTGCACCGGCGCTGCCTGGCTGACCGGCCCCCGCAACTGGACGATGCGGCCCTGGCTCAGCCGAACGCCGCCGAGCAGATCGGCACTGTGCTCGCCGACCGCCGCCAGCTGACCACCAAGGCCGCCCAGCTTGAGCAGCCGAAGGTAGAGGAGCAGCGCCAACCGACCCTCGCCGCGCCGAACGCCAGGCCCACCACGAACAGCTCCAGCAGCGCGGCGCACAGCCCACCCGAGCCCCCTGCGGGGCATGATTCAGCGACAAGAAGCCGGACCGGCAGGCGTGCTGTCGAAACTCGTGAACGAACATGACGCCCATGCCGTTGGGGTCGTAGACGCGGGCGAGGTGTTCTCACGGCACAAAACCGCCAGCAGATTCAGGAGTACCAGACGGTCGAGAACAACCTGACCTCCCTCGCCCGCATCCTCCATCTTCCAACCGACATGACTGAACAGGCCATCAACCTGATGCGCGCCCTGATCCACGGAGGTCACGCCTGGCACTGGGGAAGCGATCGTTACCAGTACGGCGCGGACATCACCGCCAACCTCCACTCTCTCGAAGACGCCTTCGGCATCGGCCTCCCCGGAACACCATCCCCCACGCCACGGCCACAGCCCCACCGAATCGGCGAGGCATTCCCGGGACGCGGAAGCGCGTTGGCGCTGGGTGGTGATCAAGCTCGACGGTGAGTGGCGACCGGGCCAAGTGAAGCGGTGGCGGCTACACCAGCAGTCCCGTCAGTGGGTCGCACTGGTCCGATGGGGCCCTGATCTGCTGGACTGGGGCTGGTACATCTACGACTCAGAGACGATCCGCCAGGTTCGGGCGCCGGCTGCCGGTACCGGGCCGGATGCCTGGTGAGTGGCGACAGCACCGGCAGAGCCACAGCACCGACCGCCGCGATGGGCGCGTCCTGTCGTGGAATGATCTGGTTTCCGGGGGCTGGGTGATCGCGGTCCCAGAAGCGGACTTGCTGGGCCTTCGCAGGGAGACATGATGAGCGTCGGGGCGGGAACCGCAGAGCAACTTGGAACCAGGCTGGCACTGTTGGCAGTCTGTGCAGTGGGCTTCCCGATCGCTGCACCCCTTGTACTGACACCGGTGTACAGGTTCAGTCGCCGAGCGGCCGTGGGGCTGCGCAGGGTGGTGAGTCGCCGAGGTCGCGTTCTGCTGCGCTGGCGGGCGGTTCGATGGCTGCGGGAACGTGGGACCGTGGCCCAAGTGAGTAGGGCACTGCGACATTTCGAGATCCCGCTCCGGCATCGAGCGCAGATGCGTGATCGCCTGCTGGAGAACCAACTGCTCGTACTCGTGGGACTGGGAGCGCTGCTACCGCTTCCTGCCGTACTGACGTGGCAGCTGATCAACCTTTTCGACGAGCTCCGGAAGGCAGAGCCGGCGGGAAACCTGATCCAGGGCTTGTTCGGTCCCCTCGCCCTCGTCCTGATGGTTGTGGCGGTCTCCGGCGGGGCAATCCGCCTCATCGCCTCGCAGAACGCCTCGCCCTGCGTCAAGGCCGTCTGCAATGCCCTGATCCTTACCCAGGAGACCGCCCTGGGCCAAGCAACGACCTCACAAGTGATCACGTCGGTCGACGGCGCAGGGAAGTTCCTGGTCGGACGGGCCCGCATGGACCCGAACACGTATCTGCGGAAGGACATGGTCGCCCACGCGGAGCAGGTACACGAAGCGCTACGGGCCAAGGCACGACAACTACAGATGTCAGGGTCGCAAGCAGCCGGGGACTTGGCTCCCCTTCTGGCGAAGCTGCTCGACGCCCTGAGCGCCGAGACCTACCTGAACCTGCTCGACCCCGAAGATCTGCCTGAGCCAGCACCAGCACCGGCACCCTCCCGGCGACGAATCGCCGCACTGGTGCTGCTCGGCCTGGGACTCCTGCTCGCGGTCTCATGGGGAATGACGGCACTGGGAGCCCCGGGAACGGTTGTTACGCCGGCACTGGTCGTGGCGGCAATAGTCCCCCTGTACATCTGGGGTGGACCGCGCTTGGTGCGAGCCCAGGACCTTCTGCGCTTGCTGACCGGTGGCCTTCTCGGCCACCCCGAGCCACCGACAGAAGTTGCCACGGACACGCAAGGCGCTGAGCTTGAATCGCACACGGCCACGACGTCCAGCTGATCGGCATGGCACGGCGTAAACCCTGATGCTGTACTCCAGGGACCGGAGGGACACAGCAAGCCATGGGATGACGAAAGCGGTCACCACCAGGGTTTTCCGGCGGCGGTGTTGGCGGACGGCAGCGAGCCGGCGCCGTTGCCGGACGGGCGCACCACCTGGTGGCTCTACAACGGTGCGGACGGTCCGCGGACAGTTTCGGTGCGTGGTGGTTGCAGCTGTGGCTGGCGGGGTGAGCGGGTGCACCTGTTGGACTTCGGTGATGACGCGCGGACCGAGGCGGTGGGCGAGGCCATCGGGCCGTTCGCGGACTGGGAGTGGCACGTCGACCTGGCCGAGGGTGTGGTGCCGCCCGAGGTCGAAGACCTGGTCGCAGCGCTGGTGGACCGGATCTGCGACCTGACGGAGGGCAGGCCGTACGCTGCCGCCCGTGCGGCTTCCCGCTTCGAGCGCGCCGCGGCTTCGACCGCGCTGATGGCCGGCCGCAAGGCCCGCAGCAGCATGATGACCTGGGAGTACATCGGCCGCGCCTTCGGCTGCGGGCCGCAGGAGGCGCTGGAGCGGTTCGGCGAGACGCTGAACGACGACGACCCGGGCGATGAGGCGTAGACCGTCGGCCTTCACGCTTCGGGCAGGCGGCGGACCATGGCTGCCGACGCCCCGGCAGCAGCCGACGCTATGCCCGACCCAGGCGTTATCTACAAGCAGTGGACAACTCGGCCCGCCGGGTTGCCGGTTCAACCGGGTCGCCCTGGCTGTCAGCGCTGGTGACGACCAAAGACTGAACCGACCAGGTTCAGCGGGGCTTGACGCTGAACCGGTCGGTGAGCCCCTGCACGAGGAGCCCGTGGGCGCGGAACTGGGTCTCGACCGCCGCCGGGTCGGCCCAGGCGTCGGCGTCCGCGAGCGCGATCACCGGCTTGCGCAGGGCCTGACCGAACTTGCGCATGGTCTCCTCGGTGATGATGCGGGTGCCCGGCGGTGCGACCGCGTTGTACTCCAGGGTCTTGGACCGGTGAAGCAGAACCGGGGTGGCGCTGCAAGTGCTGTCGTAGGTCTCCTGGAACCAGTTCATCGAGTGGGCCAACTGCGCGACGTCACTTCGCCAGATCTTGTCCGAGGTCGCGCCGGACTTCGCCTCCAGCACCAGGTAGCGGAGATTGCCGATCGCCCACAGCACGTCGGGCCCGTTGCGGATGGACTGTTCGGGGCGCTGCGCCGCGAAACCGAGGTGAAGTCCGAGGCGCTCCAGAGCGGACTCGAAGGCCGGCACCCGGTTCGGGTCGTAGGCCAGGTCCGCCAAGAGCGAGTCGATGCCTAGGAGCAGGCTGTTGCGGTCCTGGTAGGTCGTCTCCAGGTACTTGGCGGCCTGGACCGTCTGCAGGTTGTTCGCCGTGAGCCGGGTGGGCTTGATTCCCTCCAGCGGGCGCAGGAGCGACGGGTTGTAGGCCAGTGCCTTCACCAGGGTCTGCTGGGCCTTAGGGGCGTCGGTGAAGTGCTGGTAGGCGGCGAGCTGCTCCTGGAGGAAGCCGCGTTCGGCCGGGTCGGTGGCCTTGGCCACGGCCTTGCTCATGTGGCGGGCCGCCTCGCCGAACTGACGCAGGGACGCCTGGTCGAACGCCGCCCGGCTGTGCGCGGCAGCGGGGGAGAGAGCGGTGGTGGTGTAGGTGGCTTCGGCGAGGGCGCCGCTGGCGGTCTTGATCCAGCTGGGGTCACGGCCGAGCACCTGGCCGATGACGGACTCGATCCTCGTCAAGGTGTCTTCGTCCCCCTGCGCGAGGCTCTGGGCGACCTTGCGGGACAGGTCGATCTGGGCGCGTGTTGCAGGTCCGAAGCGCTCTCGGTACTGAGGGGAGGCGATCAGCTGGGAGAGGCGGGGGCCCAGGAGCAGCACCACGCAGTGGTCGCTACGGGAACGGACACCGCGGCCCATCCCCTGCTCCAGGCGCTGCAATTGGCGGTTCACCATGCCGTCGGAGTCGCCGAGCAGGATCTGTTCGCGTCGGGTGATGCCGCCGTAGGCTTCGGGCAGGCCGTCCATGACCAGCACTTCGCACGCCTTGCCGGGCAGGTTGATGCCGTCGTAGGTGTTCACCAGCACCACCAAGCCGACGTGGCCGGTGCGCAGGGCGCGGACCGCCTTGCCGATGCCCGCAGGGTCGGACTCGGTGATGACGGCGTGGTCCTTCCAGGCCAGAGCTTGCCGCTTGGAGGGCACGAGGACGACGACGTTGACACGCTCGGCCATGCGTACGGCCATCTCGCGCACCGCGTCGTCGGTGACGGACGGGTCGATGTCGCGGGGTGCCAGGATAAGCCGGTCACCGAGGTAGCCGGCGCTGGCCGGGGTGATCGGGCGGGCGATCGAGTCCGGGTCGGCGGCGAAGTCGGTGACCACGACGCTGTCGTCCGCCAGGGTCGCGGTCAGGTGCACCCGCCGGCGGGCACGGGTGAAACTGGCGATCTTGCCGATGGGCGGGTGCGGCGGCTGGATCTCCAGCCGGTCGTGGGTGAACACCGCTCGACACACCGGCAGGACGTCCCGCACCAGCGGCCACGACCACTGCAACTGCTCGTCGTCGCGCAGGCCCTGCAAGATCTCGGTGACCTCGCTCTCGCGGTTGGCCCAGGCCCAGAACGGCACCTGGAGCACGGCGGAGGGCACCGCAGTGGTCAGGTCGAGGTAGATGCTGTGCGACTGGAGCCGCAGGTCCTGCTCAAACATGGAAAGGAGCCGGTCAAACGCCTCCGGGTGCTTGTCCTTGGTGACGGTCATCGTGAACTTCTCGCGGACGATGGCGAGCGCCGCGTGGGCGTCGTCCACAACGAGGGTGCCGACGTCGACGATCGGGCGCCGCCCGTCGCCGAGCAGCCCGAAGATGCTCTTGCCGTTGACGAAGCGGTTGAGGCTCAGCACGCAGATCGCCTCGCCGCTGGTGAACTGCGGCGAACGAGGGTCGTCGGTGACGGCAAGGCCGATCTTGCGGGCCTCCTCAGCCGCCTCTTCGGCAAGATGCGAGTTCGGCGCGAGGTAGAGGACGGGCCCCTTGCCCTCATTGAGGCTGGACTGGCAGATCAGCAGGCCAACCACGGTCTTCCCGGCGCCGGTGTTCATCTTGATCACCAGGTCCTGCTCGTGCCGCTGCTCGAACCAGGTCTGGAGCACCTGCCCCTGCGGGTCACGCAGGAACTCGTAGCGCTCGGCCCGCGGCAGGGAGTCGAACAGCACCCGGGGGTCTACGGGCGCGGGGGCGGCGCCGGAGTCGAAGACTGAGAAGTCGATCACCACGAGGAACTCCCGCAAGGTATGTGCCCGTTGTGGCGCTCAACCGGGCCACAACTGGCAGGCTATCCGACCGGATTTCCGGGGCTGAGTGAGGCGCTCGTGCAGTACTAGGCGTGCCAGCTCGATGGCGGCTGGCCCGAGCCTCAGCACACTGACATCGAGCCCGTCAGGGTCGGAGACATAGACGGTGTCGGCGATCAGGATGGCGCTGTTGACCAGAAGACCCCCGCCTCCGCGTAGACGGCCCCTTTCGCCAGGTCAGGCAACGGCTGGCGTTGCTCCGGCGCGCGGGCACGATCTCGGAGGTGTGGGGCGCGCTCTCCCTATTGGGACCAGAATGCGGTATGGAGTAGTGCCCGGCTGACGGTCGCATAGAAATCGGTGTCCTCAGGGCGGTTGGCATCTTTCAAAGCTTGGAAGACTGCGGCGATCTCGATAATACCGTGTCCATCATTCTCATCGAGAAGCAACTGGCCGATGCGAAAGCGGACCTTGAGTAGCAGACGGTCGTCCGACGCGCGACAGGAAGCCAGGTCGTCCACGAGTGTGCGGAGATGATTCAGCGCCTCCTTCAGGTGCCCAAGGTGTGCCAAGCAGCAACCGTGCCTGAAACGGCACCACGCGGCCTTTTCCGCATACTCACGTCCAAGGGCCTCCAACTCTCCTGTGAGGTGGGCGAAGCGAGGAAGCGCCTCACCAATCCGGCCCCCCTCGAAGAGGACCTGGGCCTGTGCGAGCCGTACATTGAGCGGTAGGGGATCGCTTGGGACGGCAGGCGCTATCACTCGGGCGTAGTTCTGCGATGCCGGATTGCTCGGACCTACTACGTTCCGTCCTACCAAGTTGAGCTGTTCACGGAATTCCTGAGCGGACGCTGGGCGGTCGCTCATCCGTTTCGCCAACCCGGCCATGATGACCTCTTCCAGCACGGGGTCGACGCCAGGGCACAGCAGACCTACCGGGTTCGGGGCGCGCTTTAAGTGCTTGAGCATGACACTCGGGACATCATCGCCAGAGAACGGCGGTTGGCCGGTGAGGAGTTCGTACAGCACACAGGACAGGGAGTAGAGATCGCTACGTGGAGTTACGTCGCGGCCCTCCAACTGCTCGGGGGGCATGTAGGTTACGGTGCCCAGCACCCTGTTGCCCTGGGTCAGTCGTGCCTGATCCGTTCGGAACATCCTGGCCACCCCAAAGTCTAGGACGATGACTCGTTGGTCGCCGGTAAGCATGAGGTTGGCCGGCTTGATGTCTCGATGGATGACCGGGACTGCGTGGGTGTATTCCAGCACGTCGCAGATCTGAACAGCAATGGAAACGACCTCTTGCTCGGTAAAGCGGCGTCCTTCCCCGATGATCTCCGCGAGGTCTCGGCCGAGAACATATTCCATTACAAGATAGGGCCTATCGTGGCTGGGCCCCAACCGGGCGTCGAGGAATGCCGGAATGCCCGTGTGCTTCAATTGTGCGAGCAGTCGGGCTTCCCGATTAAAACGATCGGCCAGCTCTTTCGGGTCGCAGGGACCCGAAATTTCCTGATGGATTAGCTTGACGGCGACGGTTTGCTTAGAGTCGCGATCAAGCCCGAGCCAGACCTCTCCCATCGCGCCGCTTCCGAGTAGCTGGCGGAGCTCGTAGCGCCCGTTTATTAGGCGCCATTCATTCCGCACCAGAACCATCGCCCGTTGCGTCCGTGTCAGTCAGGATTTCCTCGGCGAGATCAACGAGCGTACCCTCGCCCGGCAGGTACCAACGAGCCGGGCCCTGTACTGAAAGAGGCCGTTCAGTCCACCCGGCCTCTTCCCATATCTGCATCACCAGCGCAGTCGGCGAGTAGCGCCTATCGTCTACCGCCCAGATCAGGGGCTTGCGAACATCGTTGACCCAGGAAGCGAGGCAACGCTCCGGGGCTTCGCTCATCCAGTCGTGAAGTGCATCCCTCTCTATGTCATTCGTGGGCCGATAGATCAGTTGAGCCCCGTCCTCGATACGACCGTGCTCCACCAGCACAGGAACGGAGTTGGGGCGTCGCTGCTTGCGGGCCGGGTGCTGAGGGGCAGAGGGCCGTTGATCAGTGCCCTGCCCCATGGATAGCAGCACACCCGATACCAGGTGTCGGCAGCTCTCCTCGTTGCGAAAAGTCCGGTTAACGATCCTGTACTGGCCGTATCTGGCGTTCAGTTGATCGCGGAGCCTAGCAAGAATAGTAGCGGTCCGCTTAGCGGTAGGTTCTAGCCGGTCTTCCCAATCGTCGCCCGGATCTTCGATATCATCGATGCCAATTAGTTGGAACGCGATGTGGACGATCAGCAGGTCAGCCTGTTCCGCAATGACACGGTCACGGCCTTCAAGGCTTTCGGTAAGAGATGCCAATTCATCGCGGACCGCACGCATGAGCCTGACCGATCGCCAGACCTGCAGAGCGGAAGGTCTGCTGCCGAAAAGCTGGAGGTAAAGCCCATCGGGGCCTCGGCGCCACAGGGCATCCAGGTCTTGCCGAGCGCGGGCGGCCATCGAAGCATCCGGGTGCGAACAGGCAAGGGCAAGGGCTGCCTCGACTACACTGCACCCCGCGGCTGGTGCCGGCTCCTGCTCGCCTCGCTTGAGGACGTACGACTTTCCTAGCGACAGAGAAAAATCCTCACGGATGAGCTCCTGCTGAGGATCGAGCGCAGCGAAGTCCCTTTCCTCCACGCTGTTTTGCTTATTTGTGGCCCGGGTGATCCGTTGCGCAAGATCAGTGGGAGCACCCTCCAGGCAGATCACTCGAATTGAGACGGCTGCATCCTGGACGGCCTCTGAGTCTCGCATGTAGGCGTAATGAAGAGAAGCGACAGTCTGCGCGCCATTGACGACCCGGGCATTGATCATCTCCAGATCCACTGAATGGCCTGTCGGGTGCCGAAGGCTGGAGTACCTAGGGCGGATCGAGTCGCACAGAACCGTGATCCCGTTGTTGAAGTACCAGAACTCATGGGGACTGTCCAGCAAGGTGTCGACCATGCCCGTGTTGACGCTGGTAAGCCCCAATGAGTAGCGAACATTCTGATCGAAGAGTTTTTCTCCGTGTTCCGCATACCATGCCGCCGGCTGGTCGGCCGGAAGGGTCCCGACAAACGTCTGATAGGGAATCGTATTCGTGTGCCAACCTGGATTCAGCCTGGCCTTGAGCAATACCGGCGCTGGGCGGGTTTCCCGCCGGGCAGCGGCATGGAAGTCGGCGAAGCTCAGGACGCGAAAGTCGAGCAGCTCCCCGTGCCTGTTGTACTCCGCTACCGCCTCGTCTAGTAGGCCCTGCCCCTCGCGCGTCAGGCCGTTCTCGCCCAGGGCCGCCAGGACGAGGTGGATTCGCGGCGTATACCCATTGAGCACCGAATTGATTTGATCGCCGAGCCGCTGGAACTTTCCATTGAACCGGTCATACTGATGATCAAGTAGCCGTTCGAGGCCGTGCAGCAGCTGCGAAGCGGCCGTCCCGTCCAGTCGCGCCGCTCCCTTGTTGCTCCACTTGGCCTGGACCAGCCAGATCTCACCAGTAACGGGTGAGACCAGCACGGCGTCGATGCCGTGGTCGTCGGCGCCGTCTGTCACCGCCTCTGCCGCCTCCGCTGCTGTGCAGTCGGCGACCAGCATCACTGCCTTGGCGGCCAGGGCTCGTGAGAGGAAGGCTTGCTCGCGCTCTACCTCGGCGAGACCGGGGAGGTCGGTCAGGTCCAGGAGGCCCGCGAATTGCCGGGTCAGGGCTTGGTGCACCTGACGGACCTGCAACGGCATGCTGGTGCGATCTTCCATAGTGACCCCCCTTCAGGTCGATTGCTTAGGGATACGCTGTGGTGTGCCATGCGCCAAGAAGTTAGGCGCGCTGCTTCACGTACTCCACGACCAGCGGGCTTGCCACCATGCAGCCGACCTCGGTGGACGTCTCTTCTAGTACTGCGCTGACCCGGGCGAGGCCGGTCACGACAGCGGAGGTCCTTACCTCGGCGTGTTCGCGCTCGGCGTCCAGCGCTGCCAGCAGGTCGCGAAGGCCCTTGCGGTGCAGCGGGGCGGTCGCCTCGGGGAGGGGCTCAGCGCCTTCCCCGGCCTCCGGCCCGAGCTCGTTTAGTGAATGAGCCAGTGCGTTGACGACGTGTCCGGCGTTGGTGACGAAGATTGTCCCGGCGCTGTGGCCACCGCCTTCGAGCCCGGTAAGCGCAGGACCGTCAACCTGGACCGGTGGCCGACCGAGCAAGTGTCGGGCCGATCCGTGCAGCAGCAGCCGACGTGGGCCCCCGGTCTCGTGATTGAGCTCCGAATCCACGAACAGGACCAGGTCCCGATACCTATCCCGCAGCGTAACCCAGTTCAGGCGGGTCTCGAATTTTACCCAGCTGCCCGTATCAATGTTGGCTTCTGTGTAATGAGGCAATTTGCGAGTCAGGGTCTTCTCTACTCGCTTCAAATGACGCCGCAGATCCTGGGCGTTGTTCGAAGTGGGCGTCGCTACGTCCATCCCGGCAAAGGGTAGGCCAGCATGCAGTGAGACAGCGGGGAGAGCTCGGCGGGGTTCTGGTAGGAACTCCCTCAGCTTGCCCTCGGACAGGTAGATGACCTCGCGCACTGGACCCCCCAGGCTCTCTGCTCGTCTCGTCCGCACTGTACCCGATGTGCTGTCGGCAACTGTCTTTCCTCCAGCAAACTGCTACCAGCCACTAACAGCGCAGCGGAGCGGTCGACAGTCAGGTCACCGGCGGCCATCGAGCCCCACGTCGTTGACCCTGCAAGGCACGGCAGACCTCAACTCGGGCCCGGCGAGTTCGGTCGGCTGGTGACAGCCGTAATCCGGCCCGTGCCGGCGCGTACAGCCCCGTGGACACGAGCCACCTGTTCAGCGCGATGCAGGAGGAGACCCTCCTGGAGTGCCTGGGCCTGCTCCTCGCTGTCAAGAGCGACTGCACTGTCGACGCCTTCATCATCCGCTGAGCAGCAGCACGGGGTGGTGCCGTCGCGTCTCGGACGTCCAGAGAAAGGAAATCCGTGAGGTTGCTTGACCTTCGCGAGCAGCGCCCACAAGGCGCGGTGAGCGACCGGAATGGTTGAGTCCGAGAGCAGCTCATCGAACCGCTGAGGGGTGGTGGTGTCGATGAGCAAGGTCAGCTCCTTGGTGGCGTTCCGTGATAGTTGGGGTGGGTGAGCGGGCGCTGTCCCCCCAGGTTCGCAGCGATGTCTAGCCCTGTTCGACGCCCGCGAGGGGGGCGGTGGGCCTGCGATACTTGCGGGGCTGCTGAGCGGCCGAGAAGCGAGGCAGTCGGCGCGGCCAGAACGCCCGCGGATCAACTCGCGGCACGGACTCGGCACACATGAGGCCGAGAAACGCGGAGAGGTCGCGAGAACCCCGGAGAGGCATCTTCGCAGGTCAGCGGCCAAGTGGTCGACGTTTCAGCAGGTCAGAGGCTTGCCCGGGGAAAACTTACAAAGCAGATGTCGGCGGTTCGAAACCGTCCGCGCCCACCCCGTGAACAGCTGAAACGCCCACTGCGGCCCAGGTCAGGATCATGATCCCGACCTGGGCCGCAGTCGTTTTCGCTGTCTCGACACAGCCTCGGACGGCCTCGGTGCAGTCTCGGCGCAGAAGTCGATCTCCCATACTTCTCCTCAATGGTCATAGGGGAACCTGCGGGCCCCCGCCCCTGTCGGTGGACGGCGGGCGGTCGTCACCGCCGGCCTCCTGCCGCGGGGGCGGTGATCTTGCGTGGCAGGAGAGGTGGGTGGCTGCCCGGGCGTTCGACGCGGTGGTGTGTGAGGTGGACGGTGTGATCCGGTTCCTCGACGGGGCCGGGGCGGCGGCGTTGGAGCGGGTGGCGGTGGCGGGGGCGGCGGGCGAGGATCGGGGGGACCGTACGGACCCCTGAGAGCGGTGTGGCGCGGATGGCGGAGCAGACGGGGGAGAGCCGGGCGGAGCTGTCGGCGCGGCTGAACTGGCTGCGGGCGGCCGTGCTGGGCGCGAACGACGGGGTGGTGTCCACCGCCGGGATCGTGACCGGAGTGGCGGGCGCGGCTGGGTCCCGTACCGCGCTGCTGGCGGCGGGGGTGGCCGGGCTGCTGGCCGGGGCGATGTCGATGGCAGCCGGCGAGTACGTCTCGGTCAGCACCCAACGGGACACCGAGCGGGCGGCGTTGGCGAAGGAGCGGCGCGAGCTGGCGGACGATCCGGAGGGGGAGCTCGACGAACTGACCGACTACTACCGGGACAGCGGGCTGACCGACGGGCTGGCCAGGGAGGTGGCGACGGCGCTGACCGCGCAGGACGCGCTGGCGGCCCACGCGCAGACCGAACTCGGCATCGACCCGGAGGCGTTGACCAATCCGTGGCAGGCAGCGCTGGCCAGTGCGGCCGCGTTCACGCTGGGCGCGCTGGTGCCGCTGCTGGCGGTCATGCTGCCGCCGGAGTCCTGGCGGCTGGGGGTGACGGTGGTCGCGGTGGTGCTGGCGCTGACCCTGTCGGGCTGGACGAGTGCCCGGTTGGGCGGGGCCGGGCCGGGGCGGGCGGTGTCGCGCAACGTCGTGGGCGGGCTGCTGGCGATGGCGGTGACGTACAGCGGCGGTGTGGTGCTGGAGCAGTTCACCGGTTGAGCGGGCGGGGTCCCGGGAGGCCGGAGGGCCGGCGCCTCCCGGACGGTTCGCCCGGGAGGCGGGCGCACGCGCGCTGTGTTTGTGTGGCTGCAAACCGCTTGGAGAGGTGAACCTCCGTGACCATGCCCCCGTTCGGATCGAACGACCCGTTCTCCGACCTGCTCAGCCGGTTCTTCGGGATGAGCCCCCTGGCCTCCCCGCCCGCCGTACAGCGGGTGCCGATCGGGCGGTTGCTGAGCGAGTCCTCCCAGGAGTTGCTGGGGCTCGCCGCGCAGCGCGCGGCCGAGGACGGCAGCAGTGACCTCGACACCGCGCACCTGACCTGGGCGGCCACCCGGGTGGAGCCCTCGCGGCGGATGCTGGAGCGGGCGGGCATCGACCCGGACCGGCTGTCCGGGGATCTGGAGCACGCGTTGCCCGTCGGCAACCCGGAGTCGCTGGATGGGAAGCCCGCGCTGACCCCCTCGGCCAAGCGCGCGCTGCTCGCCGCGCACGCCCGTTCGCAGGCGGCCGGTGCCTCGTACATCGGCCCGGAGCACATCCTCGGTGCGCTGCTGGAGCAGGAGCGGTCCGGCGCCGGCACGGCGCTGCGCAACGCGGCGCCCTCGCAGGAGGCGCTGAAGTCGGTGCTGGACGGGCGCGGTACCGGTGGCGAGCGCGGCAGTTCGGGCGCCCACCCGAGCGAGACGCCGACGCTGGACGAGTACGGCCAGGACCTCACCGAGGCGGCGCGCGGTGGCCGGCTGGACCCGGTGGTGGGGCGGGCCGAGGAGATCGAGCAGACCGTGGAGATCCTCTCCCGGCGGACCAAGAACAACCCGGTGCTGATCGGTGAGCCGGGCGTCGGCAAGACCGCGATCGTCGAGGGGCTGGCGCAGCGGATCGTCTCCGGGGACGTGCCGCAGAGTCTCAAGGACAAGCGGGTGGTCGCCCTGGACCTGACCGCCCTGGTGGCCGGGTCCAAGTACCGGGGCGAGTTCGAGGAGCGGCTGAAGAGCGTGATCGACGAGGTCACGGCGGCCGAGAAGGGCGTGATCCTGTTCCTGGACGAGCTGCACACCGTTGTTGGCGCGGGCGGTGGCGGCGAGGGTTCGATGGACGCCGGCAACATCCTCAAACCGGCCCTGGCGCGCGGCGAGTTGAGCGTGGTGGGCGCGACCACGCTGGACGAGTACCGCAGGCACGTGGAGAAGGACGCCGCGCTGGAGCGCCGCTTCCAGCCGGTGCTGGTGCCGGAGCCGAGCGTCGAGGAGACGGTCGAGATCCTCCGCGGGCTGCGCGACGCGTACGAGGCGCACCACCAGGTGCGGTTCAGTGACGAGGCGCTGGACGCGGCGGCGACGCTCTCCGACCGGTACGTCAGCGACCGCTTCCTGCCCGACAAGGCGATCGACCTGCTGGACCAGGCCGGCGCCCGGGTGCGGCTGCGCAGCCTCAGCGGCTCCACCGCGGCGACCTCGGTGCAGGACCGGATCACCAAGCTGAAGCGGGAGTTGGACGAGGCCGTGGCGGACGAGGAGTTCGTGCGGGCCGCCAACCTGAAGACCGAGCTGCGGCAGACCGAGGAGGAGCTGGCGGCGATCGCGGAGTCCCGCGAGGAGGTCGTCGAGGTGACCGCCGACGACATCGCGCAGGTGCTGTCCTCCCGGACCGGCATCCCGGTCGCGGAGCTGAACGCGACCGAGAAGGAGCGGCTGCTCAAGCTGGAGGACCACCTGCACCAGAAGGTGATCGGCCAGGACGAGGCGGTCACCGCCGTCGCCCAGGCGGTGCGCCGCGGCCGGGCCGGGATGGGCGACCCGGACCGGCCGACCGGCTCCTTCCTCTTCCTCGGGCCGACCGGCGTCGGCAAGACCGAGCTGGCCAAGGCGCTGGCGGCGCTGCTGTTCGGCGACCCGGACCGGATGATCCGCTTCGACATGAGCGAGTTCCAGGAGAAGCACACCGTCTCCCGGCTGGTCGGCTCCCCGCCCGGGTACGTCGGCTACGAGGAGGCGGGGCAGCTGACCGAGGCGGTGCGCCGCAAGCCGTACAGCGTGCTGCTCTTCGACGAGGTGGAGAAGGCGCACCCGGACATCTTCAACCTGCTGCTCCAGGTGTTGGACGACGGGCGGCTCACCGACTCCCAGGGGCGTACGGTCGACTTCCGCAACACCGTGGTGATCATGACCAGCAACATCGGGTCGCAGCGGATCCTGGAGCGCGCGGGCAACGTCGACGCCCGGAGCGGAGCTCCGGACCAGGCACTGAGGGACGACCTGATGCGGGACCTGCGCCAGCAGTTCCGGCCGGAGTTCCTCAACCGGATCGACGAGGTGATCGTCTTCCACGCGCTCACCCGGAAGGACCTGCTGTCGGTGGTCGACCTGCTGCTGGAGCGCACCCGGCGGCGGCTGCGGGCCCAGGACGTGCGGCTGGAGGTCACCGAGGCGGCCAAGGAGTACCTGGTCAACCGCGGCTACCAGCCGGAGTTCGGGGCCCGGCCGCTGCGCCGGACGATCCAGTCGGAGCTGGACAACCGGATCTCCAACCTGCTGTTGGACGGTTCCGTGCGGGAGGGGGACACGTTGCTCGCGGACGTCGGTGAAGGGGAGCTGGTGGTGACGCTGAAGCGGCCGGCGGAGGCGTCGGTGTCCCACGGGGAGGCGGAGGAGGCGGCGCAGGCGGCCGCGGCCGCCGTCGGCGCCGAGGGCTGAGCGTCGTCGGCGGGGTGGACGGCAGGGTTGTCGGCGGGGTGGCCGAGGGCGTGACGGGTTCGGGCGTACTCCAGCGGGAGTACGCCCGAACGCCACTGGTGGAGGACGCGTGGGGGCGCGGCGCGGGTCTAGCCTTCCGGGCATGATGCCGCCCACGTCCCAGCCCCCGGAGCCGTCGGGCCCGCCGTCCGCTGCGACGCCCCCGGCGCCGGAGCCGCCGCCCGGGCCGTGGCGCCCACCGTGGGCGCGGTCGGGTCGGTCGGGTCGGTCGGCGCGGTCGGGCCTGCCGGTGCAGGTGGCGCTGGCGGCCGCGGTGGTCCAGGTGGTCGGGTCGGGGGTCGCCGCGCGCCACCAGGGCGGCCGGGTCCCGCTGGACGTGTTCGGCTACGTTCTGCTGCTGCTCGGTCCGGCGCTGCTGGCGCTGTTCGGGCGCCGCCCGGTCGCGGCGGTGGCGGGGACGTCGGTGGTCACCGCCGGGTACCTGGCCGCCGGGTACCCGTACGGGCCGGTGTTCCTGAGCTGGGTGATCGCCTGCTGCTTCGCGATCGGCTGCGGGCACCGCCGGGCGGCCTGGGCGGGGGTCGCCGGGGTGTACCTGGTACACGTCCTGACCACCTTCGTGCTGCCGGACAGCTGGCAGCACGCCGCGCCGACCAGGTTCGTCTGGCAGGCCGAACTCGGGCTGCTGGCCTGGCTGTTGCTGGTGCTGGCGGTCGCCGAGCTGATCCGCTTCCGGCGCGAGCGGATCGCCGCCCACCGGGCCTACCGGCAGCAGCTGGAGCAGCGCCGGGCCAACGAGGAACGGCTCAAGATGGCCCGGGAGTTGCACGACATCCTGGCGCACAGCCTGTCGCTGATCAACATCCAGGCCGGGGTCGCGCTGGCGCTGCTCGACCGGCGGCCGGAGGAGGCCCGCACCGCGCTGGTCACCATCAAGTCGACCAGCAAGGAGGCGCTCGGCGAGGTCCGCCAGGTGCTCGCCACGCTGCGCGGGCCCGACGCGGCGCCGCGCGGGCCGGCCCCGGGGCTCGCCCGGCTGGACGAACTCACCGAGCAGGCCGACCGGGTGGGCCTGGCGGTCGAGGTGCACGAGGACGGCGAGCGCCGCCCGCTGTCCGCCACCGTCGACCTCACCGCCTTCCGGATCGTCCAGGAGGCGCTGACCAACGTCATCCGGCACTCGGTGGCCCGGGAGGCGGTCGTGGTGCTCGACTGGCGGGACGGCGCCGTCCTGGTGGTGCTGGTCGAGGACCCGGGGCCGGCGGTGGTCGGGGACGCCGGCGGGTCGGGCAGCGGGTTGGTCGGGATGCGGGAACGGGCGTCCGCGTTCGGTGGCACCATCACGGCGGGGCCGCTGCCGGACGGCGGCTTCCGGGTCCGGGCGGAGCTGCCGACACCGAAGGCGGAGAGCGATTGATTCGGGTACTGCTGGCGGATGACCAACTGCTGGTCCGGGCGGGCTTCCGCGCCCTGCTGGACCTCCAGGACGACCTCACGGTGGTCGGCGAGGCGGACGACGGCGAGGCGGCGGTGCGGCTCGCCCGCGAACTGGTGCCGGACGTCGTGCTGATGGACGTCCGGATGCCCCGGATGGACGGGCTGGAGGCGACCAGGAGGATCGCCGCGGACCCGGCGCTGTCCTCCGTACGGGTGGTCGTGCTGACCACCTTCGAGCTGGACGAGTACGTCTTCGAGGCGCTGCGCTCGGGGGCGGCGGGCTTCCTGGTCAAGGACACCGAGCCGGCCGACCTGTTGCGGGCGATCAGGGTCGCCGTCGCCGGGGACGCGCTGCTCTCACCGGGCGTGACCAGGCGGCTGATCGGCGAGTTCGCGGCCCGCTCGAAGAGGCCCGAGGCCGCACCGGCGGGACTCTCGGACATCTCGATGCTGACCGAGCGGGAGCGCGAGGTGCTGGCGCTGGTCGGCATGGGGCTGTCCAACGACGAGATCGCCCGGCGGCTGGTGGTCAGCCCGCTGACGGCGAAGACCCACGTCAGCCGGGCGATGGTGAAGCTCGCGGCCCGGGACCGGGCGCAACTGGTGGTGCTGGCGTACGAGTCGGGGCTGGTGCGGCCGGGCTGGCTGGGCTGACGGCCCGCGGCTCGGCTCCCCGGGCGGCCGGCCTGCTGCCGGCGGCTTGCTTTCGGTGGCCCGTTTTCGGTGGCGGCGGCCGGCCTAGACGGCTACTTCCGGCCCGGCGTGTCGTGGGGCGTTCGTACTCTCGCGGGAGTAGCCCAACTGCCGCTGCTGGGAGGACGCGCGATGAGATCCCTTGGCGGGACGCTCAAGGCACCTCGGGAAACCCCGGGGGTGTGGAGCCGACCGCGAGGAGATGAAGCGCGATGTACACGCAGCTGGCAGATTGGCACGGGCCGGGCGCCTGGATCCTGCTGGTACCCCTGCTCTGGATCGCCGTGGTGGTCCTGGTGATCGCGCTACTGCGCCGGACGGTCTGGCGGCGGCGCGGAGCCTGCGGCTTCGCGGCCGCGGCCGGCGCCGCCGGCGAGGCGGAGCACCCGCTCGCCGTCCTGGGCCGCCGCTACGCCGAGGGCGACATCGACGCCGAGGAATACCGGGCCAAGCGGGCCGTGCTCACGGAGCCGACCAGGGACACCGACCGGGGCGGTGGCGCCAGGTGACCGTCCTCGCCGCCGGACGTGGCACCGCCGCCCGGGCTGCCGACGCCGTGGAGGTCCACGGCGTCGGTGGCACCGGGATCCGGGCGCCGACGCTCAGCCCACCGTGACCTGCGGGAACACCTCCCGCAGAAGCGGGTCCGGCAGCCCGCGCTTGCGCCACTCGCGCGGGTATCCGAGCGAGACCTCTTCGAACGGGACGCCGTCGTAGCTGGTCTTGCGCGGGATGTGCAGATGGCCGTAGATCATCGCGGCGGTGTTGAAGCGGCGGTGCCAGTCGGCGGTCAGCTCGGTGCCGCACCACTGGGCGAACTCGGGGTACCAGAGGATCTCGGTGGGGTGGCGGACCAGCGGATAGTGGTTGACCAGGACCAGCGGGACCTCCGGGTCACAGGCCGCGAGCCGCTGCTCGGTCAGCCGGACGCGCTCACGGCACCAGGAGTCGCGGTCCGGGAACGGGTCCGGGTAGAGCATCCGCTCGTCCGCGCAGACGATGCCGCTCTCGTAGGCGGCCGCCAGGGACTCCTCCTTGGTGGTCGTGCCCGGGGCACGGAAGGAGTAGTCGTAGAGAAGGAAGAGCGGGGCGATCCGGACGGGGCCACCCGCGCCCTGCCAGATCGGGTACGGGTCCTCGGGGGTGACGACGCCGAGGGCGCGGCACAGTTCCACCAGGTGGTCGTAGCGGGCCACGCCGCGGAGCTGGACCGGGTCCTCGGGGTGGGTCCACAGCTCGTGGTTGCCGGGCGCCCACACCACGCGGGCGAAGCGGTCGGCGAGCAGGCCGAGCGCCCACTCGATGCTGGTGGTGAGCTCGGCGACGTCCCCCGCGACGAGCAGCCAGTCGTCGGGGTGGGTGGGCCGGAGCTTCTCCACCAGTTCGCGGTTCTCCTGGTAGGAGATGTGCAGATCGCTCACCGCGAGCAGCCGTCCGCCCCCGCCCGCCTCGATGGGCGCCGGCGGTGCGTCGCTGCGGATCTCGGTACTCACTCCTGCCCCCTGTGGTCACCCGGCCGATGAGGCCACCCTACGTGGCGGGCGGGGGTCGTGGGCCGGGTTGAGGTGATCAGTGGTTCGGCGCGGGGGCCGGGGAGTTGAGCGTGGTTCAGGAGCCGAGGTCGATGAGCACGCCGTGGGAGGTCGCGGTGGTGACGGCGAGGATGACCAGGGAGGTGATGCCGAGGGCCAGGCCGAGGAAGGCGCGGATGCGGCGGTCGGTGCCGCGGACCAGGGCCAGCGTGGCGAGGGTGATGGCGATCGGGCCCAGGACGATGTTGAAGAGCAGCAGGCCGGGGAGGCCGAGGAGGAAGGAGGCGATGGCCAGGTTGTCGGCCTCGGCGGTGCCCTGACGGTCATCGGCGGTGCGCTCGGTGACGGTGCGCTCGGTCATGGCGTGGGCGGTGGCGGCACGGTCGGTGGTGCCGCGACGGGCGAAGGTGCGGCCGTTGACTGCACGGCCGTTGACTGCACGGTTGGTGGCGGTGCTCATGGCGGTGGCGGTCCTCTCATCGGGAGTGGACGGGTCGGCGGGGCTTCTGGTGACCGGTGGTGGCCTGCTGGGGCCTGCGGCGGTCGGCCGGGTCAGCGGTGCCGCAGGCGGGCGATGCCCTCGCGGGCGCCGAAGGCGAGCAGCCAGGCGGTGATGGCGGCGGAGGCGGCGAGGAACACCGGGAGGGGGAGGTGGGCGGCGGTGCCGATCAGGATTCCCATGGCGACCAGTGCGGAGAACAGGATCACGGCTGGCTCCTTCAGCTACGGCTGGTGCTGCGCCGGTTTCGGTTGACAAGTGTTCACTGACTTCGGGTCCCACTGTACGCCCGGCTGGCCAATTTCGGCAAACGACTGTTTACTGAATGGCGTGAGTCACACCGTAGGGGCCAGACAGGCCCAGAAACAGCAGAGTCGGCGGGCCTTGATGGATGCGGGGCTGCACCTGCTGGCCGATCAGAACCTGGCCAGCCTGGGCGTCCGCGAGGTCACCCGGGAGGCCGGGCTGTCCCCGGCCGCCTTCTACCGGCACTTCCCCGACCTCGCCACCCTCGGCGTCGCGCTGGTCGAGGAGTCGCTGGCCAGCCTGCACGTCATGATCCGCTCGGTGCTGGCCGAGGCCGACGGCGCCGAGGAGCTGATCGACCGTGCGGTGGACGTGATCCGGCGGCACGTCCGCGAGCACCGGCCGCACGTGCGCTTCCTGGCGCGCGAGCGGCACGGCGGGGTCCGGCAGGTGCGCGAGGCGATCGACGCGGAGCTCGGCCGCTTCGCCGCCGAGGTCGGCTCCGCCCTGGCGCTCCAGCCGGTCTCGAAGGGCTGGAGCGAGCAGGACCTGCGGATGCTCGCCGAGTTGTATGTCGACCACATGGTGTCGACGGCCTCCGCCTTCCTGGAGGCCCAGGAGGCGGACCCCGCCCGCGAGCAGCGGATCGCCGCCACCGCCCGGCTGCAACTGCGGCTGATCAGCCTCGGTCGGCTTCACTGGCAGGGGAGTTGAGCACTCCAGGTCTCTAGCGGGATCTTGGCGGGCTCCTGGTGGGCTCGGCGGGGGAGTGGGCCGGCCCTCGTGGCCAGGGGTGTTTTCTTGGTCTCGTTTTGACTCTTGACAGTAAGTCATGTCCGCGACAGTTTTGGGGGACCCCCACACCGAGAGGTCTCTCATGAAGAAGCCGCTCATAGGCATGCTCGCAACGCTCCTGACCGTAGGCGCCACCTCCCTCGTCGGCGCCCTCCCGGCCCAGGCTGCCGCTCCGGCTCGGGCTGCCGCTCCGGCCCAGGCCGCCGCCCCGGCGGCCCCGGCGAAGGCCCGGGCCGCCGCCGTCACCTTCGCCGGGACAGTCGCGCTCAGCAACTGCTCCGGCTCACTGGTACGGATGCCGAATTCGGCCGCGTCCGACCCGGCCCTCGTGCTCTCCAACGGCCACTGCCTGGAATCCGGTATGCCCGGCCCCGGTGAAGTCGTGCTCGACCAGTCCTCCAGCCGGACCTTCACCCTGCTCAGCGCCACTGGTGGCCGCCTCGCGACACTGCGCGCGACCAAGGTGGTCTACGGCGCCATGACCGACACCGATGTGTCGATCTACCAGCTGAACACCAGCTACGCCTCGATCAAGTCGAAGTACGGGATCTCGCCGCTGACCGTCGCCGACACCCACCCCACCCAGGGTGCCGACATCCGGGTCGTCTCCGGCTACTGGAAGAAGATCTACTCCTGCTCGATCGACGGCTTCGCCTACCAGCTGAACGAGGCCGACTGGACCTTCAAGGACTCGGTCCGCTACACCTCCGGCTGCAACGTCATCGGCGGCACCTCCGGCTCGCCGGTGGTCGACGCCTCGACCGGTCAGCTCGTCGCGGTGAACAACACGATCAACGAGAGCGGCGAGTCCTGCACCCTCGACAACCCGTGCGAGGTCGACGAGACCGGCGCGGTCACGGTGCACCAGGGCATCGGCTACGCCCAGGAGACCTACGGCATCCCCGCCTGCTTCGCACCCGGCAATCGCCTCGACCTCACCCTGGCGGGCTGCGCCCTGCCCCGCCCGTAGGCCTCATCGGCCTGTCCTGACCAGCCCAGCCCACTCCTGAGCCCCAGCCCACTCCTGAGCCCCGGTCCGTCCGCGCCGCACCCCCTCGGCGGGCGACCGCCCGAGCCGCCGACGGAACCGAGGCAAGCCCCCTGACCAGCACCTTCCCCCGATGGGCCACCCGCGACCAGGCGGGTGGCCCATTCGGCCGTCCACCGGGCGGCCGCCGCACCATCCGCACCGCAGTGTTGTGCCGATGAGGCAGCTGTCATGTTCGTTGACCAGATGGAGAGTTGATGACCACCAAGCTGAAGAGGCTGTTGGTTTCCGTCCTGCTGATACCGATGTTCGCGATCGGTGTCCTGGCCGCCCCGGCCTCGGCCGCCACCGGGCAGGGGGCCGAGGCGGCCGGGGCCGCGCACGGCCGGAGCCCCGCCGACGACCCGACCGCCGACATCAAGGACCGCCTGGCGGCGATCCCCGGCGTGACGATCACCGATGAGCAGCCCACCACCACCGGCCACCGCTACTTCCTGGCCACCTACACCCAGCCGATCGACCACTTCCGCCCCTGGCTGGGCACCTTCCAGCAGCGCTTCAGCGTGCTGCACCGGGGCTATGACCGCCCGACGGTCTTCTACACCAACGGCTACACGCTGGGCACCACGCCGTCCCGCACCGAGCCGACCCGGCTGGTGGACGGCAACCAGGTCTCCATCGAGTACCGGTTCTTCACCCCCTCCCGCCCCGAGCCGGCCGACTGGTCCAAGGCGGGCATCCGCCAGCAGGCCGCCGACTCCCACAAGCTGGTGACCGCGCTCAAGCGGATCTACCAGCAGGAGTGGCTCTCCACCGGCGCCAGCAAGGGCGGCATGTCCTCCACCTTCTACCGGCGCTTCTACCCGGACGACGTGGCGGGCACGATCGCCTACGTCGCGCCGAACAACACCGATGTCAGCGACTACTCGGCCTACACCGACTTCTTCCGCACCGTCGGCACCCCCGAGTGCCGCGCCAAGCTGAACGCCGCCCAGCGCGAACTGCTGGTGCGCCGTGACCGCCTGGAGCCCCGCTACATCGCCGACAACAAGGCGGCGGGTTCCACCTTCAACACCCTCGGCACCCCGGACCGCGCCTACGAGGCCGGTGTGCTCGACGTGGTCTGGGCGTTCTGGCAGTACAGCCTGGAGTCGGACTGCGCGAAGGTCCCGGTGGCCGCCACCGCGACCGACGACGAGCTGTACGCGTGGTACGACGCCCAGTCGGGCATCACCGGCAACAGCGACCAGTCGCTGGCGAAGTACACCGCGTACTACTACCAGGCCGCCACCGAGCTGGGTGCGCCGTACTTCGACGTCTCGTACCTGAAGGACCAGCTGCACTACGACTACAAGGAGCTCTACTCGGCCCGTTCCTACGTGCCGAAGGAGATCCCGACCGTCTTCAACCCGCACGCGATGCCCGACATCGACCGCTGGGTGAAGCGCGAGGGCGAGCGGATCATGTTCGTCTACGGCGGCAACGACCCGTGGGGCGCCAAGCCGTTCCACCTCGGCCGGGGCAGTGACGACAGCTACGTCTACGTGGTGCCCGGCGGCAACCACGGCTCCAACATCGGCAAGCTGCCGGCCGCGCAGTCGGGGGAGGCCACCGCCAAGGTGCTGGAGTGGGCCGGTCTGGGCGACCAGGGCGACGCCCGTTCGCTGGCCAAGTCCCCGCAGACGGGGGCGCCCTTCGGCCCGCTCGACATCGAGGGTCAGCGGCTGGAGCAGGAGCGCCGCCCGCTGTAACGCCCCGCAGCAGGACCAGCAAGATCAGTAGGACCAGCAGGACCAGCAGGACCAGGAGGCCGCCCCGCCCGGGGCGGCCTCCCGTCGTTCGCACGGAAGGGGCGGACCGAGCGGAACGGGCCGACCGAGCGGTGCGAGCGGTACGAGCGGTGAGACGCCGCCCCCTCCCCGAAGCAGTGAATCAGTGCTTCAATGCTTCCATGGCCTACCGTCGTACCCCCGCCGTCCAAGCCCGCCTGGACGCCCAGCGCGAGGCGGTGCTGCAGTCGGCGGTCGGCCTGCTCGCCGAGCGCGGCTACGGTGGCTGCACCATGGCCGCCGTGGCGGACCGCGCCGGGATCGCCACCGGCAGCGTCTACCAGCACTTCGCCAACAAGGCCGAGCTTTCGGTGGAGTTGTTCCGCCGGGTGGTCACCCGGGAGATGGCCGCGGTGAACACCGCCGTCGCCCGCCGGGACACCCCGCAGCGGCGGATCGCCGCCGTGGTCGAGACCTTCGCGGCCCGCGCCCTGCGCGCGCCCCGGCTGGCGTACGCGCTGCTGGTCGAGCCTGCCGACGCGGTGGTGGACGGCGAGCGCCTGGTCTTCCGGCGGGCGTTCCGGGACGTGATCGCCACCGAGATCGCCGCCGCCGTGGCGGCCGGCGAACTTCCCGCGCAGGACCCGGTGCTGACCGCCGCCGCCCTGGTCGGCGCGGTCGGCGAGGCGCTGGCCGGCCCGCTCGCGGCCGCACCTGCCGCACCGGTCGAGACGGCCGCACCAGCCGAGCCGACCGAGGCAGCCGAAAAGGCCGATACAGCCGAGACGGCCGAGACGGCCGAACCCTCAGACCCCCAGCGGGCCACCGCCGAGGTGGTTCCCGCCCTGGTCTCCTTCACCCTGCGTGCCCTGGGAGGACGCGATGACAGCGACGCATGAGGTCACCAACCAGGTGCCCCTGCCGTACGGCCACGACACCGCCGCCGACCCGACCCTCCTCGCCGCCCTGCACCGGGCCGGCGCCGGCTGGGCCGAGCCGGAACTGCGCGAACTCGGCCGCCTGGCGGGCTCCGAGCAGGCCGCCGACTGGGGCCGGCTGGCCAACGAGAACCCGCCCGTGCTGCGCACCCACGACCGCTTCGGCCACCGGATCGACGAGGTCGAGTTCCACCCGTACTGGCACGAGCTGATGCGCACCGCCGTCTCGTACGGCCTGCACGCCGCGCCCTGGCGGGACGACCGGCCCGGCGCCCACTCCGCCCGCGCCGCCAAGTTCTTCGTCTGGGGCCAGGTCGAGGCCGGCCACACCTGCCCGATCTCGATGACCTACGCCGCCGTCCCGGCGCTGCGCCAGAGCCCGGACCTGGCCGCCGAGTTGGAGCCGCTGCTGGCCGCCACCGAGTACGACTACGGGCTGCGCGAGCCGCACACCAAGCGCGGACTGATCGCGGGCATGTCGATGACCGAGAAGCAGGGCGGCTCGGACGTCCGCACCAACACCACCACGGCGGTCCCGCAGTCGGACGGCAGCTACCGGCTCACCGGCCACAAGTGGTTCACCTCGGCGCCGATGTCCGACCTCTTCCTGACCCTCGCCCAGGCCCCGGGCGGGCTGGGCTGCTTCGTGCTGCCGCGCGTCCTCCCGGACGGCAGCCGCAACCGGCTGCGCCTGATGCGGCTCAAGGACAAGCTCGGCAACAAGTCCAACGCCTCTGCCGAGCTGGAGTACGACGGCGCGGTGGGCCTGCTGGTCGGCGGGGAGGGCCGGGGTGTGCAGACCATCATCGAGATGGTCAACATGACCCGCCTGGACTGCACCGTCGGGGCCGCCTCCGGGATGCGCTACGGCGCCACCCGGGCGGTCCACCACGCCCTGCACCGGCGGGCCTTCGGCAAGGCGCTGGTCGACCAGCCGCTGATGCGCAACGTGCTGGCCGACCTGGTGGTGGAGTCCGAGGCGGCCACCACCGTGGCGATGCGGCTGGCCCGGGCCACCGACCTCGCCCTGGCCGGGGACGAAACCGAGGCGCTGGTACGGCGGTTGGGCCTGGCCGTGGCCAAGTACTGGGTGTGCAAGCGCGGTCCGGCGCACTCCGCCGAGGCGCTGGAGTGCCTGGGCGGCAACGGCTACGTCGAGGAGTCCGGGATGCCCCGGCTCTACCGCGAGGCGCCGCTGGTGTCGATCTGGGAGGGCTCCGGCAACGTCGCCGCGCTGGACGCCCTGCGCGCCATGGCCAAGCGCCCGGAGACGGTCGAGGCCTTCCTCGGCGAACTGGACGCGGCCGCCGGGGCGGACCGCCGGCTGGACGCGGCCGTCGCCGAACTGCGCAAGCAGCTCAGCGACGTGAGCGACCTGGAGTACCGCACCCGGCGGCTGGTCGAGTCGATGGCGCTGGCCTTCCAGGGCTCGCTGCTGGTTCGGTACGGCAGCCCGGCGGTGGCCGACGCCTTCTGTGCGAGCCGGCTCGGCGGCGACCACGGCGCCGCCTTCGGCACCCTGCCCTCCGGCGTCGACACCACGGAGATCATCGACCGCGCCCGCCCGGTGCCCGCGTGAACGACCGAGGGGCCCGCGTGAACGACGAACAGGCCCGCGTGAACGACGAACAGGCCCGCGTGAACGACGAAGAGGCCCGCGCGAACGACGAACAGGCCCGCGCGGACGGCCAGGAAGCCCGGAGCGTACGGGAGTTCTGGCAGGCCCTCGGCCTGCCCGGACTGATCGACGTGCACACCCACTTCATGCCGAAGAACGTCCTCGACAAGGTGTGGGCGTACTTCGACGCGGCCGGCCCGCTGGTGAACCGCCCCTGGCCGATCACCTACCGCGAGGCCGAGGAGCAGCGCGTCCAGCGGCTGCGGGACTTCGGCGTCCGGGCGTTCACCTCGATGCTCTACCCGCACAAGCCGGGCATGGCCGGCTGGCTGAACGCCTGGGCGGCCGAGTTCGCCGCCCGCACCCCGGACTGCCTGCACACCGCGACCTTCTTCCCCGAGCCGGAGGCGGCCGGTTACGTGGCGCGGGCGATCGAGGACGGCGCCCGGGTGTTCAAGGCGCACCTCCAGGTCGGCGGCTACGACCCGACGGACGCCCGGCTGGACGAGGTCTGGGGGCTGCTGGCCGACACCGGCACCCCGGTGGTCACCCACTGCGGATCCGGGCCAATGCCGGGCAAGTTCACCGGCCCCGGCCCGATCGGCGCGGTGCTGGACCGGCACCCGGGCCTGGTCCTGGTGGTCGCCCACCTCGGCATGCCCGAGTACCGCGACTTCCTCGACCTGGCCGAACGCCACCCGGCCGTCCGACTGGACACCACCATCGCGTTCACCGACTTCGCCGAGGCCGACGTCCCGTTCCCGCGCGAGGAGCTGCCGCGGCTGCGCGGGCTGGGCGAGCGCGTCCTGCTGGGCAGTGACTTCCCCAACATCCCGTACCGGTACGTCCACCAGCTGGAGGCGCTGGCCGGGCTGGGGCTGGGGGAGGAGTGGCTGCGGGCGGTCTGCCACGACAACGCGGCCGCGCTGTTCGGCCTCAGCTGACGGCGCCCAGCACCCCCACCGCGTCCCGGTGCAGTCCGGGCGCGGCGGCGAGGAAGCTGTCCGAGCCGGCCGTCCAGGCCGCCCCGGCGGCGTCCGTCACCGTCGCGCCCGCCTCGCTCGCGATCAGGGCGCCGGGCAGCAGGTTGCCCGCGTCCCGCCCGTACTCCCAGAACAGCGCCAGGTGCCCGGAGCCGACCTGCGCCACCTGCAGCGCGGTCGGGCCGAGGTTGCGCACCGCCAGCACCGCGCCGGCCATCGCGGACAGCGACTCGCCGGCCCGGCGCAGCGCCACCGGGTCGGCGGCCACCAGCGGCGGCTGGCTGGTGGCGGCCACGGTGGCCGCCAACTCCCGCTCCAGCGGCGCGACCGGCCGCCCGTCCAACTGCGCCCCGCCGCCCAGCACCGCCCGGTAGGTGCGGCCCGCGCCGAACAGCTGCGGGGCGTGCACCACGGCCAGCACCGCCACGCCGTCGCGCACCAGGGCCGCCGTCAGCGCCCAGTGCGGCTGCCCGAGCAGGTACTGCACCGCGCCGTCGGTCGCGTCGCACACCCACCACTCGCCCTCGGCGGGCACCGAGCCGTCCAGTTCCTCCGGCAGCCAGCCGGCCTGCGGGCGCAGCGCGGTCAGTCGCTCGCGCAGGTCGGTGGCGGCCGGGCCGTCCAGTTCGGCGAACCGTGCCATCGCCTCGTCGACGGTCCGCGCCGGGGTCGGCTCGGCGGGCCGGTTCGCGGCCAGCTTCGCGCCGACCTCCCGCACCGCCGCCTCCACGGCCTCCGCCAGCGTCCACAGCTCCGTCGTCGTCATCGCGCTCTCCCTCTCCCCGGTGGCCGGTCCGCTCCGGCCGAACAGGACAAGGAGTACCGTCAGGGCTGCCGAACAGGACGCTCAATCAGCCTTGAACGACGGAGATCGGATACCATGGACCTCACCACGAACGATCCGGACACCGTGCTGGACGCCCTCGACCGCCGCCTGGTCGGCGCCCTCCAGGTGGACGGACGGGCCGAGCCCGGCCGGATCGCCGAGGTGCTGGGGGTCTCCGCCCGGACGGTCACCCGCCGGCTGGGCCGGATGCGGCAGGCCGGGGTGCTGCGGGTGGTCCGGATGCCCGATGTCGAGGACGCCGCCGTGGGCGCGCTGCTGCTGCGGGTCCGGGTGCTGCGCGGCCGGGTGGACGCCATCGCCCGGGCGCTGGCCGACCGGCCAGACGTCCCGTTCGTCGACATCATGCTCGGCGGCCACGAGGTCGGCGCCGTGATGCTGAGCGACGCCGGCGCCCGCGACCGCCTGCTGTACGGGCAGTTGCCCGCGACCGACGCCGTCACCGAGACCACCACCCATGCCGTGCTGCACGCCTTCGCGGATGCCGGGCAGTGGCGGGCCGGCTCGCTGACCGACCAGGAGGCCGCCGCGCTCGCCCGGCCCCTCGTCCCGCGCCCGGCCACACCCCCGCCGCTGGACGGTCTCGACCGCGCGCTGCTGGACCGGCTGGAGGAGGACGCCCGGCAGTCCCATGCCGTACTGGCCGCAGCGGCCGGCGCCCCCGAGTCGACCGTCCGGCGCCGCCTGCACCGGCTGGACGGGCTCGGGCTGCTGCGCACCCACGCCACCGTGGACCCGCAGCTGCTCGGCATGGCCGTGGACGCCAACCTCTGGCTGGACGTGCCGCCCGGCCGGCTCGCCGGGGTCGGCGCCGAACTGGCCCGCCACCCCCAGGTGCACGGCGTCTTCGCCACCAGCGGCCCGACCAACCTGCTGGCCACGCTGTTCTGCCCCGACCACGGCGGCCTCTACCGCTTCCTCACCGACACCCTCGGCCCGCTCGGCGTCACCCGCGCCGAGACCACGATCACCGCCCGCGCGGTGAAGCGGGCGGGTGTGCTGCTCGGGCGGCCCCGCAGGCCGTGAGCGGCCGGGCCCGGGCGGCGGCGGGCCCTTGCCTGCGTGGCGGTTCCCAGGGGTCCTTGCCCCGCGAGGCCGGCGGGGCCCTTACCCGCGAGGTAATCGACGCCCGGCGCCGCGCCCGGCAGGGTGGAGCCGTCCGGTCAGGGCCGTCGGCGCCACCGGGCCACCACCACCCCGCTCAGGAGGCGATCCGCATGCCCGCGAACGCGTACACCGGCACCCCCGACCGGCCCGGTCCGGTGTTCTCCCCGTGGACGGTCCGCGGGGTTCTCGCCCTGGACGCGGTTGTCACGGCCGGCAACGGCCTGGCCTACCTGGTCCTCGCCGGACCGCTCGGCCGGCTGCTCGGGGTCGGCCGCGTCACCCTGCTGCTGCTCGGGCTGCTCCTCACCGGCCACGGCCTCGTGGTCGGCGCGCTGGCCGCCCGCCGTCCCCCGCGCGCCGCAGTGGAGGTGGTGGTGGGCGTCAACGCGGCCTGGGTCGCGCTCAGCCTGGCCGCGCTCGCGGTGTGGTTCGAGCCGACCGCGGTCGGTGCGGTCTGGATCCCGTTGCAGGCCGCCGCCGTGGCCCTGTTCGTGGTCCTCCAGCTCGCCGCGCTGCGCCGCGGCGGTGGCCGGGGTTAGCGCCCGGGCCCGCCGGCAGCCGACTACCGTTCCGGGCCGACCACGGACTGGAGGTAGCGGACGGTCTCCCGGTCGGCGGGCAGGAAGGTCTCCATGGCGAGTTCGGAGACGGTCACGTCCAGCGGCGTGTTGAAGGTGGCGATGGTGGACAGGAAGGAGAGCACCCGTCCGTCGTGCCGGATCCGCAGCGGCAGCGCGAAGGGGTGCCCGTACTCGGCGGTGTCCCCGGCCGGTCCCTCCTGCGCCGGTTCGGGGTAGCCGCGGACCTCCTCGTACAGCCGCCGCAGCGGCTCCGCGCGGACCAGCTCCAGCCGGTGTTCCAGCCGTGCCAGCAGGTGCCCCCGCCACTGCCGGAAGTTGACGATGTGCGGCGCCAGCCCGCCCGGGTGCAGGGCGACCCGGACGGCGTTGAACGGCGGCCGGACCAGCTGCGGGTCGACGCCGTCCAGTAGCAGGGTGAGCGAGCGGTTGGCCGCCAGCACCTGGAAGGTCCCGTCGACCACCACCGCCGGGTACGGGTCGTGTGCGGCGAGCAGCCGCTCGACGCCGCCGCGCAGCGCCTCCATGGACGGGTCGTCCAGTGGTGTCTCGGGGTAGTGCGGGGCGTAACCGGCCGCCAGCAGAAGGGAGTTGCGTTCGCGCACCGGGACGTCCAGCTGTTCGGCCAGTCGCAGCAGCAGGTCCCGGCCCGGCCGGGCGCGTCCGTTCTCGACGAAGCTGAGGTGCCGGGCCGAGGAGTCCGCCCGCAGGGCCAGCTGCAGCTGGCTGAGCTGTCGGCGTTCCCGCCAGCCGCGGATCAGCGGGCCGACGCCGGTCCCGGTGGGGCTGCCCATGCCCGCCACGATCGTCATGGGCAAGGACGGTACTCGAACGAGCCGGGCCCGCGGCAGGGGGCCTCGGGACCGGGCGTCGATCAGACGTCGATCAGGCGCCGGTGGTCGAGCCCGGGCGGATCACCATCAGCACCACGACCACGGCCCACAGCAGGTTGAACACCCCGGCGGTCATCGGCAGCATCCGCAGGCCGCTGACGGCCTTGGTGTGCTTCTCGTCCGCCGGGTCGAGGCCGAGCGCGTCCACGGCGGCCTGCTGGCCGGGCAGCACGAAGAGCAGCAGGGAGAGCGCGGCGATCGCGGTGAGCACCATCGAGGCGATCAGCCAGGACTGGCTCAGCACGTCCATCACCTGGGCCACACCGATGCCCAGCACCGGCACCGCGACGCCGAGCAGCGCGTAGACCTGGGTGATCCGGTGCAGGACGCGCAGCACGCCCGCGTCCGAGGCCTGGTCCGGCCCGCCGGCCAGGGCGGCCTTCGCCCGGCGCGGGAACATGCTGACGGCCACCGCGACCGGGCCTATGAACAGGACCGACGCGAGGACGTGCAGGCTCAGCAGGAACTTGGCCATGGCGGGGCACCCTTTGAATCCGGTGGGCAGCTGGGAGTCGGCGGGCGTGCGCGGTCGGCGTGCCCACGACCAGGCACGCTAACACCGCTTATTCACCGGCCCCGCGCTCGGGTGGCCCCCGCTCGGCCCGCCGGGCGGCCCGCCTGCCCGGAACCGGCCGAAGCCGAGAGCCCGCCCGGAACTCAGTCCGCCGGGAGCAGCTCCACCAGGCGGGGCGGGGCGGTGCTGACGGCCGCGACGGCGGCGCCGTGCCCGGGGTCGGTCCAGTCGAGCAGGTAGAGGTCCTCGAAGCGGCCGCGCAGCGGGGCGCCGGGCGGGACGTCCAGCGGCAGGGCGGAGAGGTCGACCTGCCCGAGGGTGTCCAGGGTGGCGCGCCCGATCTTGATCAGCGACTCCTTGCGCACCCACTGCCGCAGGAACGCCCGGTCCGGCTCCGGCGCCGCCTCGACCAGGGCCAGCTCGGCCGGGGTGAGCACCCGGCGGGCGACCGCGCGCAGCGAGCCGCCCCGGGCGGCGAGTTCCACGTCCACGCCGACCGGCCGGCGGCCCGCCCCGGCAGCGACCACGCCCCGGGTGTGGGACAGGCTCACCTCCACCCCGGGATGGTCGGGCAGATAGGGCTTGCCGTGGTCGGCGAGGCCGCAGTCCGGGCACTGCTGGGCGAGGACCAGTCCGGCGGTGGGGACGCCGAGCAGCCGGGCGGCGCAGAGCCGGACCAGGACGTGCCCGGCGACGAAGTCGGCCCGTCCGGACTCATGGCGGAAGCGTGCGGCGCGGGCCCGTTCGATGTCGGTGAGCAGGTGCTCGCCCACCTCGGGGTGCCGCAGTACGGCGTCTGCGGACGCGACGGCGACGAGCGGTGCGTCCTGCTCCTGGGCCTCGGTGGTCATGTCCTCCAACCTAGCCCGCCCGGTGACCGGGCGGGGAGCCGGACCTCGCGGAGCCGGACCTCGGGGAGCGGGCCGAGGGCGGGGCGGCTGGGCGGGCAGGTCGGGATCCTGCGCCGTTCGAATGGTTTTCGGATCGGACCTGATGGTCTATAGGGTGTGAATAGTCCGCTTTAAGGTTGGATGCCACGGATCTGTGGGATCGCCAGCAATGACACGGAACGCGGCAGGTCCTCCGGGCCTGTCCTTTTTCTATGCGCGGAGGAATTGTCGATGGGTCAGGCCGCCGGTTCGCCGGATCACCGAACGACCGCCGTGAGAAGAACGCCCGCCAGTGGACGGCGCCGGGCCGTCCGGATCGCCGTGGCCACCGCCGTCGCGGCGGTGCCGCTGGCCGCCGTGCTGACGGTCGGTTCGGCTGCTCCGCTGGCCCCGCCGCTGGGTGCCTGCTCCGGGCCCGACTGCCCCTCCACCTGGCCGTCGCCGAACAACGGTGACTTCACCGGGCGGGACGCCACCATCAACGTCTTCACCGGTGGCGACTACACCGTCAACGGTCGCGCGGCCGAGGCCGAGGGCAAGATCGTCACGCTGGGGAAGCTGACCGTGGACAAGAACGGCGGCGGCGTCTACAACATGGGCGTCGTGGGCGTCGGCTCGCGCGTGGTGCCGCCGAACGGCAGCGACTTCGTCACCACCGGCGGCGACGTCGACGTGAAGGGCGGCAACTCGATCCTGATCGGCGGCAGCGACTCCCACGGCCCGGCCTTCGGCAACCTGCGCCACGCGGGCGGCGTCACCGGCACCGTCGCCATCGACCCCACCGGCCAGGCGATCCAGGACCCGAACGCGGCCGCGCCGTACCAGGACGTGCTGACCCGGATCGAGGAGGTCTCCGACTGCGTCGGGCGGGCCACCGCGACCGGCACCGTCGACGTCTCCTCCAGCCAGGCCACCTTCACCGGTGACGGGACCAGCATGAAGCAGGTCTTCAACGTCTCCCAGAACCTCGCCTCGCCGAGCGGAGGCCAGATCGGCCTGGTCTTCGACAACATCCCGGCCGGGGCCACCGTGGTGGTGAACATGCTCGGGGACAGCCCGATCATCAACACCTACACGGGCACCGGCCTGGCGGGCGACCGGACCACCGACATGCGCTCCAAGCTGATGTACAACTTCCCGACCGCGACCAACGCCCAGATCCTCGGCAGCGCCCAGTTCCAGGGCTCGGTCCTGGCCGGCAACCCGGGCGGGACCACCACCCTGGCCCAGCCGGGCATGAACGGCCGGGTGTACCTCGCGGGCAACCTGATCCACACCGGTACGGGCGGCTACGAGCTCCACAGCTACCCGTTCGACGGGGACCTGCCGGACTGCAAGGTGACCCCGAGCCCCTCGCCGACCTCGCCCTCGCCGAGTCCCACCTCTCCGTCGCCCACCTCCCCGTCGCCGACGTTGCCCTCCCCGACGTCCCCGCCGCCTACTTCTCCGTCGCCGACGTCCCCCTCCCCGATGTCCCCGAGCGCGAGCACCACCTCGCCGTCGGCCGGCGCGTCCACGTCGAGCGGGGGCCCCGCTCCGACCAGCCACCACCCGTCCGGGTACCCGACCGGCCGTCACCCCGGTGGCGGTGGTGAGTTGCCCTCGACCGGTGCGGGTGACGCGCCGGTGGTCCTCGGGCTGGCCGGTGTCGGCCTGCTCGGACTGGGCGGTCTCGCCGTCCTGGCCGCCCGCCGTCGCCGGGGCCGCCACAGCTGACGGTCGTGCCGATGCGAAGGCCGCCCCGGTCGGATCGACCCGGGCGGCCTTCGTCGTCGGCGGTGAACGGAAGCTGAGATGACGATGCGTCAGTCGGACGCCGAGGCGAAGAACCGTTCCACCGTGCGGCGTTCGGCGGCGACGGTGTGCACCGGTTCCCCCACCACCCGGCCGGCCAGGGTGACGGCCAGGTCGCCGACGTCCTGCCGCAGGACGTCGGCGACCTCGGCCCGGTCGGCCACGATCCGGGCGCGGCCGGTGCGCAGGAGCAGGTCGCGGTCGCGGGCGCCGTCGGCGCGGGCCGAGGCGATCGCCGCCGAGCCCCGCTCGGTGTACTCCTGGCGGATCCGGGCGGCCTCGTGCCGGGCCTCGGTGATCTCGTGCAGGGCGGCGTCCCGGACCGCCTCGGCCTCGGCGAGGACGGCCTCCGCCCGTTCGGTGCGGCCCTCGGTCGCGTCCCACCGTTGGGCCTGGATCCGCTCGACGCGCGGCAACAGCAGGACGCCGAGCACGAACATCAGCAGGAAGAGCAGGGTCAGGCCGAGGACCAGCATGGAGGGATCGGGCTTGAGCGGACCGAGTTCGATGTGCACGTCAACCTCCCCGTGGTATGACGGATCGTCAAATAGGAGGTTTCCCTGGGGTGATGGCGGTCGAACTCCGGCCCGGCCATGACCTGCGTCACGTCACGGGTCCTGAGGCGTCACTGCCCCATGACGTGCGCCGAACTCCGCGGTCGCGAAGTCCACCACCTGCTGCCAGTCCGCCTCGGAGGTCACGTCGTGCCGGACGAACCGGGCCCGCTCGCCGAGTTCGGCGGCGGTGGCCCTGCCGTCGTCTGTCAGGACGTCGGTGATCACCACGTTGGCGCCGGCCGCGACGGCGAGCCGGGCGGCCTCGGCGCCGAGGCCGCGGGCGCCGCCGGTGATGATGACGGTCCTGCCGGTGGGGTCGTTCCCGACGTGCTCTTTCGGGGGTGGGGGCGCAGAGCATGGCGGCGGACACCGTCACCAGGTCGGCGAGGAAGGTCTCCCCGTCCGTGAGGGGGGTGGACCCGGTGAGGTACTGCCGCGCCCGGTCGGCCAGGGCCGCGCCGATCAGGGTGAGGACCAGGTCGATCCGTTCCAGCCGGATCGGCTCCGGCAGTGCGGTGATCCGCTCCTCGATCAGCTCGATGGCCCGCCGGTGTCCTTGCCCTGCGCACCAGATCAATGCTGCGCATCATTGAGGGCCGACCGACCCCCGTGGCCCGGCTACGTCACCTCGCCCCGGCGGGAGAAACGGTCCTCCCGCCACTCACCGCTCGCCAGCACCTCGGCCAGCTGCCGGGCCGCGTCCCACACCTCGGTGTACGAGAGGTAGAGCGGAGTGAAGCCGAAGCGCATCAGGTCCGGTGCGCGGAAGTCCCCGATCACCCCGCGGGCGATCAGCGCCTGCACCACCGGGTAGCCGTCCGCGTGCCGCAGCGCGACCTGGCTGCCCCGCCGGGCGTGCTCGCGCGGGGTCACCACCTCGACCCCGTCCAGGCCCTCGACCAGCGAGACGAACAGGTCGGTCAGCGCCAGGCTCTTCGCCCGGACGGCGGCCAGGTCGGCCCGCTCCCAGATGTCCAGGGAGACCTCCAGCGAGGCCTGGCCGAGCAGCGAGGGCGAGCTGGTCAGGAAGCGCCCGATGCCCGGCTTCGGGTCGTACCCGGGCTCGAAGGCGAACGGGCGGGCGTGCCCGAACCAGCCGCTCAGCGGCTGCCGCGGGGCGGCCGCCAGGTGCCGCTCGGCGACGTACAGGAAGGCCGGCGAGCCGGGGCCGGAGTTCAGGTACTTGTAGGTGCAGCCGACCGCGAAGTCTGCGTTCGCGGCGCCGAGTTCGATCGGCAGCGCGCCCACCGAGTGGCACACGTCCCAGATCATCAGGGCGCCCGCGGCCTGCACGCGGGCGGTGATCCCGGGCATGTCCAGCAGCTCGCCGGTGCGGTAGTCCACGTGCGACAGCACCACCACGGCGACGTCGCCGTCCAGGTGCCGGTCCAGCTCCTCGGGGTGGATCAGCACGCTGCGCCCGCCCTCGACCAGGCCGGTCACGCCCTCGGCGATGTACAGGTCGGTCGGGAAGGCCTCGACGTCGCCGAGCACCGTGCGCCGCTCCGGGCGCAGCCGCAGCGCGGCCGCGAGCACCTTGAACAGGTTCACCGAGGTGGTGTCGCAGACGACCACCTCCGCCGGATCGGCCCCGATCAGCGGCGCGATCCGCCGCCCCAGCCGGTACGGCTGCTCGAACCAGCCGGCGTCGTTCCAGCTGCGGATCAGCTCCCGGCCCCACTCCTGCTCGACCACCCGGGCCACCCGCTCCGGGGTGCGCACCGGCAGCGCGCCCAGCGAGTTGCCGTCCAGGTAGATCACCCCGTCCGGCAGGGTGAACTCCTCGCGGAACGCCGCCAGCGGGTCGACGGCGTCCAGCGCCGCGCACTCCTCGCGCGTGATCATGCCCATCCCTCGTTCGTCGCCCCTGTGCACCGCTGGTCTGCTCACAGCTCGTCCCGGATCGTCCACAGCTCCGGGAACACGTCCTGCTCGGCCGCCTTGCGCAGCCAGGTCAGCCCGCTGGAACCGCCCGAGCCGGGCTTGCCGCCCATGGTCCGCTTGACCGAGGTCAGGTGCCGCTGGCGCCAGCGGGTGACCCGCTCGGCCACGTCCAACAGCGCCTCGCCGAGCGGCTGCAGGTCCGCGAGCTCCGGCTCCGTGTAGACCTGCCGCCAGGCCGCGGCGACCTCCTCGGAGGGGCGGTAGCGCTGCTCCGAGACCTCCGCGCGCACCGCCAGGCCGCGCCGGGCCAGCAGGCTGACGGCCTCGTCGTACAGGCCGGGGGAGCGCAGTGCTTCGGTCAGCTCGGCCTGGATCTCCGGCACCTGCGCGTACATGTTCAGCAGCGCGGCGTTCTTGTTGCCGAGCAGGAACTCCAGGTGCAGGAAGGCCGAGGACTGGAAGCCGGAGGCCTCGCCGAACAGGGCGCGGAAGGAGTTGAACTCCTGCGGCGTCATGGTGGCCAGCAGCTCCCAGGACTCCACCAGCACGTCCTGCACGTGGGTGCCGCGGCGCAGTGCGGCCAGCGCGGCGGTCAGGTCGTCCTCGCGCAGCGCCTGCCGGGCGATCGTCCACTCGTGCCGCAGCAGGTCGAAGAGCAGCTCCATCACCTGGGTGGTGACGATGAACGACAGCTCGGCCGGCTCCTTGCTGAGCGGGTGCTGGAGGCTGTGCAGCTCCTCCAGGCGCGCGTACTGCGCGTACGGGGTGCCCCGACCCGGCCGGCCGCCCCGACCGAACGACAGGTTGGGTGTCTCCACCGTGTCGTGCCCCATCCCGATCCCTCCTGATCCGTCCGGGCCTCGTGGCCCGGGGCCGGCGGAGCGGACGGACGTCCTGGTTCCACCGGGGAGCCCATTGTGCGGCGCCGTGGCCCCCCGGTTGAATGGCCGATGAGCACCGCAACCGTGCTTCGGGTTGTCGTTCGCGAGGCGTTCGGTCGATCTGCTTTGTGAATGTAAAACCGCTGATCGCAACGGATCCCGGGAGCCGTCATGGACGCCGTAGACCGCCGCCTGCTGGCCGAACTCCAGGCCGACGCCAGGCTCTCGTACAACGAACTCTCGCGCCGGGTGAGCCTGTCCGCACCCGCGGTGGCCGAACGGGTCCGCCGCCTGGAGGCGGACGGGGTGATCAGCGGCTACCACGCCCACGTCGACCCCACCCGGGCCGGACTGCCGATCACCGCGCTGGTCCAGGTCCAGTGCTACGGCCCGCGCTGCGTGCTGCGCGACCCCGAGGTGGCGACCTGGCCGGAGGTGCTGCAGCTGCACCGGGTCACCGGCGGGGCGTGCTGCGTGCTGCTGGTCGCGGTGTCGACGATGGCCGGGTTCGAGGCGCTCTGCGACCGGCTCGGCGGGTACGGGCCGCCGTCCAGCTCGATGATCCTCTCCAGCCCGGTGCCCTGGCGGCCGCTGCTGCCGAACTGACCGCCCCGCGGCACCGACGGCGGTGCCGCACTGATCGCCGTGCGGCACCGCCGGCCGTGCGTTGACGCGCACGTCAAGGAGTAGGTTCCTCGGCATGCCGAACGAGCGCCACATCCTGCTGCTGCCCGGGAGCCTGCGGGCCGGCTCCGCCAACGAGGCCGTGCTGCGCACCGCCGCCGCGGTGGCCGACACCCTGCCCGGCGTCCGGACCACGTACTACCGGGGCCTCGCCGGGCTGCCGCACTTCAACCCGGACCACGACACCGACCCGCTGCCGGAGCCGGTGGCCGCGCTGCGGGCGGCGATCGAGGCGGCCGACGCACTGCTGGTCTGCACCCCCGAGTACGCCGGGACGCTGCCCGGCGCCTTCAAGAACCTGCTGGACTGGACGGTCGGCGGGGTCGAGATCTCGGACAAGCCCGCGGCCTGGATCAACTGCGCCGGGCCCGGCCGCGGCCAGGGCGCCGAGGCCACCCTGCGCACCGTGCTCGGCTACACCGGCGCGGTGGTCGTGGCGCAGGCCTGCGTCCGGATCCCGCTGGAGCGCGGCGCGGTCGGTCCGGAAGGGCTGGTCGCCGACCCGCTGGTGCGCGGGCGGATCGGCGAGGTGCTGACCCGCCTGGCTGCGGGCGGGGCCCAGCCCTCCTGAGCCCAGCCCTCCTGAGCCCAGCCCCCTGAGCCCAGCCCCCTGAGCCCAGCCCTCCTAGTGCACCGAGGTCAGGTGTACCCCGAGCCCGGCCAGGCCCTCCAGGAACAGCTCGATGCCGACCGCCGCGAGCAGCAGCCCGAGCAGTCGGGACAGCACCTCCAGCAAGGTCTGGTGGGTGCGCCGCAGCAGCGGCGCGAGCACGGCCACGCAGACGTAGTTGAGCACCACCACGGCCACGTACGCCCCGGCGACGGCCGCCTTCCAGCCCACGTCGTCCCGGTTCAGCGAGGCGACCAGGACGGCGCTGACCGCGAGCGGGCTGGCGATGTACGGCAGCAGCAGTTCGCGGATGCCTTCGGCCAGCGGGTTCGCCAGGTGCCCCTCGTCGCCGTCGTCGTCCCGGCCGAGGTGGATGCCGAAGACCAGTGCGACCGCGTAGAAGAAGAAGATCGCCCCGCCCGCGAGCCGCAGCGACTCGTCGCTGATGTGGAAGAGCGTGGTGACCGCGTCCGCCCCGAAGCCGAGCACCAGGCCGATCAGCGCCGAGATCAGCGTGCTCCAGGCCGCCAGCCGGCGCAGTTCCCGGTCGCTCCGGTCGGCGGCCAGCTGGGCGAAGGTCAGCAGGGTCTTGGGCGGGCCGACCACGGCGAAGAAGGTGATGAACGCGCTGCTCAGGTTGAAGACGAACATGGGCCCAGCATGACCGCGGTGCCCGGTGCGACCGGCCCGCCACGCCACGCTCCGCGGTCGGGCGCGGCGGGGATCCCCGGCCCGCCGGTTCATTCCTCGCCACGGGCGGATTCGCCCGGATGGCGGTCCCGGCTCGAACAGGTGCGCGCTCTCGGGTGCCATGGAAGTACGTACGACCACTCCGTGGCGGTACGACCGCTCCTTGGCGGAGACTCCTTGGCGGAAACGAGGATGCGACATGTGCCTGAACCGTAGGGACCTGGGCCTGCTGGCCCTGCGCAGTGCGGTCGGTGGGGTGCTGATCGCGCACGGCACCCAGAAGCTGTTCGGCTGGTTCGGTGGCGGTGGGCTGGAGGCGACCACCCAGGCGATGGACCACATGGGCTTCCACCCGGCCCGGGAGAGCGCCATCGCGGCGGGTCTCGGCGAGGCGGGCGGCGGGGCGCTGCTGGTGGCCGGGCTGGCCACCCCGGCGGCCGGCGCGGTGGTGGCCGGGACGATGGCCGGAGCCGTGTCGGTGCACGCTCCGGCGGGCTTCTTCATGACCGGCGGCGGCTACGAGTACCCGGCGTTCCTCGGTGCGACCGGGCTGGCGATCGGTCTGGCCGGCTCGGGGCGGTACTCGCTGGACCACTTCACCGGGCACGTCTTCGACCGGCCGTGGGTCGGTGCGCTGGCCTTCGTGGCGAGCGCGGCGGGCGCGTACGGGGTGGTGGCGCGGCGCCGTCACCTGGTGCGGCTGCGCGAGGAGCGGGCGGCCGTGGAGGCGGACGAGCAGGAGGGCTCCGGGCTGTCGTAGCGCGTGGCCTGGGCGTCACCCGGAGGCAGCACCCCTGCTGGCGGGGGTGGCGGGCGGCTCGGAGGGTGGGCGGGGAGGTGTGCCGGGCAGTCCGGCGCCGGCAAGGAACGAGGGACTCCCATGGACCGCACGGACCGCCAGCCGCCCACCCGCGCCGCCTCCGGGCCGCGCCCCACCGCACCGGTGAGGCGTCGACACCGGCTTGCCGCAGGGGTGTTGGCCGCCGCCGTACTGGGTTCGGTGGCGCTGGCCGGCTGCTCCTCCGGCAAGAGCGCGAGCAGTGCGGCCTCCTCGGCGGCCGGGGAGGCGCAGAAGCTGGCGAGCGCTGCGGCCTCCGCCGCGTCGGCGCTGGCCTCGGCGGCCGGCGGGGTGGGCGGGGCGATCTCCTCGGCGGAGGCGGAGGCTTCGTCGGCGATCTCCTCGGCCGCCTCGGCGGTCGCCGGGATCAAGGGCGGGCTGGACGCCAAGGGGGACGTTTCGGTCGGGTCGGTGTCGACCGGTTCGGACGGCAAGCCGCAGGTGCAGCTGACCGTCACCAACCACGGGCAGCAGTCGTACAAGTACGTGGTGCAGGTGAACTTCACCGACGGCAGCGGCAAGCTGCTGGACGCGACCGCGGTGACGGTCGACGACGTGGCCGCGGGTGGGAATTCCCAGGCCACCGCGCATGCCAATCGGGACCTCACCGGCACGGTCAAGGCGGAGGTGGCCAACGCCGTCCGCTACTGAACCGCCGCAGCTCAGGCCCGGTCCGGGGCCGGGGTGCGGGTGGGTGTGCGGGCGGGGGCGGAACCTTAAGCGGGTCTCAAGGCCCAACAGCACCCCTTGACGGGCGAGTTGGTCTAGTCCATTTTTATTGCCCAGGTGCAGGGAGCCCCTGAACCGGCGTCACCGGCCTCGCGCCGGGGGCGCCGGTTCGGCGCATCCCGGTGTCCGTCAAAGGCCTGCCCGCTCGATTCCCACCCCCTGTCTGTCATGTCCCGGTCGTCCGGCCCCACCCCGGATGTGCCACCCCACCGGGCGACGGAACCCCCCCACACCCAGGAGTCACGCACCCATGCTGCGCTCACGCATTGAAAGGGCCGGGACCCCGGCTCCGGACGGGCCCCGCCGGCGCCGCCCGAAGAGCCTGGCCGCCATCGCGGCCGGCACCGCCGCCTCCCTGCTGCTCGGTGCGGGCCTCGCGCTGACCGGCGGCGGCGCGGCCAACGCCGCGACCACCAACTCCACCGGCGCGGCCGCCACCAGCGGCGGCATCAAGGTCGCCTACTACGACCAGTGGTCGGTCTACGCCAACGCGTACTACCCGAAGACGATCCAGGACACCGGCGTGGCCGGGAAGCTGGACTACCTGATCTACGACTTCGCCAACATCTCCCCGACCGACCTGGGCTGTTTCGAGGCGACCAAGGCCGCCGACACCAACGACAACAACCCCAACGCCGGTGACGGTGCGGCCGACGCGTTCGCGGACTACCAGAAGAGCTTCGGCGCGGACATCTCGGTGGACGGCGTCGGCGACGTCTGGAACCAGCCGATCGCGGGCAACTTCAACCAGCTGAAGAAGCTGAAGGCGAAGAACCCCAACCTCAAGATCCTGCTCTCGATCGGTGGTTGGACCTACTCCAAGTACTTCTCGTCGGCGGCCGCCACGGACGCCTCGCGCAAGCACCTGGTCTCGTCCTGCCTCGACATGTTCATCAAGGGCAACCTCCCGTCCGACGCCGGCTACGGCGGTCCGGGCACGGGCGCCGGCATCTTCGACGGCATCGACATCGACTGGGAGTACCCGGGCGGCGGGGGCCACACCGGCAACATCTCCAGCCCGGCCGACAAGCAGAACTTCACCCTGCTGCTGCAGGAGTTCCGCAACCAGCTGAACGCCCAGGGCAAGGCCGACAACAAGACCTACGCCCTGTCGGCGGCGGTCGGCGCCGGCCAGGACAAGATCATGAACGTCGAGACCGACAAGATCGGTCAGTACCTGACCTTCCTCGATGTCATGACCTACGACATGCACGGCGGTTGGGACCCTCAGGGGCCGACCAACCACCAGGCCCCGCTGTACTCCGGCCCGAACGACCCGTCGACCCCGGCCAAGCCGGGCAACGGCAAGTACTCGATCGACAACGCCGTCAAGGCGTGGACGGTCGGCGACGCCCAGTACGGCATCCCCGGCGGCTTCCCGGCCAACAAGATCAACATGGGTGTGCCGTTCTACTACCGCGGCTGGACCGGCGTCCAGAACAACGGCAAGAACGGCCTCTTCCAGCCCGCCACCGCTCCGGCCACCGGCGCCGCGATGTCCGGCAACGTCGCGGGCATCCAGATGTACAAGGAGCTGGCCGGCTTCGTCGACAACCCGTCCAAGACCTACTGGGACGACGACGCCAAGGCCGCCTACTTCTACGACGGCAACACCTTCTGGAGCGGTGAGAACGCCAAGTCCATCCAGGCCAAGCTCGACTACGCGCACTGCAACGGCCTCGGCGGCTCCTTCGCCTTCTCGCTGTACGACCTGGGCACCAACACCACCCTGTTCGACACGATGGTGAACGCCACCAACGGCTCCGCGGCCGGCTGCCCGGCCCCGCCGACCGGCACCCCGACCCCGACCCAGACCCCGACCGGCACCCCCACGGGCACGCCGACCGGCACGCCCACCGGGACCCCGACGGGTACGCCCACCGGTACCCCGTCCTCGCCGGCCACCTGCCCGGCCGCCCCGAGCTGGGACGCGAACGCCACCTACGCGGCCGGCGGCACCAAGGTCTCGTGGAAGGGCCACTACTACACCAACAAGTGGTGGACCAAGGGCGACGACCCGACCCAGAGCGGCCAGTGGGGCGTCTGGACCGACAACGGTCCCTGCTGAGCGGCTGACCTGCCGATCTGCTGATCTGCTGGCCGCCCGAGCGCCTGACGGGCCTCGCGGTGCCCGAAGCCGCAGTAGCTGAACCCGCGGTGCCTGAAGTCGCAGCACCCGAAGTCGCAGTGCCTGAACGGGTCCGGCCCGCCGGGGGAGCACCTCCCCCGGCGGGCCGGACCCGTCGTTTCACCCGCCCCGGCTCACGGCGCCAGGTCGGCCGTGCGCCCGAGCGCGTCCGGCTGGCTCTCCTCGATCCGCCGCAGCATCCGGGCCAGCAGGGCGGAGAGCGCGGTGCGCTCCTCGCCCGCGATGTCCTGCAGCAGCTCCTCCTCGAACACCGCCGCCATCCGCATCGACTCCAGCCACTTGTCGCGGCCGTTCTCGGTCAGCTCGATGATCACCCGCACCCGGTTGGACTCGTCCCGCTCCCGGGTGACCAGGTCCTCGGCGACCATCCGGTCGATCCGGTGGGTCATCGCCGCCGGGGTGAGCCCCAGCCGCTTGGCCAGCTCGCCCGGCCCCAGCTGGTAGGGGCTGCCGCTCACCACCAGCGCCTTGAGCACCTCCCACTCGGCGGAGGTGATTCCGAGCACAGTCAGCTGCCGGTCGTACGCCACGCCCATCCGCCGGGAGACCCGGTTGAGGGTCTGCACGATCGTCTCGACCTGAGGGTCGACGGTGGGGAACTCCCGCTGGTAGAGGGCCACTTGCTCGGCGATGCCGAGCTCCAGGGGGGTGGCCCGCGAAGGCTTGTCGGCAGCCGGCGACGGCTTGTCCGTAGTCATGCGGACCAGTGTCGCACGGGCGTGCACTCCTTAAGCCTTTGACTCCGCAGTCTTCCGGTGCTAAGACTTTATCTCGTCACAGTTTAGGTCTGAAATCTTCTGGGCTTAAGAGTTCCAGTCGAAACAGGGAAGGGATGTGCACGGTGACCGGCACGGTGAAGCAGCAGAGGCAGCAGCGACGTGGGACGGGCGGCCCGCTGCGCCGCGTCCAGATCGGCAACGCGCTCAGTGCGTTCGGCAGCGGGTTCACGATGCCGTACATGTTCGTGTACGTGGACCAGGTGCGCGGCCTGGGTTCGCTGGCGGCCGGGATGGTGTTCACCGTCTTCGCGCTGGCGGCGCTCGCGGTGCTCCCGTTCACCGGGCGCGGCATCGACCGCTACGGTCCCCGTCCGGTGCTGCTGGCGGGTGCGGCCCTGGCCGCCACCGGCGCGTTCGCGTTCGGCCACGCCACCGGCACCCCGGCCCTGCTGGTCTCCTCGTTCCTGTTCGGCGCGGGTGTCACCACCTGCCAGCCGGCGCTCGCCACGATGATCGTCCGCTGCTCCACCGCGGCGACCCGCTCGCACGCCTTCGCGCTGCAGTTCACCCTGGTCAACCTGGGCATGGGCATCGGCGCGCTGGTCGGCGGGCAGATCGTGAACGTCGCCGACCCGGCCAGCCTCACCCGGCTGTTCACCATCGAGGCGGTCACCTTCCTCGGCCTGGCCCTGGTCACCGGCACCGCCCGGATACCGAAGGCCCAGCTGAGCGCCGTCCAGGGGCGGAACGACGGCCCGACCGGCCTGCGCGCCCTGCTCGCCGACAAGGCGATGGTGCGGCTCTGCATCCTCGCCGGGCTGATCTTCTTCACCTGCTACGGCCAGTTCGAGTCCGGCGTCGCGGCCTTCGCCACCGACACCGTCGGCACCGCGCCGTCCACCCTGGGCCTCGCGATCGGCGCCAACGCGGTGACCATCGTGGTGCTGCAGATGTTCATGGTGCGGATCACCGCGCGCCGCCGCCGCACCACCGCGATGGCCGCGGCCGGCCTGGTCTGGCTGGGCGCCTGGGCGATGGCCCTGGTGGCCGGCCTGATCCGGACCGAGACCATGGCCGCCACGGTCGCCATCGTCTCGATCTACGCCCTGTTCGGCGTCGGCGAGTCGCTGCTCGCGCCCACCATGGGCCCGATGGTCGCGGAGCTCGCCCCGGCCCGGCTGCTCGGCACCTACAACGCCGGGTACGCCCTGGTGAAGCAGATCGCGATCGCGGTCGGCCCGGCCGTCGGCGTGCTGCTGGTCGGCTCCGGCACCTGGCCGCTCTACCTCGCGGCCATGACGGGCTCGACGCTGCTGATCGTCCTGCTGGCGCTGCGGCTGCGCCCGTACCTCACGGCCGAGCAGGACAACGCGGCCCCGGCCGTGGTCCGCACCCCGGCCCCGGTCCGGGAACTGCAGACCGCCGCCTGACGGGCCCGCGCTCCGCGGTCACGCAAGGGCGTTCGAGGCGGGCGCCGGCCAGGTCACCTGGTCGGCGCCCGTCGCGCTTGGCTTCCCGGGCACCGCCACATAGTGTCAGTGGCTGTTGACCGCCCGGCCCCGGCCAGGGCAGCGGACCCGGGCCCGGCGCAGCAGCCGAGGGCCCCGCAGACAGGCGAAATCGGCGAGGCTATGACGCAAGCGGCGCTCACGCACCCCCCGGCGGCCCGGGCCACCGCCGACCCGGACCCGGCACCGGCCCCGCGCGGGGGTCTGCTCCGCTGGGCGGCCGACCACTCCGGCTGGCTCGGCCCGATCGGCGTCGCGGTCTTCGCGGGCCTGCTGCGGTTCTGGAACCTCGGCTACCCCAACGCCTTCGTCTTCGACGAGACGTACTACCCCAAGGACGCCTGGTCCCTGCTCCAGCAGGGCTACGAGGGCACCTGGCCCGACCACGCCAACGCCGACATCCTGGCCGTCCCGCAGTCCGTCCCGCTCGGCTCCGCGCCCGAGTTCATCGCCCACCCGCCGCTCGGCAAATGGGTGATGGCGGTCGGCGAGCAGCTGTTCGGGCTCCACCCCTTCGGCTGGCGGTTCATGACCGCCCTGCTCGGCACCCTCGCGGTGCTGATGCTGGCCCGGATCGGCCGCCGGCTCTTCGGCTCCACCCTGATCGGCTGCACCGCCGCCCTGCTGATGTCCGTCGACGGCCTCCAGCTGGTGATGAGCCGGGTCGGCCTGCTCGACGGCATCCAGATGTTCTTCGTGCTCGCCTCCTTCGGCGCCCTGCTGGTCGACCGCGACCACGCCCGCGCCCGGCTGGCCGCCGCGACCGACGGCGACACCGTGCGGCTCGGAGCGCGCCCCTGGCGGATCGCCGCCGGGGTGCTCATCGGGGCCGCCTGCGCGGTCAAGTGGAACGGCGCCCCGATCCTCGCCGCCTTCGGCGTGCTGACCGTGCTGTGGGACCAGTCCGGCCGCCGCGGCGCCGGAGCCCGCCACCCCTGGCGCTCCATGCTGCGCCGGGACGCCGTACCCGCCTTCCTCGCCATGGTCGGCTCCGCCGTGGTGGTGTACGTCGGCGCCTGGAGCGGCTGGCTCGCGAGCGGCGCGAACGGCGGTGGCGGCTACGACCGGCACTGGGCCGAGGGCCGCGCCGGACTCTCCCCGGACCACGCCTTCGGCATCCCGCTGCCGCAGGTCTCGATGAGCTGGGTGCCCGCGCCGCTGCGCAGCCTGTGGCACTACCACGCGCAGATGTACGACTTCAACACCGGCCTGAGCACCCCGCACACCTACCAGTCCAACCCCTTCGCCTGGCTGGTCGACGGCCGCCCGGTCTCGATGTACTGGGAGCCGGCGCAGGGCGGGACCCGCGGCTGCACCTCCTCCGGCGGCTGCGCGTCCCAGATCCTCGGCCTGGGCACCCCCTTCCTGTGGTGGGCGGCCTGCTTCGCGCTGGTCTACCTGCTGTGGCGCTGGTTCTTCCGCCGGGACTGGCGCTCGGGCGCCGTGCTGTGCGCGGTGGCCGCGATCTACCTGCCCTGGTTCCAGTACCAGGAGCGGACGATCTTCTCCTTCTACATGGTCGTGCTGGTGCCGTTCCTGTGCCTGGCCGTCGCCCAGATGCTCGGCGCGATCCTCGGCCCGGTGGGCTGCACTCCCGAGCGCCGCCGGTACGGGGCCGTGGCGGCCGGGCTGATCGTGCTCGCGATCGTCGGCTGCTTCGCCTTCTTCTATCCGCTGTACACGGCGGAGGTGATCCCGATGTCGTCCTGGCAGGACCGGATGTGGTTCACCAGCTGGATCTGATGCCGGTGCCGTCGGCGGCGTCCGGCGGACAGCTGCTGCCGGTCACCCCGGTGCTCGGGGTGGTCACCGCGGTGCTGCTGCTGGCCGCCGTGGCGGTGGCCGGCTGGGGGCTGCTCGGTCACGGGCGGGCGGTGGCGCGGGCCGGACTGCGCGCGGTCGTCCAGCTGGCCGCAGTCGCCGCGGTGATCTCCTGGGTGGTCGCCTCGCTGTGGTGGTCGGCGCTGTTCGTGCTGCTGATGTTCACCGTCGCGGTGCGCACCGCCGGGCGGCGGATGACCCCGGGCCCCGGCTGGGTCTGGGCGGCGGCCCCGATCGGTGCCGGGGTGCTGCCGGTGCTGGCCCTGCTGCTGGGCGTCGGACTGCTGCCGCCCAAGGGCCTCTCGGTGATCCCCGTCGCCGGCATCCTGATCGGCGGCGGTCTCACCGCCACCTCGCTCGCCGGGCGGCGCGCCCTGGACGAGCTGCGGCAGCGGCGCGGCGAGGTGGAGGCGGCGCTGGCGCTCGGCTTCGAGGAGCGGGACGCCCGGCTGGAGATCTGCCGCCCGGCCGCCGCGACCTCACTCGTCCCGGCGCTGGACCAGACCCGTACGGTCGGCCTGGTCACCCTGCCCGGCGCGTTCGTCGGCATGCTGCTCGGCGGCGCCTCGCCGGTCCAGGCGGGGACGGTGCAGCTGTTCGTGCTGATCGCGCTGCTGGCGGTGGAGTCGGTGGCGATCGTGGTGGTGCTGGAGCTGGTCGGGCGGGGTCTGGTGACGGCGGGGGCGGTCGACGGCGTCGGGTAGGCTGGGGCCCGTTGAAGGGGAGTAGCCCTCCACCGGACCGTCGACATACTGGCCCCCACGGGCCCGGCGCCCGGGGCACCGCGCGGTTGGCGGCTGCCGGCGAGACCTTCGGCCGCAGTGCTGTGACCGTTTCCAGTGCTGTCGGGCCGAAGCGTCCCCTGACGGACCTGCGGAGGCCGGACAGCCCGACCGAGGGATTCCTCCGATGAGTTTGACCGTTGCCGCGTTGACGTTCGGCATCATCTTCCTGGCCGAACTGCCGGACAAGACCGCGCTGGCCAGCCTGGTGCTCGGCACCAAGTACCGGGCCGGCTACGTCTTCGCGGGCGTCGCCGCCGCCATGCTGGTCCAGGTGGTGCTGGCGCTGGTCGCCGGGCACCTGCTCTCGCTGCTGCCGCACCGCTGGGTGGAGGGCGTCACCGGCGTGCTGTTCCTGGTCGGTGCGGCGATGCTGCTGTTCCACGGCGGCGAGGACGAGGAGGAGCACGCCGCCAAGGAGCCGTCCTCGAATCGCTTCTGGAAGGTGGCCGGGACCAGCTTCGTGGTCGTCGCGGTCGCCGAGTTCGGCGACCTGACCCAGATCATGACCGCCAACCTGGCCGCCAAGTACGCCGATCCGCTGGCCGTCGGCCTCGGCTCCTGGTTGGCGCTGTGCGCGGTCGGCGGGATCGCCATCGTGGGCGGGCAGAAGCTGCTCAAGTACGTGCCGATGAAGCTGATCATCCGGGTGGCGGCGGCGATCATGGTGGTGCTGGCCGGGGTCAGCATCTTCGGGGCGATCACCGGCTGACGCGGGGCGTCTGCGGTCGCCGGAGGTCGGCGGTCGGCGGTGGGTGGTGGGCGGTGGTCGCCTGCGGTCGCCTGTGGTGGGCGCTGGTCGGCAGGGGGAATCAGCAGCCGGGGTCGGCGGTGAGGACGGCCTGGGTCTTGGGGCCGTAGACGCCGTTCTCGCCCTTGATGCGGTTCTGGCTCTGGTAGTCCTGCAATGTCGACCGGGTCCAGGAGTCGAAGGTGCCGGTGACGAGCGACTTGTCGACGTATCCGCACTCGGCGTTGACGAGCAGTTGTTGCATCGCCTTGACGTCGGGCCCGCTCATGCCCATCTGGAGCAGCCGCGGGGTCTGCGTGGCCGTGGGTGTCGGGGTCGGCGTCGGGGTCGGTGTGGGCGTCGGGGTGGGGGTGGGCGTCGGCGTGGGGGTCGGTGTCGGGGTGACCGTCCGCGTCGGGCTCGGCTTGCGGGTCGGTGTCGGTGTCGGGGTCGGGCTGGGCGCCTCGGTGGTCGGCGCGGGGGAGCCGGTCGGCGGGGCGGCCAGGGTCGGCGGGTCCACCGGGGCGGGGGCGAGCGAGGTGGTGGGCGCCGGTGCGGCCCGGCCGGTCGGCTCGGAGGAGGGTGTCACGGCGTACGCGAGGCCCACGGTGAGCGCCAGCAGTCCGGCGCCGACGCCCGCGATCAGCCCCTTGCGCCCGGCGAACGGGCTGCGCCCGGCCTGCTCGGCGGCTCGGCGCGCGGCCCGTCCGGTGGCGGGGGCGGCACCGGGCTCGGGCGCGCCGTTGTCGAAGGGGAAGTAGCCGAGGTCGTCCCCGGTGCCGGGCGGGGCGTGCTGGCCCGACTGGAGCGGCGGGCCCGGCTGGACCGGTGGCAGGACGCTGGTGGCGTACGCGTCCTGGGCGGGGCCCGGGACGGGCGGCAGCACGGTCGTCGCGTAGGCGTCCGCGTCCGGCCCGAGCGGGGGCGTGCCCGGTCTGCCCTGGGAGCCCGGCTGGACGGGCGGCAGGACGGTGGTCGCGAACGGGTCGGTGGCCGGCGGCGGCTCGTCCGCGACCTGGTCGGGCGCCTGCGGCACGTACGGGCGGACCAGCGGCGGGCCCTCCAGGTGCGGGAGGACGGCGGTCTCGTCGAGGCTCCGGTCGGGGAGGCAGCCGCACCCGGTGGAGCGGGCGGTGCCGCACGTCGGGCAGTGCTGGTCCGGCATCGGCCGGTCCTCCTCGGTTCTCGGGTCGCGGGATCGGGCCTGATTATGCAGGACGTCCCGGAGGGTGGACAGGGGCGTCCGGCTCCCGGCGGGGCTGTTGTGCCGGTTGGTGGCGGTTGGCACCCGGGGAAACCGCTGGAACGCGTGGGACGGGCCGGGTGCTTACGTTCGGCTCAACCGGGCGGCGCAAAACGGGATATATCTGCCAGCATGGGGAACCGGGAGTGATCATCCACCGGGCGTCCGGCCGTCCGGCCCCGCAGCCCCGCAGCCCCGCAGCCCCGCAGCCCCGCGACCCCGCAGCCCCGTGACCCCGCAGCCCCGCGACCCCGCGACCCCGCGACCCTACGGAGACGCCATGACGGACCCTCCCGCAACCTCCGGCCCGGGGTACCCCCGTTCCGCGCCCGACCGGAGCCCGGCGCACGAGCCCGGCCCGCCCGAGGTCACCGTCCCCAACCTGTGGGTGCCCATCGGCGCCCTGCTGCTGGCGATGCTGCTCGCCGCCCTCGACCAGACCATCGTCTCCACCGCGCTGCCCACCATCGTCAGCGACCTCGGCGGCCTGGACCACCTGTCCTGGGTGGTCACCGCCTACCTGCTGGCCTCCACGGCCGCCACCCCGCTCTGGGGCAAGCTCGGCGACATGTACGGCCGGAAGCGGTTCTTCCAGGCCTCGATCGTGATCTTCCTGATCGGCTCGGTGCTCTGCGGAATCGCCCAGAACATGGGCGAGTTGATCGCCTTCCGGGCTCTCCAGGGCCTCGGCGGCGGCGGGTTGATGGTGCTCTCCCAGGCGATCGTCGGCGACCTCGTCGCCCCCCGGGACCGCGGCAAGTACCAGGGCCTCTTCGGTGCCGTCTTCGGCGTCACCAGCGTGCTCGGACCGCTGCTCGGCGGCCTGTTCGTCGATCACCTCAGCTGGCGCTGGGTCTTCTACGTCAACCTGCCGATCGGCGTCGTCGCCCTGGTGGTGATCGCCGCGGTGCTGCACGGCGTGGAGGTCCGGCGCGAGCACCGGATCGACTACCTGGGCACCGCGCTGATCGCCGCCGTCGCCACCTGCCTGGTGCTGATGACCTCGCTCGGCGGCACCACCTGGGCCTGGAGCTCCTGGCAGGTCGTCGGCCTGGGCGTGCTCGGCCTGGTGCTGCTGGTCGTCTTCGTCCAGGTGGAGCGGTCGGCCCCCGAGCCGGTCCTGCCGCTGCGGCTGTTCCGCTCACGCACCTTCAGCCTGGTCGCGGTGATCTCCTTCGTGGTCGGTTTCGCGATGTTCGGCGCCCTCACCTACCTGCCGACCTTCCTCCAGGTGGTCCAGCAGGTCTCGCCCACCATGTCCGGCATCCACATGCTGCCGATGGTGCTCGGCATGCTGCTCACCTCGATCGGCTCCGGCCAGATCGTCGCCCGCACCGGTCACTACCGGATCTTCCCGATCGCCGGGACGGCCGTCACCACGGTCGGGCTGCTGCTACTCTCCCGGCTGGACGAGCACAGCAGCACCGCCGAGATGAGCCTCTACTTCCTGGTCTTCGGCCTCGGACTGGGCCTGGTGATGCAGGTGCTGGTGCTGATCGTGCAGAACTCGGTCGGCTACCAGGACCTCGGCGTGGCCACCGCCGGCGTCACCTTCTTCCGCTCCATCGGCGCCTCCTTCGGCGTCTCCATCTTCGGGACGGTCTTCGCCAGTGGCCTGCGCTCCCGGCTCGCCGACGCCCTGGCCGGGCAGCCGCTGCCACCGGGCTTCCGGGTGGAGGCGATCACCGCCGACCCCCGCCTGATCACCCGGCTGCCCGCCGCCGCCCAGGCCGGCGTCCACCACGCGTACGCCGAGTCGATCACCCGGGTGTTCCTCTACGCGGTGCCCGTCGCGGTGGTCGCCTTCGTGCTGTCGCTGTTCCTGCGCGAGCAGAAACTGCGCTCCACGGTGACCGCGCCCGACCTGAGCGAGTCCATCGGGATCAACCCCGTCGAGCGCTCCTCCCTGGACGAGATCGCCCGCGCCCTGTCCGTACTGAGCACCCGGGAGGCCCGGCGCGACCTCTTCCGGCGGATCACCGCCACCGCCGGACTCGACCTGCTGCCGGCCTCCAGCTGGCTGCTGCTGCAGATGCACCACCACGGTTCGGTGGAGCCCGCCGAACTGGCCGAGCGGCGGATCGTCCCGGTCGCGGTCGTCGAGGAGGCCGTCCGGGAGGTGGAGGGCCGCGGCCTCGCCGCCCGCTCCGGCGGCCTGCCGCTGCGGCTCACCGAGCCGGGGGAGGAGACGGCGCTGCGCCTGGTCGCGGCCCGGCGCGCCCAGCTCGCCGACCTGCTGGGGGACTGGGACGAGCAGCAGTACGACGACCTCGCCGCCCTGCTCACCCGGCTCAGCTCCGCGCTCTGCGCCGACCGGCGCGACCGGCCCGACCCGCCGCTCGGCCCCCAGCCGCCGTACCGGGGGGAGGGGCGGTCGTTCTAGCCCTGGGCGCCGTTCGCGGGCCGCCGCTCAGGGGCCGCCGTTCGCGGGTCGCCGCTCAGGGGCCGCCGAACCAGCGCGGGGTGTCGAGCCGGAACGGGTCCCCGGGGGCGAGCTGCCGCAGGCCGTCCTCGATCCGGCGGAGCTGTTCCTCGCCGAGGGTGGCGGACCACTCGGCGCGCAGCTCGTCGAAGATCCGGGCCGAGCGCACCAGGCAGTCCACGCCCCGGTCGGTGAGCCGGACCACCTTGCGCCGGGCGTCGCCCGGGTCGCTGCCGCGTTCGACGTAGCCGAGCTGCTCCAGGTTGTCGATGGTCTTGCCCGCAGCCTGCTTGGAGACGCCGAGCCGGCGGCCGAGCTCGACGGCAGTGGTGCCCTGGGGGCCGATGGCCTGGAAGACGAAGCCGTGCATCGGGCGCAGGTCGGGGTGTCCCTCGCGGGCGATGCGCTCGTGCAGCTCGTCGATGATCGTCCGGAAGGCGAGCAGCAGGCGCAGCGGCAGCTCGAAGCCGGGCGGGGCGGGGTCACTTGACACGATAGACAACCTCATTGACCATATAGACAACGACATTGTCCATCTTAAGGGGTTCCTTCACCATGCCCGTGATCCGCTCCGCCGACGCCCGTCGCACCGAGACCCCGAACGCCGTCATGACCACCCTCGCCTCGCCCACCCAGGGCGCGACCGCCCTCGCCCAGTGGCGGGTCGAGATGCCCGCCGACCGGCAGGGCCCGCTGCACGCCATGGACACCGAGCAGATCTGGACCCTCCTCGCCGGCTCGGCCGACGTCCACCTGGCCGGTGAAGTCCTCACCGTCACCGCCGGCGACACCCTCGTCCTCCCCGCCGACGCCCCCCGCCGCCTCACCACCGCGGAAGGCTTCACCGCCCTCGTCGCCTCCCCCTCCCCGTCCCACGCCTACAACCCCGACGCCCGCACCCCCGCCGACGCCTGTGCCCTCGCCCCGCGCGACGCCGACCGCCTCCTCCCGCCGTGGATCGCCTGAGCCGCAGCGCGTGAGGTGCGGCGCGTGAGGTGTAGCAGACTGCTCGGGAGCAACCGAGCCGACGGCCGTACGGGCCCCGGCGGATCAGTGAGGAGCGGCATGTCCGTCGTCAAGATCAACGTACTGACGGTGCCCGCCGAGCAGCGCGAGGTGCTGGAGCAGCGCTTCGCCTCGCGGGCCGGCGCGGTGGAGAACTCCGACGGCTTCGAGTGGTTCGAGCTGCTGCGTCCGGTCGAGGGGACCGACCAGTACCTGGTCTACACCCGCTGGCGCAGCGAGGAGGACTTCAAGGCCTGGATGGAGGGCCCGATGCAGGCGGCCCACCGCGGTGGCGGTGAGGGTGGCGAGGCTCCGAAGCGGCCGGCCGCCTCCGGGTCCACGCTGTGGTCCTTCGAGGTCGTCCAGTCGGCGGGCCCGAAGGCCTGATCCGGCGGGCCGGGCTTGATGAACGGCGCGCCCCGGGGTTGCGGGGCGCGCCGTTCGCCGTTCGGTCCGTCAGTCGTCGGGCCACTCGATCCCGTCCGGGCCGACCGGGTGCGCCCTGAACGGCGAACCCGCCCAGGCGTTCTGGTGGACGTACTCGCCGGTGTCGGCGACGGCGGGCCCGCCGAGCAGGAGTGCTCCGAGTGCCGCCAGCGCTGCGGCGGCGAGCGTCCCGGCGATGGTGCGCTTCATGCTGGTTCCCCTTCCCCCGTTGGTCGTTCGTCCAGCATGCCACCAACCTGCCCGTCGGGCACGGGAGTTCAGGCCGCGGCGGCGTAGAGGGCCTCGCGTAGGCCGGGGACGGTGTCGCGGTCGGCGCGCCAGACGAGGCGGAGGTGGAGGGGTGGGGGAGCGAGCGGGAGACGGACGAGGGTGCCGGCGGTCAGGGCGTCCTGGACGGCGAAGTCGGGGAGCAGGGCGACGCCGAGGCCCTGTTCGGCGCAGGCGCGGGTGACGGCGATGCCGCCGGTGCGGACGCGTTCGACGTCGTTGCCGAGCAGGCGTTCGCCGGCGAGCCGGAAGGAGCAGGCGGGGGCGTTCACCAGGAGGCGCCGGCCGCGCAGGTCCTCGCGGGTGAGGGTGGTGGCGCCGCCGAGCGGGTGGGTCGGGGCGACGACCAGGGCGAGCGGGACTTCCTTGAGGTCGAGGTGGTCGAGCGGGGCGGGCGGCAGGTAGAAGCCGAGTTCGCCGAGCGGGCCGGCGCTGTCCAGGATGAGCGCGGCCGCCAGGGCCCCGGCCGCGACGCCGCCGAGCAGACCGTCCCGGGCGGTGTCGGTGTGCAGGGAGACGTCGAGGTCGGGGCGGCGTTCGGCGAGCCGGGCCAGCACGGCCGGTACGTGGGTCGCCGCTATGGTCTCCAGCGCGCCGAGCCGGAGCCGGGCGCGGTCGGCGGTCACCTCGCGGCGGGCCAGTTCGGCCTGGTCGAGCAGTCTGCGGGACCAGGGCAGCAGCCGTTCGCCGGCCGCGGTGAGGGGCATGCCGTGCGGGGCCCGGTCGAACAGCTCGACGGCCAGGCTGTGTTCGAGGGTGCGGATCTGCTCGGAGACCGAGGAGGGGGCGAGGCCGAGCGCCACGGCGGCGGCGGTGACGGTGCGGTGGGTGGCCACGGCTTCGAAGACCCGCAACTGACGAAGTTCCACTGGTTTCTCCGGTTCCCCGAAACGCCCGCCTGTGGTCGGATGGCTCGCTCGGCGCGCCCGGCCCGCTTGCGGTTCGTGGTGCGGCTCGTGTCGATGTGTCGCGTTGTCGTGTGGTGCGTTGTCGTGTGGTGCGTCATGGCGTTGTTGTGTTCGCGATGATGCTGCCGGTGTTGCGGGACAGCGTACGGCTGCGTTCGGGTAATCCGAACGGTTCGTGAGGAACCCCGGTGGAGCGGATTCCGGGCGGCGGCGCGGAGTGGGCGTCGTTCGCGGCCGAACGTCACTGTGACTCGCGGATCCGGCCCTCGGTGCGCCCTGCCCGTCGCGTGTCGCGGGGGAGGTGGGTAGATTTTGGATCATGAAAGCATCAACGGGGGACGGCCGGTCGCTGCGCGCGGCGCTCGGCCACGTGGGATCGGAACACCCGGCGGCCGACCGCACGCGCAGACTCCTCGCCGGAGCCCTGCTCGCCGTCTCGGCCCTGCTCTTCGCCTGGATCCTGGTGCTTGGATCGATCACTCGGGGGCAGGCCGAGGTCAGGAACTGGTCCACGGCGTGGGTCGGCCTGGACGTCCTCCAGGTCGCCGGGCTGGTCGCCACCGGCCGACTGCTCGTCCGGCGCTCCCGTCTCACCGCCCTGGCCGCCGCCGCGGCCGCCACCCTGCTCCTGCTCGACGCCTGGTTCGACGTGATGACCGCCGAGGGCGGCGGCGCCTGGTACACCGCCCTCGCGATGGCCCTGCTCGTCGAACTCCCGGCCTCGCTCGCGCTGACGGCCCTTGCCCGGTCCGCCCTGGACTGGTGAGGCGCTACGGCTGCCGCCCGGGGCCGTCGGGGCCGTCGCAGCCGTACGGGGTGGCCGGCGCGGTTCCGACCGCCGCCGGGCCGCCAGAACGGCGCCGATCGCCCTCGTTAGTGTGATCACCTGACCCAGGAGGAGAGCCACATGCCCATCGTCATCGCCACCCTCAGGACCAAGCCCGGCCACCGCGACGAAGTCCTCGCGGCCTTCGAGCAGCACACCCCGGCCATCCATGCCGAGCCCGGCTGCGAGCTCTACGCCGTCCACGCCGGCCCCGACCGCGTCACCGTGGTCGAGAAGTGGAGCGACCAGGCCACCCTCGACGCCCACAGCGCCGGCGCTCCGCTGGCGGCCCTCGGCGCCGTCCTCGCCGCCGCCCTCGCCGAGCCCGCCGACGTCGCCGTCCTCGACGCCTTCCCGGCCGGCGAGCCGGCCAAGGGCCTCGTCTGACCGGTGCCGTTCCCGTTGTGCGGGAAGTCGGCCCGGCCGACTTCCCGCGCGAGGGCCGGGCGAGCGCGCGGCGGCCGCCGGGCGGTTACCAGATGAAGAAGTCGGGCAGCTCGTCGGCGGGCGGCAGCGGGGCGTCGGCCGGGAGGGGGCGGATCTGGATGAAGGCGTGCTCGAACTGGGAGTACGAGAAGGGGTCCAGGCCCGGGGCCACCACCAGGGCGTTGGAGCCGCGGCGCCAGACGCGGTAGCGCCAGACGCCGTTGGAGTGCGGTCGTCGGTCGTGGCTGACGTCGTGGTCGGGCGGGCCGAGCAGGGTGGTGAACTGGGCGGCGACCGCGTCCAGTTGGTCGTTGAAGGTGTCGGTCTCCTGGTCGGTGCTGCGCTGCCAGCCGGGGAGGGTGCCCCAGAAGTCCTCTGCCATCGCCCCAGCGGGGTGCACGTAGTACTCGTACGCGAAGGGCAGGAAGAGGCAGTCGTCGCCGTACCCGACGTGGCCGGCGGGCGTGTAGGCCGTCCCGTCGAGGTCGTCCGGGAGGGGGCGGGAGCGCCAGCCGGCGTCGGTCAGGGCCTGCCGGCCGGCGTCGTCGTCCGTCCAGTCGAGTTCCGCCATCTCGACGAGCTGCGCGGCGAGTTCGGGACCGACGGGGCAGTACGCGACGATCCAGGGATCGTCCTCGTATGCGTCCTCGTCCTCGTCGTTTTCGTCTTCGTCTTCGTCGAGGTCGAGGTCGAGGGGCTCGTCGGGCACTGGGGTGAACTCCCGTTCTGGCTGGCGGTTCGAACGTTCACCCTAGTGCCGGGCCCGCTCAGAGGGTGTCGCGGACCCTGATGTAGCCGCGTTCCACCACGAACTTCTGGTCGGGGTCGGTGGCGCCGCAGGTGGCGAGGAAGGCGGTGTCGCCGTCGTCGCGGTCGGCTCCGACGTCGATGCACATCTCGTCGGCGGTGCCGACGGTGCGTTGCAGGACGAAGGAGCCCGCGCGCAGCAGCCAGGTCTGGTTGGCGCGGCCGGCCTGGGTGTACTCGCAGGCCCAGATCCGGACGTTGTCGCCGTTCTCACCGGTGTAGTCGGCGTCGAGGCACATCTCCTGTGCCGTGCCCACCGTGTCGGCGACCTTCACCCGGCCCTCGTCCAGGACGAAGCGCTGGTTGGTGTGGTCGAGGCACTGCCAGATGCGGACGTCGTCGGCGTTGTAGCGGGCGTTGCCGACGTCCAGGCACTTGGCGGTGGTGGCCAGGGGCGGGGTGTGGACGTTGAGGGTGCCGTCGTCGATGGTGTAGATCGTCCCGTTGTCGGGGCGGGCGTAGCGGAAGCTGCCGGTGCCCCGGGGGAGCGAGGTGTCGTACGGGGTGTACGGGTCGACGGTGACGGTCGGTGAGAAGCGGAAGTAGCCGTTGGCCGGCCAGCCGCTGTTGCCGCCGTTGCGGCCGTAGCCCTCGCAGCTGAGGGTCTGGTTGCCGTTGCTGAGCGCGCAGTTGCGCAGGCCGACGTTGTTGCCGGTCCATGAGTGGCCGTCGCCGGCGTACTCGGTGGGGACGGTGGTCTGCGGGGCGAAGGTGGTGCCGTGGGGGGCGGTGAAGACGGCGGTCATGCCCGCGGGCGGGAGCAGGCCGGTGCCGCCGGTGTTCTGGTACGTCCACGGTACGGGCGCGCTCCGGCCGGGGGCGATGGTGGCGGGCCGGGGGACGTCGCGGCCGATGAAGGTGACGGCGGCGGCCGGGGAGGCGAGCGCGACGGCCAGGGCGAGGGCCGTCGCGGTGACGGCGGTGGTGCGGGCGAGGGTTCGGATCACGGTCGCGATGATCGTGGACGAACGGCATCGGGGCGGTGTGCGGCGCGGAGTGTTCACCCGGCCGGCGGCGGACGGAAGTCGACCGGCGCGTCGAAGGCCGCCCGCCGGGTCGTCCGGCGCAGGGCGCGCAGCACCGGCGTGCCGAGGGTGAGGCAGAGCACGACGGTGAGCGCGGCGCGCGGCAGGTCCCAACCCAGCGACGTGGTCAGGCAGTAGGCGGCGAAGCGGACCAGGTTGGCGGGCAGCGGGTCGCCGGGGTGGAAGGAGATGGAGCCGGCCAGCCCGCCGATGTACGGCCAGCCCTGGAGATTCATGATCGTGCCGTACACCACCGAGGCCAGCGCCCCGTACCCGGCCAGCAGCAGGAGTTCGCGCCGCCCGCGCAGCGTGGCCGACCCCGGCAGCAGGCCCGCGCCGAGGCAGACCCAGCCCATGGCGAGCATCTGGAACGGCAGCCAGGGCCCGACCCCGCCGGTGAGCAGCGCGGAGGCGAACATCGACAGCGAGCCGAGGACGAAGCCGAACCCCGGCCCCAGCACCCGCCCGGACAGCACCATCAGGAAGAACATCGGTTCCAGGCCCGCCGTCCCCGCCCCGAGTGGGCGCAGGGCCGCACCGGCCGCCGCCAGCACGCCCAGCAGGGCGACGGACTTGGCGTCCAGCCCGGGTGCGCCGCCGCCCGCCGAACGGCCTTCGGAGATCTGGGCGATGACGACGGCCAGCAGCAGCGGCAGCAGCAGCGCGAACAGCCAGGGCGCGTCGGCGGAGTGGCCGACCAGCGCGGACCCGGTGGAGGCGAGCAGCGGCCAGCCGAAGGCCGTCACGCCGACGAGGGAGACCAGCAGCAGGGCGGCGGCGGAGCGGCGGCCGAGCGGGACGGGACGGCTGTTCATGCGCTCAGCGCCTCCGCGACCTGCTGGACGGTGAGCCACGGCCCGGGCGTCAGCACCTTCGACACCTGGGGCGCGAACGCGGGCGAGGAGACCACCACCGACGCCGTGGGGCCGTCCGCGACGATCTCGCCCTCGGCCAGGATCAGGGTGCGGTGGGCGAGTTCGGCAGCCAGCTCGACGTCGTGGGTGGCCAGCAGGACGGCGTGCCCCTCGGCCGCCAGCGTGCGCAGGATCCGCACCAGCCGGGCCTTGGCGGCGTAGTCCAGGCCGCGGGTCGGCTCGTCCAGGAGCAGCAGCGGGGGCCGGGCGGTGAGGACGACGGCGAGGGCGAGGGTGAGGCGCTGGCCCTCGGAGAGGTCGCGGGGGTGGGTGGTGTCGGCGATGCCGGGCAGCAGCCGTTCGACCAGGGCGCGGCAGGTGCCCGGGACGGCGCCCGCGTCCGCGTCGGCGGCGGCGCACTCGGCGGTGACGCTCTCGCCGTACAGCAGGTCGCGCGGGTCCTGGGGGACGAGGCCGACGTGGCGGATCAGTTCGGCCGGGCGGGTGCGGTGCGGGGCGCGGCCGCCGACGGTGACGGTGCCGGAGGTGGGGGCGTGCAGGCCGACCAGGCTGCCGAGCAGGGTGGACTTGCCCGCGCCGTTGCGGCCCATCAGGGCGGCGATCTCGCCGGGGCGCAGCGTGAGGTCGATCCCGCGCAGGGCCTGGACCGTGCCGCGCCGGACGGCGAGGCGGTCGGTGGCGGCGATCGGGGCACCGCTCGGGGCGCCGACGGCGGCGGGCGCCCGCCCGTCCAGCTCGGCACGCAACGACGAAGCCTTGCGCCGGGCGTCGCGGACGGACAGCGGCAGCGGCCGCCAGCCCGCGAGTCGGCCGAGGCCGACCACCGGCGGGTGCACGGGGGAGTGGGCCATCACCTCGGCCGGTTCGCCGAGTACGGGTGCTTCGCCCGGGGTCAGCAGCAGCACCTGGTCGGCGTACTGGACGACCCGCTCCAGCCGGTGCTCGGCCATCAGTACGGTGGTGCCCAGGTCGTGCACGAGCCGCTGCAGCACGGCCAGCACCTCCTCGGCCGCGCCCGGGTCGAGCGCCGAGGTGGGCTCGTCCAGGACGAGTACGCGCGGGTGCACGGTGAGCACCGAGCCGATGGCGACGCGCTGCTGCTGGCCGCCGGAGAGCGAGCCGAGGGCGCGGTCGCGCAGGTCGGCGAGGCCGAGCAGGTCGAGGGTCTCCTCGACCCGGCGCCGCATGACGTCGCCCGGCAGGCCCAGGGACTCCATGCCGTAGGCGAGTTCGTCCTCGACGGTGTCGGTGACGAAGTGCGCCAGCGGGTCCTGGCCCACCGTGCCGACCAGGTCGGCGAGTTCGCGAGGCCGGTGTTCGCGGGTGTCCCGGCCGCCGACGGTGACCCGGCCGTGCAGCACCCCGCCGGTGAAGTGCGGCACCAGGCCGCTGACCGTCCCCAGCAGGGTGGACTTGCCGGAGCCCGACGGGCCCACCAGCAGGCAGAGTTCACCCTCGGGGACGGTGAGGTCGAGGTTCGAGAGCACGGGTGCGGCGGCGTCCGCGTACCGGACGGAGACCTGCTCGAAGGTGATCACGAGGCCCTCCGGGGCGGGGTCGGGGCGGCGAACGCCGGTACCAGGCCGAGGAGTACGGCCAGGACGGCGGCCAGCGGCAGCGCGGGGACGGTCGGCGGGACGACGGTGGGGGCGAAGGCGGCCGGATCCCGCGAGGCCAGGTGGGTGACGAGGGCCGCCACGGCCGCGCCGGAGCCGGCGGTCAGCCACTCCGGCAGTGCCCAGGGGTCCGGCCGGTAGCGTGATCTGACGGACCGCCGGTTGCCGAGCAGCAGTCCGGCGAAGGCCGCGGCCAGGCCGAGCAGCAGCACCGGCAGCGCCCAGCCGGCGCCCCCGGCGGTCAGCAGCCCGTACGCGGCCAGGCAGACCCCGAGCAGTCCGGCCAGGGTGAGCGCGGCGGTGGCCCGGGCCAGTCGGCGCGGGACGTCGGCGGTGCGGCCGAAGCCGCGGGTGTCCATCGCCGCCGCCAGGGCGATCGACCGCTCCAACGCGCCTTCCAGGACGGGGAGTCCGACGCTCAGTACGGCCGCGATGCCCCGGTCGGTACGGCCGCGCAGCCGCCGGGCGGCGCGCAGCCGGCGGACGTCGGCGACCAGGTTCGGCGCGAAGGTCATCGCCACCACCACAGCCACCCCCGCCTCGTAGAGCGCGCCCGGCAGGGCGCGCAGCAGCCGGGCCGGACTGGCCAGGGAGTTGGCGGCGCCGACGCAGACCAGCAGGGTGGCCAGCCGCAGCCCGTCGTACAGGGCCGACAGCAGCCCTTCGAGCGTCACCCGCCCGCCGATCCGCACCCCCTGCGCCCAGGCGGGCAGCGGGAGTTCGGGCAGCGTGAACAGCACATGGGTGCCGGGGATCGGCGAGCCCAGCAGCACCGCGAAGACCAGCCGGATGCCGAGCACCAGCAGGCCGAGCCGCAGGAACGCCCCGTACGAACGCGACCAGGGCGCGTCGCCGCGGCGCGCCGCGACCACGTACCCGGCGGTCGCGGCGAGCAGCAGCAGGATCACCGGGTTGGTGGTGCGGGTCGCCGCCGCGCCCAGCCCGAGCGCCCACAACCACCAGGCCCCGGGGTGCAGTTGGCGCGGGCCGACGGGTGGGCGGGTGCTACGGGTGGGGCTGCTCACGGATCTGTCCTGGGAACGGGGGCGGGGAGTGTCTCGTGGATCTCGTCGGCGCAGGGCGTCGCGGACCCGGCAAAGGTCCACAGGACACTCCCTAGGAGGAGCGGCGGCGGCGCGCCTGCCAGACGGCGCCACCGGCGAGGACGACGACCAGCGCGCCACCGGCGACCAGGCCGAGGTCCGGGCCGCCGCCGGCCGCGCCCTTCGGACCGTCCGGCTGGG
>NZ_MECK01000056.1 GCF_014596465.1 Streptomyces sp. CBMA123 | reverse complement strand
CTTCCGATCTTCGGCGGCGCACCGCCGCCAGCTCGGGCGGCAGTTCCTCTTCGCGGGCGCCGTCCGCCGGCAGCCCGGCCAGCAGCACCCGCCCGACGGCTGTCCCGGTCACCGGGGCGCGGCGGCCGATCCGCGGCGGCCGGGCGGCCGACGGCCCGGCCACCTCGTCCAGGTAGAGCACCTCGCCGTCCTGCAGCACCGCCAGCTGGACGGTGTAGCCGCAGCGGGCGTTCAGCGCGGCCAGGTACGGCGCGGCCACCTGCCGGACGTCGAAGTCCTCCAGTGCCCGGTGGGCCAGCGACAGCACCCGCCCGCCGACCTGGTAGCGCAGGTCGGGCTGGCGCCGGACGAAACCGTGCTCCTCCAGGGTCCGCAGCAGCCGCAGCGCGGTGGACTTGTGCACCCCGAGGCGGCTCGCGGCCTGCTCCAGCGAGAGCGGTCCGTCGTCGAGCGAGCCGAGCAGGGTCAGCGCGCGGTCGACCGACTGCGACATGGTGCCCCCCTGAACTGGCTTGAGAAGTGTTCGTCAGGCTAACCGCTGCCCGGCACAGTGGTACAAACCGGTGCCGGACACCGGCGTCCGGCCGTCGCGGCCCGGTGGCCGGGTCGGTGGCCGGATCGGTGTGCACCTGGAGGGGTCCCCGGGCGGGCCCTCTACAATCGCATCGTTATGCCATACCTGGACCATGCGGCGACCACGCCGATGCTGCCCGAGGCGATCGCCGCGATGACGGCGCACCTGGGGGTGGTCGGCAACGCCTCGGCCCTGCACGCGGCCGGCCGCCGGGCCCGCCGGGTGGTCGAGGAGGCCCGCGAGTCGCTGGCCGATTCGCTGGGCGCCCGCCCCAGCGAGATCGTGTTCACCGGCGGTGGCACCGAGTCCGACAACCTGGCGGTCAAGGGCCTGTACTGGGCCCGCCGGGACGCCGATCCGGCCCGCACCCGGGTGCTGTGCAGCCCGGTCGAGCACCACGCGGTGCTGGACGCGGTGCACTGGCTCTCCGAGCACGAGGGCGCCGAGGTCGAGTACCTGCCGGTGGACCCGCTGGGCCGGGTCCACCCCGAGGCGCTGCGCTCCTCGATCGAACGCGACCCCTCCTCCGTCGCCCTGGTCACCGTGATGTGGGCCAACAACGAGGTCGGCACCGTCCAGCCGGTGCGCGAACTCGCCGCCGTGGCCGCCGAGTACGGCATCCCGATGCACGCCGACGCGGTGCAGGCGCTGGGTCAGGTCCCGGTGTCCTTCGCCGGGTCGGGCCTCACCGCGCTCACCGTCACCGGGCACAAGATCGGCGGCCCGTTCGGCATCGGCGCGCTGCTGCTCTCCCGCGGCGCCGCGCCCGTACCGCTGCTGCACGGCGGCGGCCAGGAGCGCGACGTACGCTCCGGCACCCTGGACGCCCCCGCCGCCGCCGGCTTCGCGGCCGCCGCGGCGCTCGCCGTGGAACGGCGGGAGGAGTACGCGGTGACGCTCGGCGCGCTGCGCGACGACCTGGTCGCCGGGGTGCTGGCCGCCGTCCCGGACGCGGTGCTCAACGGCGACCCGGCCGGCGAGGGCCGGCTGCCCGCCAACGCCCACTTCTCCTTCCCCGGCTGCGAGGGCGACGCGCTGCTGATGCTGCTGGACGCCCAGGGCATCGAATGCTCCACGGGCTCGGCCTGCTCGGCCGGGGTGCCGCAGCCCAGTCACGTGCTGCTCGCGATGGGCGTCGACCCGCTGCTGGCCCGCGCCTCGCTGCGGTTCTCGCTCGGGCACACCTCGGTGCCCGAGGACGTCACGGCGCTGGTGGCGGCCATCGGCCCGGCGGTGCAGCGGGCCCGCAACGCGGGCCTGGCGTCCGTACGGCGCTGACCTCGGGCTCCCGCGGCCTCCGACGGGCTCCCTCGGCCTGCCCTGGCCGCCCCGGCTTCCCCCGGTTCGTCTCGGCTTCCGGGAACAGCCGGGCCACCCCGTACCCTTGTTGCCATCATGACTGACTTCCCGGGTGCCCCGACCACTCCGTCCACCGGCCGCCTGCGCGTGCTCGCGGCGATGTCCGGCGGAGTCGACTCCGCCGTCGCCGCCGCCCGCGCCGTCGAAGCCGGCCACGAGGTGACCGGCGTCCACCTGGCGCTGTCCGCCAACCCGCAGTCCTTCCGGACCGGCGCGCGCGGCTGCTGCACCATCGAGGACTCCCGGGACGCCTGGCGGGCCGCCGACGTGATCGGCATCCCCTTCTACGTCTGGGACCTCGCCGAGCGCTTCCGCGAGGACGTCATCGACGACTTCGTCGCCGAGTACGCGGCCGGGCGGACCCCGAACCCGTGCCTGCGCTGCAACGAGAAGATCAAGTTCGCCGCGCTGCTGGACAAGGCGATCGCGCTCGGCTTCGACGCCGTCTGCACCGGCCACTACGCCCGCATCGTCGACCTGCCCACCGGCGAGCGCGAGCTGCACCGCGCCGTGGACGCCGCCAAGGACCAGTCCTACGTCCTCGGCGTGCTGGACTCCGACCAGCTCGCCCACTCGCTCTTCCCACTCGGTGACACCACCAAGGAGCAGATCCGCGAGGAGGCCGAGCGCCGCGGCCTGGCCGTCGCCAAGAAGCCCGACAGCCACGACATCTGCTTCATCGCCGACGGCGACACCCAGGGCTTCCTGGCCAAGCACCTCGGCACCGCCACCGGCGACATCCTCGACGCCGACGGCACCAAGCTCGGCGAGCACGATGGCGCCTACGGCTTCACCATCGGCCAGCGCAAGGGCCTGCGGATCGGCCGCCCGGCCGCCGACGGCAAGCCCCGCTACGTCCTCGACATCTCGCCGGTGAACAACACCGTCACCGTCGGCCCCGTCGAGGGCCTGGACGTCACCGCCCTGACCGCCATCCGCCCCCGCTGGTGCGGCACCGAGCCCCTGACCGAGGGCCGCTACACCGCCCAGCTCCGCGCCCACGGCGAGGAGGTGCCCGTCACCGCCGCCATGGCCGACGACACCCTCCACGTCCGCCTCGACACCCCGGCCCGCGGCATCGCCCCCGGCCAGGCCGTCGTCCTCTACGACGGCACCCGCGTCATCGGCTCCGCCACCATCGCCACCACCGAACGCCCTGCCGTCGGCGTCGTCGGGAGCTGACCGGATCGGTTCGAACGCCGCGCCGCACCGACATGCCGCCCCCTACGCCGGAGGCATGTCAGTGCAACCCGAGATCAGCCAGCGGGACCTGCGCAGCAGGCCCGAGGAGATCATGGACGCCGTCCAAGCCGGTCAGTCCTTCACGGTGACCAGGGACGGCCACCGGATCGGTGAGCTGATCCCGCTCCGGCGGCGTCGACGGTTCGTGTCCCGGGCCGAGTTCGCCGCCATGTCGCGAAGCGCTCCGGACATCTCCCTGGACGCCTTCCGCGCTGACCAGCAGGCCACGGCCGGGCCCGGCGCCTCGATGTGCTCCAGCGGGCCGAGCACGAGTTCGACCCCATTCCCTTCGACGCCGAGGCGGCCCGGATCTATGGGCGGGCCTGTGCGGCGGTGGTCGGATCAGGGCGCAAGCCGAGGCGCCGGGTGGCCGACCTGATGATCGCGGCGATCGCGATCGCCGAGGACCTGCCTCTGTTCACCACCAATCCGGACGACTTCAAGGGCCTCGAAGGACTCCTCACGGTGGTCCCGGTGACCAGGCCGTTGGTCGAGCACACCTGAGGCCGTCCACCACCACCGAACGCCCGGCGGTGTGGGCCTGAGGGGGCCATGGTGGGTGTCATCCGGAGGGATGACGGGGCTGAACCGGGCGGATGACGGGGGCCGGAGAGGGCATTCGGCGGGCTGATTCGGGGGTTCGGGGCCCGGACCTACCGTCGGGGGCATGAACCGAATCCGTCGTGTCGCGGCCGTCGCCGCCCTCGCACTCGCCCTGCCCCTTCCGCTGGCCGGGGTTGCCATGGCCTCACCCTCGCCCACGGTGGCCGCCGCCGCGGCCGTCTCCAGCGCCCCCGCCGCCTTCCACGCCGAGCTGCCCTCCCCGACCGGGCGGTACGCGGCTGGGGAGGAGGTGCTGCACCTCACCGATCAGAGCCGCACCGACCCCTGGGTGCCCTCGGCCGGGCCGCGGCAGCTGGCGGTGTCGATGTTCTACCCGGCCCGGCAGGGCACCGGGAAGCCCGCTCCGTACATGACCCTCGGCGAGGCGCAGGGCTTCGTGGCGACCAGGGTCCCGGCCGGGACCGGGCTTCGGCCGCAGGACGTCGTGGGCGTCGACACCCACGCCTCCACCGGGGCGAAGGCCGTCGGCGGGAAGTTCCCGCTGGTGGTGCTCTCGCCCGGCTTCGAGAACCCCCGCGCCACGCTGACCGGCCTGGCGACCGAACTGGCCAGCCGCGGCTACGTGGTGGCCCTGGTCGGCCACACCTACGAGGACTCCGGCGAGACGCTCGCCGACGGCAGCACCCCGGGCTGCGCGCTGTGCGACACCGGCGCGCCGGACTCGCTGCCGGACAGCCGGGCGAAGGACGTGTCCTTCGTCCTGGACCGGTTGACCGGGCAGCACCCGGCCTGGCGCCTGGCCCACCTGATCGACCGCGACCGCATCGGCATGGCCGGGCACTCGATCGGCGGGGCTTCCACGCTGAACGCGATGGCCGACGACCGGCGGATCCTGGCCGGGGTGAACATGGACGGAACGTTCTACCCGCCGATTCCGACCGACAAGCTGGAGGGACGCTCGTTCCTCCTGCTCGGCAAGCAGAGCGACCACGCCGTCGGCGGCGAGGACAAGTCCTGGGGCGAGACCTGGGCGGGCTGGGACGGCTACAAGCCCTGGCTGGCCGTCGCGGGCGAGAACCACTCCAGCTTCACGGACGTCCCGGTCCTGGCCGCCGCGGCCGGCCTGCCGTCCCCTCCCGGGACGACCACCTCGCCGCAGCGCGGGATGCAGCTGACCCGGGAGTACGTCGGGGCGTTCTTCGACCAGACCCTCAAGGGCGTCCACCAGCCTCTGCTGGACGGTCCCTCGGCCGCGAACCCGGAGGTGCAGTTCCAGCACCCGTGACCGGTCCCGTGACCGGAGTCGTGACCGGACCCGGGGCCCGGCCGCACCGCGCGGCCGGGCCCTGGAGGTTAAGCCGGTGAGCGGGGGCGGCCGGGCGTGATAGACCAGACGGCATCATGAATATCTGCGTCTTCTGCTCCGCGTACTCGCTCGACGACCGCTACTCCGCCCCCGCCGCCGAATTCGCCCGGCTGCTCGGGGAGGGCGGCCACACCCTGGTGTGGGGCGGCTCCGACGCCGGCCTGATGGGGCTGCTCGCCGACGAGGTGAAGGCGGCCGGCGGCGGGCTCGTCGGGGTGATGGTGGAGATGCTGCGGCACAAGGCCTACGCCGGAGCGGACGAGCTGGTGTGGACGGCCGATCTCGCCGAGCGCAAGCGGGAGTTGGCGAACCGGGCGGACGCGATCGTGGTGCTGGTCGGCGGGCTGGGCACGATGGACGAGGTCACCGAGGTGCTGGAGCTCAAGAAGCACGGGCTCTTCGAGAAGCCGGTCGTCGTGCTGGACACCGAGGGCTTCTACGCGGGCCTGCGCACCCAGCTGGAGCGGATGGACGCCGAGGGCTTCCTGCCGAAGCCGCTCACCGAGCTGGTCACCTTCGCGGACACGCCCGCCGAGGTGTTCGCCCAGCTCAAGGCCTGAGAGGATCGGGCCCATGGCTGCACATCTGATCACCGGCGCCGGCTCCGGCATCGGCGCCGTCCTGGCCGAGAAGCTCGCCGAGCGCGGGGACGAGCTCTGGCTGCTCGCCCGGGACGCCCGACGGGCCGGCGAACTGCGCGACCGCTTCCCGGGGGCCCGCACCCTGGTCGGGGACCTCGGCGACCCGGGCAAGCTGTCCTGGGCCTTCGGGCACCAGGCGCTGCCCATCGAGCTGGACTCGCTGCTGCACGTCGCCGGCATGGTGGAGCTGGGCACCGTGGGAGACCTGCCGGTGAAGGCCTGGCAGGACACCCTGAACGTCAACCTGGTCGCCCCCGCCGAGCTGACCCGGCTGCTGCTGCCCTCGCTGCGCCTGGCCAAGGGCCACGTGGTGTTCGTCAACTCCGGCGCCGGCCTCACCGCCCACGCCGAGTGGTCGGCCTACGCGGCCAGCAAGCACGGCCTGAAGGCGCTGGCCGACGCGCTGCGCCAGGAGGAGCACCCGAGCGGCGTGCGGGTCACCTCGGTCTATCCGGGCCGCACCGCCACCGCGATGCAGGCCAAGGTGCACCAGCAGGAGGGCAAGGAGTACGACGCCGGCCGCTGGATCGAGCCGGAGTCCGTCGCCCGGGCCGTCCTCGCCGCCCTGGACGCCTCCCGGGACGCCGAGATCACCGACATCAGCGTCCGCCCCGGGCGGTAGTCACCCCCCCCGGGGCCGACGGTCCCGAGGCCGGTGGAATTCGCGTTGGCCAGATCCCCTCGGGCATGCGATGATCCGCTCCGCCCTCCGCCTGATCATGGTCGGACCGCGGGGGGCCGGAAAGCGTCGTCCACGCTTCGAAGTCGCCCTGGGGGGCTCCTATTTCCAGAACTCGTACCGCGCTGACCGTCGGCGCGCTGCTCGTCGGGACGATCGGTCTGCCGGTCGTCGGTGCGAGCGGCGCGGCCGCGGCGGGCAGCACGCTCTACGTCAACAACGCCGCGGGTGCCAACTGCACCGACAGCGGCACCGGCACCTCGGCCGCGCCGTTCTGCACCGTCGCCGCCGCGGCGGCGGTCGTGCAGCCCGGGCAGACGGTCGACATCGCCGCGGGCGGCTACAACGGCTCCGCGGTGACCCTGACCCACTCCGGCACCGCCGACGCGCCGATCACCTTCCGCGGGCCGGCCCAGCCGTACAGTCCGGGCAGCCCGGCCTACATCAGCGGGGGTGCGCCGAACTACCCGGACAGCGTCTTCGTGGTGAAGGGCGCCGACCACCTCCGGTTCGAGAACCTGTCGCTGCACAGCTACCAGCGGCCGTCCGTGATCGTCGACGGCGGGCACGACGTCTCGTTCACCAACGTCTACGCCGTGGGCGGGGGTGTCAAGATCACCAACGCCTCCGACAAGGTGACCTGGGCCCGCGGCGCCTTCGCCTACGCGCCCGGCCCGCTGCTCCAGGTCGACGGCGGTTCCACCGGGACCGTCCTGACCACCAACCTGGTCCAGCCCAACAGCGTCGACAACATGACCGGCATCCTGGTCAAGGACGCCCCCAACACCGTCGTGGTGGCCAACACCGTCTACTCGCCCTGCTTCGCCGGGATCGTGCTGGACGGCGCGTCGACCGGCGCGGTGGTCGAGAACAACGTGGTGAACACCGCGGCGAACCAGAACGCGGCCTGCGCCACCCCGGCCAACGCCACCGGGATCAGCGTCGCGGCCAACTCCACCGCGGGCACCAAGGTCGACTACAACCTGATCGACCCGCGCAGCGGCGGCGCCGCCTACAGCTGGGCCGGTGCCGGCTTCACCACCCAGAACCAGTTCACCGCGAACACCGGCCAGGGCTCGCACGACTTCGTCGACCTGACCTACGTGCCGAAGGGCCCGGACGCGCCGGTCGACCACCGGATCGACTCGGCCGACGAGAACGCTCCGGGCATGCTGCCGGTCGACCGCGGCGGCTACGCCCCGGTCGACGCCCCGACGGTGCCCAACACCGGCACGGGCAGCGGCATCCGCGACCGCGGCGCGCAGGAGGACATGGACTTCGGCAGCGCCTTCACCCCGGCCGGCCCGACGCGTCTGCTGGACACCCGTCAGCCGATCGGCGTCCCCAAGGCGCTGCCGGTTCCGGCGTGGGGCACCGTCGACCTGCCGGTGACCGGTGTGGCCGGTGTTCCGGCCACCGGTGTGACGGCGGTGACGATGAACGTGACGGTGACCGAGCCGCAGCAGGACGGGCACCTGACGGTCTTCCCGCACGGTGACGACCTGCCGACCGCCTCCAACCTGAACTGGACGGCCGGGCAGACGATTCCGAACCTGGTGACGGTGCCGGTGAAGGACGGCAAGGTGTCGTTCTACAACGCCTCCGGCGGCACCGCGCACGTGCTCGCCGACCTCGCCGGCTACTACAGCCCCAAGGGCTCGCTGTTCCACGCGCAGGGTCCGACGCGTCTGCTGGACACCCGTCAGCCGATCGGCGTCCCCAAGGCGCTGCCGGTTCCGGCGTGGGGCACCATCGAGGTGCCGGTGGCCGGCGTGGCCGGTGTTCCGGCCACTGGTGTGACGGCGGTGACGATGAACGTGACGGTGACCGAGCCGCAGCAGGACGGGCACCTGACCGTGTTCCCGCACGGTGACGACCTGCCGAGCGTCTCCAACCTGAACTGGACGGCCGGGCAGACGATTCCGAACCTGGTGACGGTGCCGGTGAAGGACGGCAAGGTGTTGTTCTACAACGCCTCCCCCGGCACCGTGCACGTGCTCGCCGACCTCGCCGGCTACTACGCCACCGAGGGCAAGGTCACCTACCGCCCGGTCGGCCCGATCCGGGTCGTCGACACCCGTGAGCACACCTACTGGGAGTCCGGCGACCGTCCGGCGGGCACCGTCCCGGCCCGGGGCACCCTGGACATCCCGGTCGGCGATCTCCCGAACGTCACGTCGGTGACCCTGAACGTGACCGTCACCGAGCCGGGAGCCCAGGGCCACCTGACGGTCTACCCGCACGGTGACGCCCTTCCGGACGTGTCGAACCTGAACTTCCTGCCCGGACAGACCATCCCGAACCAGGTGGTCGTCCCGGTCAAGGACGGCAAGGTCTCGCTCTACAACGCGAGCGACGCCCCGCTGCACCTCGTGGTCGACGAGTTCGGCTACCAGGCGTACTGACCCCGCTCCCCAGCCGACGGCCCCGCTGCCGAGCCCCGCGCTCGGCACCGGGGCCGTCCGCATGAGTAGGCTCGGGCGGGTGAGTACCGGACACCCCTTCCCCGACCTGCGCGGAGCCGCCACCGGCGTCGGCTCGCTGCCCGGCACCGACGCCCGGGAGGCCGCCAAGACCGCCACCGGTGCGCTGGAGCACCTGCCGTTCCTGCCCGAGCTGCCCGCGCGCGGCCCGGGCGCCGACATGATCGGCCGCGGCGCCGGCCTGCTGGTCGAGCTGTTCGCGCAGACCGAGCCCAGCGGCTGGCGGTTCACCGACCGCCCCGGCCGGGACACCCGGCGGGCCCACTCCTGGCTCGGCGAGGACCTGGACGCGCTGGAGGAGTTCACCCAGGGCCACCAGGGCGCGCTCAAGGTCCAGGCCGTCGGCCCGTGGACGCTGGCGGCGGCCATCGAGCTCAAGCACGGCGAGAAGGCGCTCGCCGACCGGGGCGCCTGCCGGGACATCGCCGGCTCGCTCACCGAGGGCCTGCGCCGCCACCTCGCCGAGGTCCGCAAGCGCGTCCCGGGCGCGCAGCCGGTCCTGCAGCTGGACGAGCCCTCGCTGCCCGCCGTGCTGGCCGGGTCGGTGAAGACCGCCAGCGGCTTCCAGCGGCTGCGCGCGGTGGACCGGCAGGTCGCCGAGGAGGTGCTGCGGCAGGTGATCACGAGCCTGGACGTCCCCGTGGTCGTGCACTCCTGCGCCCCGGACGTCCCGGTCCCGCTGCTGCGCCGGGCCGGGGTCGCCGGGATCTCGCTGGACTTCTCCCTCCTCACCGAGCGCCAGGACGACGATCTGGGCGAGGCGGTGGAGGGCGGCACGGCGATCCTCGCTGGTGTCGTCCCCGCCACTGACCAGGCGGTGTCCGACCCGGCCGGTAGTGTCCAGGGGGTCAGGACCTTGTGGCGCAGGCTCGGGTTCGCTCCGGAGCTGCTGGGCCGTCGTGTTCTGGTGACGCCGACCTGCGGTCTGGCCGGGGCCTCCCCGGCGTACGCGCGCAGGGCGCTGTCGCTCGCGGCACGGGCGGCGCAGAGCCTGGTGGACAACCCGGAATGAGAACGTAGGAGGGCTTGCGGTGACGGCTGTCGAGGGCTGGGAGGACGTCCCGGCGGAGGTGCGCCGGCGGCACGCCGAGCTGGCGAAGGAGATCACCGACCACCGCGCCCGGTACTACGAGCAGGACGCTCCGGTCGTCAGCGACGCCGAGTTCGACGCGCTGATGCGCGAGCTGGAGTCGCTGGAGGCCGAGCACCCGGCCCTGGTGACGCCGGACTCGCCGTCCCAGCGGGTCGGCGGAGCCGCCACCGCGCTGTTCGCCGAGGTCGAGCACCGCGAGCGGCTGCTCAGCCTGGACAACGCGATGGACGACGAGGAGTTGGCCGCTTGGGCGGACCGGGTCGCCACCGAGCTGGACGGCATCGAGTACCACTACCTGTGCGAGCTCAAGGTGGACGGCCTGGCCGTCAACCTCACCTACGAGAACGGCCAGTTGGTGCAGGCGGCGACCCGCGGCGACGGCCGGGTCGGCGAGGACATCACCGCCAACGTCCGCACCATCAGGGAGATCCCGCACCAGCTCAAGGGCGAGAACGTCCCGGAGCTGGTGGAGATCCGCGGCGAGGTCTACTTCCCGACCGAGGAGTTCGACGCGCTCAACGCCTCCTTCGCGGCGGAGAACGAGCGCCGCCGGCAGGAGAACGAGGAGCGCGCCAAGGAGGGCCGGCGGCCCCGGGCGATGATCCGGCTGTTCATGAACCCCCGCAACGCCGCCGCCGGTTCGCTGCGCCAGAAGGACCCGCACGTCACCGCCTCCCGCCCGCTGCACATGGTGGTGCACGGCATCGGCGCCCGGGTCGGCTTCGACATCGACAACCAGTCGCACGCCTACCGGCTGCTGCACGACTGGGGGCTGCCCACCGCCCGGCACAACGAGGTGGTCGGCACGCTGGCCGAGGTCCGGGCCTTCATCAAGCACTTCGGCGAGCAGCGGCACTCGGTCGAGCACGAGATCGACGGCGTCGTGGTGAAGGTGGACGAGATCGCCCTGCAGGGCCGGCTCGGCGCCACCTCCAAGTCCCCGCGCTGGGCGATCGCCTGGAAGTACCCGCCGGAGGAGGTCACCGGCAAGCTCGCCGAGATCAAGGTCGGAATCGGCCGAACCGGCCGGGCCACCCCGTACGCGGTGCTGGCCGAGCCGGTGAAGGTGGCCGGCTCGATGGTGCAGTACGCGACGCTGCACAACCAGGAGATCGTCAAGGCCAAGGACGTCCTGCTGGGCGACACCGTCGTGCTGCGCAAGGCCGGCGACGTGATCCCGGAGATCCTCGGGCCGGTCTACGACCTGCGGGACGGCACCGAGCAGGCCTTCGTGATGCCCTCGCACTGCCCGGAGTGCGCCGCCGTGCTGCGCCCGATGTCCGAGGGGGACATCGACCTGCGCTGCCCCAACGCCCAGCACTGCCCGGCCCAGATCCGGGAGCGGATCGCCTTCCTCGGCGGGCGGCAGTGCCTGGACGTCGAGGGGCTCGGCTACGTGGCGGCCACCGCGCTGACCCAGCCGCTGGAGCCGGCCGAGGCGCCGGTGCGCAACGAGGGCGACGTCTTCGGGCTGACCGATGAGCAGCTGCTGCCGATCAAGGTGCTGGTGCGCGACCAGAAGACCGGCATGCCCAAGCTGGACGACAAGACGGGCAAGGAGAAGGAGGTCTTCTTCTTCGCGACCACCAAGGGCGAGCCCAAGAAGTCGCTGCAGACCCTGCTGGACAACCTGGAGGGGGCGAAGGAGCGTCCGCTCTGGCGCTTCCTGAACGGCCTGTCGATCCGGCACGTCGGCCCGGTCGCGGCGCAGGAGCTGGCGCGGGAGTTCCGTGACCTGGACCGGGTCTTCTCGGCCACCGAGGAGGAGTTGGCCGCGGTCGAGGGCGTCGGACCGACGATCGCCCGCTCGATCAAGGAGTGGTTCGAGGAGGAGTGGCACCGGGAGATCCTGGAGAAGTGGCGTGCCGCGGGCGTGCGCTTCGTCGAGGAGTTCGCGGACGAGGAGGCGGCGGAGCGCCCGCTGGAGGGGCTGACGGTGGTGGTGACCGGGACGCTGGCCGGCCACACCCGGGACGGTGCCAAGGAGGCGCTGACCTCGCGCGGAGCGAAGGTGACCGGTTCGGTTTCGAAGAAGACCGATTTTGTGGTCGCCGGTGACAACCCTGGATCGAAGTACGACAAGGCCGTCCAGCTCGGACTGCCGGTGCTGGACGACGCGGGCTTCGCCGTCCTGCTCGCCGACGGACCGTCGGCCGCCCGCGCCCACCTGGGACTTCCGGAGCCGGAGCCGGCCGCCGAGCCCGTCGAGGCCCCCGCCGAGGGCTGATCCGGAGCGGACCCGAGCGGCCGGTGGCCCGATCCGTGTTGTTATCGTCCTGATGCAACGTCACCGGGTGTCGTCCAGTGAAAGCGGGCATTGTGTCACTGTGTGACACCCGGGCGCGGTGGCGCGTTTCCGGTTGTCCGAAAGTCTGCCCACCGGGTGGACCCCGGCATACCCTGGAGCGCAACAGAGTGTCAGCAGGGGTGGGGGCACCGGCTGAGCCGGTGCTCCTCGGGGTCGCTCCATGCCCGGCAGCTGTCGGTACCAGCACGGTGCCTCACCGTAAGGCGGCCTGACGGGGCGGGCCCGACGGAGGACAGGGCTTATGGATCGTACGACCGGCGGCGCGCCCACACGCCCGCCGCAGGGGGTGGCGGGTGCGGTCCTGCTGCTCGGCGTGCTGCTGGCCGGAGCCGCGCCGCTCATCCCGCTGGCCGTCCTGGTCTACCGGTACGAACCCGAACTGCTGCCGCTGTTCGCGGTCCCGCTGGCCGTCCTGGTGGCGGCCTGGCGGATCGCCCGCGACCGCGCCCGCGACCAGCTGACCGACCCCCTGACGGATCTGCCCAACCGTCAGGCCTTACTGCTGGCCGCCCAGGAGGCGATCGTCGAGCGCGAGGAAGGCTACAGCGTCGGTCTCATCCTGCTTGACCTCGACCGCTTCCGATCGTTGAACGACACACTTGGTCATACGGCCGGTGACCGCCTTCTGGTTCACATCGCCCGCCGACTCCATCGGGCGCTGCGCTCCGGCGGACCGGCCGGCAGCGCCACCCGGGAGTCCATCGACGACGTCTTCGCCGGCCTGCCCCGGCACTACCGGCGCGGCCGCCCGATGGTGGCACGGATGGGCGGCGACGAGTTCGCCGTCCTGCTGCCCGGGATCAACTGCCCGGACAGCCTGGAGCGCGTCGCCAAGGCGCTGATCGCCGAACTCGCCGCGCCGATCCGGCTGGACGGGCTGCTGCTGGTGCTGGAGGCCAGCGCCGGCGTCTGCGTCTACCCGCAGGGCGCCCAGGACGCCGAGTCACTGCTGCGCCGGGCCGACGTGGCGATGGGCCACGCCCAGCGCGAGTGCAGCGGGGTGGCCCAGTACGACGAGACCCAGGACGCCGACACCCCGTACCGGATCGGCCTGCTCGGGGACCTCCGCCGGGCCCTGGAGACCGGTGAGGTTCAGCTGCACTACCAGCCGAAGGTGGCCTTCGACGGCCGGGTGGTCGGCCTGGAGGCGCTGCTGCGCTGGGAGCGGCCCGGGCAGGGGAACGTCTCCCCGGACGAGTTCGTCGGGCTCGCCGAGTCCAGCGGCCTGATGCCCCGGCTCACCGACTACGTGCTGGAGGCGGCCGTCGGCCAGCTCGCCTACTGGCGCGACCTGGGCCTCCAGGTGCAGGTCGCGGTCAACGTCTCGCCGCGCGACGTGCTCAACCCCGGCTTCGCCCAGCGCGTCGCCGGGCACCTGGTCCGCCACCAGGTGCCGGCCCACGCGCTCCAGCTGGAGATCACCGAGCGGCTGCTGCTGGACGACTCCCGGCGCGCCGCCGACACCCTGGCGGAGCTGCGCGGCTACGGCGTCGGGATGTCCCTGGACGACTTCGGCACCGGCCACTCCTCGCTGGTGCGGCTGCGCAGCCTGCCGGTCGGCGAGCTGAAGATCGACCGCTCCTTCGTCTCCCGGATGGTCATCGACGACCACGACGCGGCGGTGGTCCGCTGCTCGGTGGAGCTGGCCCACTCGCTCGGTCTGACCGTCGTCGCCGAGGGTGTCGAGGACGACGAGACCTGGGAGCGGCTGCACTGCATGGGCGTGGACGCCGTCCAGGGCTGGCTGGTGTCGGCCGCGCTGCCCGCCGAGCAGGCCACCGCCTGGCTGCGGGTGCACCGCACCACCGGCGCCCCGACGGTGGAGCGCTTCGGCCCCGCCTCGCAGCTCCCGTCGATCATCAAGCCGGTGGACCGGCCCGCCGCGGTCAAGCCGGCCGTCCAGCCCGCCGCGCTGCCACCGGTGCTGCCGGTGCTGCCACCGACCCTCCCGCCGGTGCTGCCGCCCGCCGTCCAGGGCGTCCAGCGCGGCCCGGCGATGCCGGCCGCGCAGATCGGCTTCCAGGCGCCGGGCGCCCAGGGCTGGGCCCGCACCAGGCCCCAGTGACCGGCACCCGCGGATCGCGGTAACGGGGCCGTACCTCTACTCGTTGGCCGGTGGCCGGGCCGGGCCCCATAGGATGGGGTCCAAAGACCACGAGGACGGAGCGCCGAACCGGCTGCTCCTGCCCGGGCCCGGCGGCGCCGCAGGCTCCGCCGGGCCTCACCAGAACTCACCCTGAGGATCGCTGCATGCCTGGCATCACGCGCGAGGAGGTCGCCCACCTCGCCCGGCTGTCGCGTCTTGAGCTGAAGCCCGAAGAGCTGGACCACTTCGCCGAGCAGCTCGACGTGATCATCGGCGCGGTCGCCCGCGTTTCCGAGGTCGCCGGACAGGACGTCCCGCCGACCTCCCACCCGCTGCCGCTGACCAACGTCATGCGCGCGGACGAGGTGCGGCCGTCGCTCACCCCGGAGCAGGCGCTGTCCGGCGCCCCCGCCGCCGAGGAGCAGCGTTTCCGTGTGCCGCAGATCCTCGGGGAGGACTGACCGATATGACCGAGCTGATCCGTTTCACCGCCGCTGAGACCGCGGGCGCCATCGCCAAGGGCGAGGTCTCCGCCGTCGAGGTCGCCCAGGCGCACCTGGACCGCATCGGGGCCGTCGACAAGAAGGTCAACGCCTTCCTGCACGTCGACACCGAGGGCGCGCTGGCCGCCGCCAAGGCCGTCGACGACAAGCGCGCCAAGGGCGAGGAGCTGGGCCCGCTGGCCGGCGTCCCGCTCGCGCTGAAGGACGTCTTCACCACCAAGGGCATCCCGACCACCTGCGGGTCCAAGATGCTCGAGGGCTGGATCCCGCCCTACGACGCCACCCTGACGACCCGTCTCAAGGACGCCGGCGTCGTCATCCTCGGCAAGACCAACATGGACGAGTTCGCGATGGGCTCCTCCACCGAGAACTCCGCCTACGGCCCGACCGGCAACCCGTGGGACCTCACCCGCATCCCCGGCGGCTCCGGCGGCGGTTCGGCCGCCGCGCTGGCCGCCTTCGAGGCCCCGCTGGCGATCGGCACCGACACCGGCGGCTCGATCCGCCAGCCCGGCGCCGTCACCGGCACCGTCGGCGTCAAGCCGACCTACGGCTCGGTGTCCCGCTACGGCCTGGTCGCGTTCTCCAGCAGCCTGGACCAGGGCGGCCCCTGCGCCCGTACGGTGCTGGACGCGGCGCTGCTGCACGAGGCCATCGCCGGGCACGACCCGCTGGACTCCACCTCGATCGACGCGCCCGTCCCGGCCGTGGTCGAGGCCGCGAAGATGCGCGACATCCGCGGCATGCGGATCGGCGTCGTCAAGGAGTTCGCCGGCGAGGGCTACCAGACCGGCGTGATGCAGCGCTTCAACGAGTCGGTGGAGCTGCTGCGCGAGCTGGGCGCCGAGGTCGTCGAGGTGTCCTGCCCGTCCTTCACCCTGGCGCTGCCGGCGTACTACCTGATCGCGCCGTCGGAGTGCTCCTCCAACCTGGCCCGCTTCGACGCCATGCGCTACGGCCTGCGGGTCGGCGACGACGGCTCGCGCTCGGCCGAGGAGGTCACCGCGCTGACCCGCGAGGCCGGCTTCGGCGACGAGGTCAAGCGCCGCATCATCCTGGGCACCTACGCCCTCTCCTCGGGCTACTACGACGCGTACTACGGCTCGGCCCAGAAGGTCCGCACGCTGATCTCGCGCGACTTCGACGCGGCCTTCGCCGGCGTGGACGTGCTGGTCTCGCCGACCACGCCGACCACCGCCTTCCCGATCGGCGAGCGCGCCGACGACCCGATGGCGATGTACCTGGCCGACCTGTGCACGATTCCGTCCAACCTTGCGGGCAACGCGGCCATGTCGCTGCCGGTCGGCCTGGCTCCGGAGGACAATCTCCCGGTCGGCCTGCAGATCATCGCTCCCGCGATGGCGGACGACCGCCTGTACCGCGTGGGCGGCGCCGTCGAGGCCGCTCTCAACGACAAGTGGGGGCACACCCTGCTGGAGGAGGTACCGGCACTGTGAGCAAGATCGAAAAGGCGAAGGCCCCGAGCTCCATCAAGGGATGGAAGCATTCGAAGCCCGGCCTGTGGCTGTCCATCGGCACCAGCGCGTTCGGTGCGGTCTCCATCGCCAAGGACGTCCGCAAGGCCCGCGAGGAGAGCGACACCCTCAAGCTGGTCAACGCCCTGGTCGGCGCCGCCGCGCTGATCACCGGCACGGCCCTGCTGGTGCGCGAGCTGCGTCAGCTCGCCTCCGACGACGTGCTGCTGGGCTGAGCTGAGCTGAGCGCCCAGGGCGTGTCCTGCGGGTTGTGGCAGCCCCGGCAAGGACCCGCAGGGCACGCCCTGGAGTCCGGCCCCGCGCGACGCGGGGCCGGGCCCGTACCTCCCAAGCTTCAAGTGAGAAGGGACGCTGTGAGCGTCATGAACCTGGTCTCCTACGAGGACGCTCTCGCGTCGTACGACCCGGTGATGGGCCTTGAGGTCCATGTCGAGCTGGGTACCAAGACCAAGATGTTCTGCGGTTGCTCGACCGAGCTGGGCGCCGAGCCGAACAGCCAGACCTGCCCGACCTGCCTGGGCCTGCCGGGCTCGCTGCCGGTGGTCAACGCGGTGGGCGTGGAGTCGGCCGTCAAGATCGGCCTGGCGCTGAACTGCGAGATCGCCGAGTGGTGCCGGTTCGCGCGGAAGAACTACTTCTACCCGGACATGCCCAAGAACTTCCAGACCTCGCAGTACGACGAGCCGATCGCCTTCAACGGCTACCTCGACGTGCAGCTGGAGGACGGCTCGACCTTCCGCGTGGAGATCGAGCGCGCCCACATGGAGGAGGACACCGGCAAGTCCAGCCACGTCGGCGGCGCCACCGGTCGCATCCACGGCGCCACCCACTCGCTGCTCGACTACAACCGGGCCGGCATCCCGCTGATCGAGATCGTCACCAAGCCGATCGTCGGCGCCGGCGCGCGCGCCCCCGAGGTCGCCAAGGCGTACGTGGCCGAGCTGCGCGAGCTGATCAAGGCGCTGGGCGTCTCCGAGGCCCGGATGGACAAGGGCCAGATGCGCTGCGACGTCAACCTCTCGCTGCGCCCGAACGGCACCGAGAAGTTCGGCACCCGCTCGGAGACCAAGAACGTCAACTCCCTGCGCAGCGTGGAGCGGGCCGCCCGGTTCGAGATCCAGCGGCACGCCACCGTGCTGACCGACGGCGGCACCATCGTCCAGGAGACCCGTCACTTCCACGAGGAGGACGGCTCCACCACCTCGGGCCGGATCAAGGACAACGCCGAGGACTACCGCTACTTCCCCGAGCCGGACCTGGTGCCGGTGGCCCCCGCCCGGGCGTGGGTCGAGGAGCTGCGGGCCGGGCTGCCGGAGCTGCCGCGGGTGCGTCGCGCCCGACTGCAGGCCGAGTGGGGCCTGTCCGACAAGGACATGCAGTCGGTGCTCAACGCCGGCGCGGTCGAGCCGATCCAGGAGACCATCGCGGCCGGCGCCCCCGCCGACCAGGCCCGCAAGTGGTGGATGGGCGAGCTGGCCCGCCGGGCCAACGAGACCGGCACCGAGCTGAGCGAGCAGCCGATCACCCCGGCGCAGGTCGCCCGGGTCGCCGCGCTGGTCGCCGAGGGCAAGCTGAACGACAAGCTGGCCCGTCAGGTCATCGAGGCCGTGCTGGCCGGCGAGGGCGAGCCGGACGAGGTCGTCGAGAAGCGCGGCCTGGCCGTGGTCTCGGACGACTCCGCGCTGGGCGCCGCCGTGGACCAGGCCATCGCCGAGAACGAGGCGGTCGCCGCCAAGATCCGCGACGGCAAGGTGGCGGCCGTGGGCGCGCTGGTCGGCGCGGTCATGAAGGCCACCCGTGGCCAGGCGGACGCGGCCCGGGTCAAGGACCTGATCCTGGAGCGGCTTGCCGTGGAAGGCCAGTAGGCACAGCCTGGGGAAGCTGGGCGGCTCCCGCCTGAGAAGCATCGGGTTCCTAGGCCGTCAAGCCCGCCTTCCTAAGGCGTCTAAGGCATCTAAGGCCCTCTAAGTAAGGCCTAAGGCCCTGTCTCGCCTATGTATCTAGGTGAGGCAGGGCCTTAAACCTTTCTTGGCTCCCCATCTAAGGCACCCGGCCTTCGGAAGATGGGGCACGCTCCCGATGTGGCACCCCCCACTGGGGGAGGAAGCTCTTACTTGTCAGGGAAACGAAAGTGAAACCCGAGGGGGAACCCGAAGTGATCGAGTACCAGCTCATCCAGCAGCAGGCCCACGAGCTCGAACTCCGCGCCGAGCACGAGCGTCTGGTCCGCGAGGCCAAGCAGGCCGCCCGCCTGCGCCGCCGCCCGGTGGCCGCCCGCTTCCAGCGGCGCCCCGTGCGTCAGCCGGAATGCTGACGGTGCGGCACCGCGACGGTGCCGATGGAGTTCCGGAGGGGGAGGCGCCGCGGGTGAGCGCCTCCCCCTCCGGGCGTTCGCCGGCGGAGATAACCCCTCTCACCGGCGGCTCCGGCTATGGCATGCTCGCCTCCATGCAGCAGATATCGGTGAGTCCCGTCTTCGTCGGCCGCGGCAGCGAGATCACCGAACTGACCGACGCGCTGCGCCGGGCGGGCACCGGCAGCCCGCAGGCCGTACTGATCGGCGGCGAGGCCGGCATCGGCAAGACCCGGCTGCTGGAGGAGTTCCTGCAGCGGGCCTCCGACGGGGGAGCGGTCACCACGCTCGGCAGCTGTCTGGAGGTCGGCGCCGAGGGCCTGCCGTACGCGCCGCTGGCCGCCGCGCTGCGCCGGCTGCACCGCGCGCTGGGCGCCGAGTTCGAGGCCGCGGCGGCCGGCAGCGAGGGCCACCTGGCCAGGCTGCTCTCCGAGTTCGGCGAGGCGGACGGCGAACCCAACGACGAGTACGGCCGGGCCCGGCTGTTCGAGCACACGGCACGACTGTTCGAACGGTTCGGCGCGGAACGTACCCTCGTGCTCGCCATCGAGGACCTCCACTGGTCCGACCGCTCCACCCGCGAACTGCTGGCCTTCCTGGTGCGCACCCTGCACCGCTCCCGGGTGCTGCTGGTCGCCACCTACCGCACCGACGACCTGCACCGCCGCCACCCGCTGCGCCCCTTCCTGGCCGAGCTGGAGCGGCTGCGCACCGTCCAGCGGCTGGAGCTGGCACGCTTCGGCCGCCGCGAGGTCGCGGCCCAGCTGGCCGGCATCCTCGGCACCGGCGCGCCCGACCGCCAGCTGGTGGACCGGATCCTGCGCCGTTCCGAGGGGAACCCGTTCTTCGTCGAGGAGCTGGCCACCGCCTTCGAGGACGGCTGCGGCGCCGGGCTGACCGACTCGCTGCGGGACATCCTGCTGGTCCGGGTCGAGGGGCTGGACGAGGAGGCCCAGCGGGTGGTGCGGATCGCCGCCGAGGGCGGCTCGCACGTCGAACACGCCCTGCTGGCCGCTGTCCTGGCCGACGACGAGGAGGCGCTGATCGAGGCGCTGCGGGCGGCCGTCGGCGCCAACATCCTGCGCCCGGACAGCGAGGGCGAGGGCTACCGGTTCCGGCACGCGCTGGTCCGCGAGGCGGTCTCGGACGACCTGCTGCCCGGCGAACGGCACCGGATCAACCGCAAGTTCGCGCTCGCCGTGGAGGCCCGGCCGCAGCTCGTCCCGGCCGACGCGCTGCCCGCCCGGCTGGCCAACTACTGGTACCACGCCCACGACCCGGCCCGCGCGCTGCCGACCGCCCTGGACGCCGCCCGGGCGGCCCGCCGGCGCAACGCCTTCGCCGAGCAACTCGGCATGCTGGAACGGGCCCTGGAGCTGTGGGACCTGGTCTCCGAGGAGGTGCTGACGCACACCCTGCGCCCGTACGACTGGGCCGAGACCTACCCGCCCGGCTCCTGCGACCACAGCCCCACGGACGCGGACTGCGACCGGATCCAGCTGGTCGACGTGCTGGCCGAGGCGGTGGTCGCGGCCCGGCGCTGCGGCGACCGCGAGCGCGGCCTGAGCCTGGCCAAGCGCGGGCTCCGGCTGGTCGACGAGACGGAGCACCCGGTGCGCTCGGCCTGGTTCCGGATCAACCGGGCCCGGATGCTGGGCAACCTGCGCCGCTCCGGTGACGACGAGGAGATCACCCGCGCGCACCGGCTGGTGGAGCACATGCCGCCGTCCGCGGTGCAGGCCGAGGTGTTCGCGCTGGCCGCCGGGGTGGCGGTGGTCAAGACCCCGCGGATGGAGCACCTGGAGCTGGCCGAGCGGGCGATCCGGATCGCCCGGCAGGTCGGCGCCCACTCGGTCGAGGTGCACGCCCGGATGACCCTCGGCAGCCTGCGCTACGACCTGCTGGGCGACGCCGAGGGCGGGCTGGCCGAGCTGACGGCGGCGATCGACCGGGCCCGGCTGCTGGGCATCCCGGACCTCCTGCTGCGCGGCATCAACAACCTGGCCAGCATGCAGCGCGGTCTCGGCCGGGCCGATGAGGCCGTCCGGCTGGCCCGGGAGGGCCTGGAGTTCGCGGAGGGCAACGGGCTGCAGCGCAACATCGGCAACATCCTGGCCGGCAACCTGGTCGAGGCGCTGACCGACCTCGGGCAGGTGCGGGAGGCCGAGGAGATGCTCACCGCCAGCGAGCTGCTCGGCCTGCCCGGCTCCCATGCCGAGTTCCTGGACCGGATGCGCGGCGACCTCGCCGTGCTGCGGGGGGACTTCGCGACCGCGGCGACCATGCTGGCCCAGGCCCGGGCGGCCAACCGGGTCGGCCAGGCGCAGCACAGCGTGCCGATCAGCCGGCTGGCGGTGCGGATCGCCGCGCACGGCGGGCGGCCGCTGGACGCCCGGGCCGAACTGCTCGCCGCGCTCGCGGAGGAGGGGCGGCTGGGCTACGAGTCCGACGTCTACCCGCTGCTGGTGGAGGCCGCCGGAGTGGAGGCGGACTGCCTGGGACGGCCGGAGACCGAGGCGGGCCGGGCCGGGACGCTGGCGGCGATCGCCGCGGCCGCCGCCGACCTGCGGCCCCAGTCTCCGCTGCACCACGGCTGGGCCCGGCTGCTGGAGGCCGAGTTGGCCCGGGCCGCCGCCGCGGACACCGCCGAGCAGTGGGCCCGGGCCGTCACCGAGCTGCGGCCGACCGGTCTGCCGTACCCGCTGGCCCTCGCCCTGCTGCGGGCCGCCGAGGCGCAGGTGCGGGCCGGGC
>NZ_MECK01000055.1 GCF_014596465.1 Streptomyces sp. CBMA123 | reverse complement strand
CCTGGAGGCCGGCGGGGACGCCGGCCCCGAGCTGCGGGCGGCCGGCGCGGCCGAGGTGCACCGCGACGCCGCCGCCCTGCTGCGTGTCCTGGATGACAGCCTGCTCGCCCGTCCCCGGGCCTTCGGGCGCGTGGCCGCCGCAACAGGCGGTCCCCGGAACGGTTAACGCCAGCCCGTACCGGGCAACCGCCCGGGTGCGAGCACGTCACCGGAAGTGTCGGAGGTGACCGAGATGGACGGACCCGCGTTGAGCGGATGGGAGCGGCGGCTCCTCGAGGAGATCGAGTCCGATCTGCGCCAGGACACGCGTCTCGACCGGAAGTTGAGCACGATGGGGGCGGGGCGGCCGAACCGGGTGCTGGCCGCGCTGCGCAGCGCCGGGCGCCGGATCTCGGCCGGGGTGGTGCTGACCGTGCTGGTGATGACGGCGATCTGCGCCGGCATCGGCGTGCGCACCCCGGCGACCGCCGTGCTGATCGCCCTCGGGGTGGTCTGGGCGGCCTCGGTGGCGGCGGCGGTGGCCGCCACGGCGCTGTTGCGGCGGCGCCGGGGACCGGGCCGGGGCTACACCGTCGACCAGGACCGGCCGGACCGGCGCGAGCGTGGTGAGGGCGGGGAGGGTCGTGAAGGTCGTGAACGCCGGCCCTGGGACCGCCCGGAGGCGTGACCCGAGGATGGACCGAACCACCGAGAGGTGCACATGAGTACCGACCTGTGGGAGTACCGACCGGGCTCCCACCCCGCCGCCGACCCCACCCTGGTCGGGTACGAGGTGCAGGCCACCGACGGCCCGCTCGGCCGGGTCGACCAGGACGCCGGCGACCACCTGATGGTCGACGCCGGCCCCTGGGTACCGGGCACCCGGGTGCTCGTCCCGGTCGGCATGGTCGCCCGGATCGACCACCTGGACCGCGCCGTCCACCTCGACTGCCCCCGGGCCCGGCTCGGCACCGTCCCACCGCCCGCCGAGGACCTCACCGCCTGCCGCCGGACCTGAGCCATGGGCTGGCCGTCCACCACCCTGACCGGTTGGACGATCGCCTTCCTGGTCGCCCCCTACGGCGCCGAACAGCGGGAACTGGCCTCGCCCTGGCAGGCCGTCGTCGAGTCCGGCGGCCTCCCGCGGCTGCTCTCCACCGCCCCGGGCCGGGTCCAGGCCGTCCGGAGCGAGGCGCTCGGGGACACCTTCGCGGTGGACGGCCTGGTAGCGGAGGCGGATCCGGCCGCCTACGACGGGCTGGTGCTGCCCGGCGGCGTCGCCAACCCGGACCGGCTGCGGCTGGACCGGGCCGCGGTCGCCTTCGTCCACGCCTGCTGCGTAACCGGCCGCCCCGTCGCGGCGATCTGCCACGCGGCCTGGACGCTGATCGAGGCCGACGCCGTCCGCGGCCGGACCCTCACCTCCTGGCCCAGCCTGCGGACAGACCTGGTCAACGCGGGCGCCCACTGGGTGGACGAGGAGGTGCACGTCTGCCGGGAGGGGCCCGGCCCGCTGGTGACCAGCCGCAGGCCGGGGGACCTGCCGGTGTTCGAGGACACCCTGGTCACCGAGTTCGCCCACGCGGCGGCCGAGCGGCGGAACTGAGCCGCCTCCTCAGGCCCTTCAGACCATGACGAGCGTGCACGCGGCCCGGTGGACGCCGTCGCCCTCCGGGGCGGGGCCTGTCGGCAGGTGAACCGGGCGCCGGGCAGGTGTCGGCCGGAGTGATGCCCAACCGCTGGGCCGGGGTGGCGGCGACGGTCGTGCCCGGGGCAGTGGAGCCGTCCGCGACCTGGCGGCGGACGGGCGCCCCGAACACCTCGGGCAGATCGTCGTGGCGACGTGCGGCGCTGAGGGAGCCGGCGGTGTACGGCGCTGAGGGAGTGCTCCGGGAAGCGCCCGCACCGTCCGGCCCGGCGCGCGGGTCGGTTCCCGCGGTCAGTCCCCGCGCAGCCGGACGAAGGTGGCGGTGGGCGGGCGGCCGGTGAGGGTGAGTTCGGCGCGCAGCGGGGCGGTGAGCGGGTGCACCTGGCCGTGGTCGGGGTCGGTGGCGGGCGGGCCGAGCAGCGGGCCGGCCGCCCGGGCGACCTCGCGGGCCTGGACGGGGGTCAGCCGGGGGCTGGTCAGCAGCACCCGGCCGTCGTCCAGCCGCAGCACCAGGGCGTGCGGCCGGGCCGCCGGGCCGGTGAGGGCGCTGACGGTGGCGTCCACGGTGTCGGAGCGCCGGTACTTGACCCAGCCGTGGCCGGCGCCGCGCGCGCGGTACGGGGAGGCGGCGGCCTTGCACACCAGGCCCTCCACGCCGGTGTCGGCCAGCCGCGCCATCCACTCCAGCGCCTCCGCCCGGTCGGTGGTGGCCAGGACGGGCTGGATCGGCGGCGGGACGTCGGCCAGGGCGGCGAGCAGCAGCCGGCGCCGGTCGGTGAGCGGGAGGCGCCGGACGTCGCGGCCGGGCAGCGCGAGCAGGTCGAAGGCGATCAGCCCGAGGGCGACGTCCGGGGCAGCGGCCCGGGACCGGCGGGTGTGCAGCAGCTCCTCGAAGGCGAACCGGCCGGCCCGCCAGGCGACGAGTTCGGCGTCCAGCACCAGCCCCTCCGGCAGCCGGGCGACGGCGGCGGCGATCGGCGGAAACTCGGGGGCGAGGTCGCGGCCGCTGCGGGACTGCAGGAACGCCGGGCGGTCGCCGCGGGCGAAGGCGACGCAGCGGAAGCCGTCCAGTTTCAGCTCGTACTGGACGCCGCCCCCGCCCAGCCCGTCGGCGGGCGGCACGGCGGGGACGGCGACGGGGCGCATCACCCCGACGGGCGGGTGCAGCACCTGTACCTGCCGGGGTTCCGTGGATGCGGCGGGTTTCGTGAGTGCGGCGGATGCGGCGGACACGGAGGGCGAGGAGGGCAGTGGCCGGGCCTGCTCCGGGTCCAGCAGCGGCGCGAACAGGTCGCCGTGCGCCGCCAGCCGTCCCGGCAGCTCGGCCAGGGTGAAGACCAGCTCCGCCTCCCCGCGGGCCCGCTCCAGCTCGGCCCAGGTGAGCGGGGTGGAGACCGTCGGCAGCGGCCGGGCGCGCAGCGTGTACGGGGCGGCGGTGGTCTTCTTGGCGTTGTTCTGCGACCAGTCGACCAGCACCCGGCCGCGCCGCCGGGCCTTGGCCATGGTGTGCACCGCCAGCTCCGGGTGCTCCGCCTCCAGGGCGGCGGCCAGCGCCTTCGCGTACCCGGACACCTCGGCGCTGGGGGCGGGCTCGATCGGCACCAGCAGGTGCAGGCCCTTGGAGCCGGAGGTCTTGACCCAGGCCGACAGGCCGTCCGCGGCCAGCCGCTCGCGCAGCAGCAGCGCGACCGCCCGGCAGGTCAGCACGTCGGCGCCCTCGCCCGGGTCGAGGTCCAGGACCAGCCGGTCCGCCAGCCCGGGCGCGGCGGCGTGCCACTGCGGGACGTGCAGCTCCAGGCAGCCCAGGTTGGCGACGGCCAGCAGGGCCGCGCCGTTCTCCAGCACCACCTGGCGCAGCCGCTCGCCGCTGGTCGGCACGTCCACCGTGCGCACCCAGTCCGGGGTGCCGGGCGGCGGGTTCTTGGCGACGAACACCTCCGCCTCGACGCCGTCCGGGCAGCGCAGGAAGGACACCGGGCGGTCGCGCAGATGGGGGAGCAGGGCGGTGTGCACGGCGGCGTAGTAGCGCAGCACGTCGCCCTTGAGGGTGCCGATGCTCGGGTAGTACACCTTGTCGAGGTGGGACAGGGCGAGGGTGTGTCCGTCCACCGTCATCTGCGGCACGGTCGGTCTCCGAAGGCTCCTACGGGTGGCCCCCGCAGCCAGTCTGCCCCGGCGCGGCGCCCACCGCCCGGGGCGGCCACCGCCGCCGGGGCCTGTCATCGCCCGGGCCTGTCACCCCCGGGGCCTATCACCGCCCGGGGCCGTCAGCGCCGCGCGGGGCCGACCAGGGCGTGGGCGTCCGCGACCAGGTCCTCGATCCGCGCCCAGTCCGGCTCCGGGCCGTCCAGGTAGGCGCCCAGCCAGCCCCGGTGCCCGACGTACGGCGGGCGGAAGTAGCGGGCCGGGTCCTGCCCGACCAGCCGCTCCTGGGCGCCGCCGGGCGCCGCGCACCAGAAGGCCAGCCGGTCGTCGTGGTGGTGGTCCGAGAGCATCACGAACACCCGGGCCCGGCGGCCGGAGCCCGTGAACCAGGTCGGCTCCCCGTGGCTGACTCGCTCCTCGACCTCCGGCAGCGCCAGGCAGAGCGCCCGCAGCCGGTCCACCGGGGTGGGCGTCACCGGGACGGCATGGGCCGGGGCGCGCCCGGATAGGTGCCGAAGTACCAGTGGTTGCCCTCCGGGTCGGCGGCGGCGAAGTCGCGCGAGCCGTAGTCCGTCTCGGTCAGCCCGGTGGTGATCCGGGCCCCGGCGGCGACGGCCCGGGCGTGCACGCCGTCCGGGTCGGCGGTGACCACGTACGCGCTGAAGCTGCCCGGCTCGCCCCGCCACTGGCCCGGCGCCGTCTCGCGCACCGAGCCGAGCATCACGCCGCCGCCCTCCGGCCAGGCCAGCTCGGCGTGGGCGACGAAGCCGTCCTCCCCGTAGCTGACCACCTCCCGGAAGCCGAAGGCGTCCGACAGGAAGCGGATCAGGGCCCGGGCGTCGTTCGCGCGCAGGGTGGGCCAGACCTGCGGGGCAGGGGTCTCGGTGTCCATGACCGTCACTCCTCGGGTGGGTGGGTTACGCCTCCCACTCTGCGACCGCCCCGCCCGCCCCGCCTTGGACGTTTCGGAACTTCCCCTCCTCCGGTCCCTCCGCCGCCAGCCAGGCGCTCGGCGCGGCCCCGGCCAGCGCGCGGAACTCCCGGGCCAGGTGCGCCTGGTCGAAGTAGCCGCAGCGGGCGGCCAGTTCCGCCAGCCGGGGCGGCGGCGAACCACCCGCGAGCAGGTGCCGGGCCCGGTCGAAGCGGATCACCCGGGCGGCGGCCTTCGGGGTGAGCCCGGTCTCCCGGCGGAACCGGTCCTGGAGGTACCGGGCGCTCCAGCCGGTCTCCCGGGCCAGCTCCGCCACCGGCAGCGCGCCGCCGCTGCGCCGCAGCGCCCGCCACGCCCAGCCCACCTCCGGCGGCACCAGCCCGGACGGCCGGGCGGCCCGCAGCAGCGCCCCGTCCAGCACCGCGAACCGCTCCGCCCAGCCGTCGGCCGCCTGGAGGCGCTCCCGCAGTCGCGGGCCGAGCCGCCCCAGCACCTCCTCCGCCGGGACGTCGATCCCGGCCAACTCCCCGGCGGGTAGCCCGAACAGCGCCCGGGCGGCGAGCGGGTGCACGGCGATCTGCACCCCGGACTGGGCGCCCTCGTGGGTGATCAGCGCGGGGGAGGTGTGCAGCCCGCCGAGCAGCGTCGGATAGCTGCCGGGCGGCTGCGCCGGATCCGGGTGGCCGGAGATCACCAGCGGCTCGTCCAGGGTGAGGATGAAGGTCAGGTACGGGGAGGGCAGACCGCGGTGCACGGCCGGGGCCAGGCCGCGCTGCCGGTAGCCGGAGTACCAGGCCACGTACGGGCGCAGGGCCGTCGCGGGCCGGGCGCGGACGGCCTCGTCGACCGCCCCGGCGGCTTGCGTCGTCACGGGTTCCAGTATCGGCGTCCGCGGTCGCGCGCGGGAGCGGGGTTGCCTATGGTGAGGGCACGGTCACCCTGTGAGGGGCGCGGTGCGCCGCGAGGGGGAGGACCGTCGGGGGGTAACAGCGACGAAGGAGTCCCCGTGACCACTGCCCGAGACATCATGCACACCGGCGCCCAGTGCATCGGCGCCCACCAGACCCTGGACGAGGCCGCGCGGATGATGCGCGAGAAGAACGTGGGCGCGCTGCCGATCTGCGGCGACGACCAGAAGCTGCACGGCATCATCACCGACCGTGACATCGTGGTGCGCTGTCTCGCCGAGGGCAAGGACCCGGCCACCATGACGGCCATCGAACTGGCCGGACACCTGCACTGCGTGCGGGCCGACGACAGCATCGACGCGGTGCTCAAGAAGATGGAGCAGCACCAGATCCGGCGCATCCCGGTGATCGACGGCGAGCGGCTGGTCGGCATGATCAGCGAGGCCGACCTGGCGATGGGCCACCGCGACGGCCACCGGCTGACGGACCAGCAGATCATCGAGTTCATGGACAGCGTCTACATGAAGCGGTGACCGCCGGCCGTAGGGTCGCCCCTACGGCCGCCCCGTCCGCGTGCCCGTGACCGGCCGGTCCCCCCGTACCGGCCGGGCCTTCCGAGGGTGCCGGACGGGGCCTTCGCGCGTCTTGTACAAATGCGCAGCGCCCGACCGGGCGGGCCCCGTCAGCCGGCGTCGAGCACGGCGCTGGTGACCCGCCCGACGACCCGGTCGGCCGGCTCCGGCGCGGTGGTGGAGCGGCGGGAGGCCAGGAAGTCGCGCGGCGAACAGCCCACCATGGCGCGGAAAGTACGGTCCAGGTGGGACTGGTCGTAGTAGCCGCAGAGCGCGGCCAGGTCGGCGCGCGCGAACCGGCCGTCCGGGGCGGTCAGCAGCCGCAGCGTCCGCTGCAGCCGCAGGATGCCGGCGGCCTGCTTGGGGGCCAGCCCCAGCTGCTCGCGGAAGCGCAGCTCCAGTCGGCGGCGGCTCCAGCCCGTGCCCTCGACCAGCGTCCGGACCGGCACCCGCCCGTCCGAGCGCCGCAGTTGCTGCCAGGCCCAGGTGACGTCCGGCTCCCAGGCCGGGCCGTCGGCGAACAGCGCGGTGAAGTAGCCGTCCAGCAGGGCGAACCGGGCCCGCCAGCCGGGGGCGTCGGCCAGTCGGGCGGCCAGCGGGCCCAGCCGGGGGCCCAGCACCTCCCCGGCCTCCGCCCACTGGCCGCCGAGCTCCCCGGCCACCGGGCCGAACGCCCGGAACGCGCCCTGCGGGGTGAGCGAGACGGCCAACCCGTGCAGCGCGCCGCTGTGTTCGGCGATCGTCGCGGTGCGGCGCAGCCCGGCCGCGATCGAGCCGAGGGAGACGGCGGGGGCGGGCGCCACGGCGTCGGTGAGCCGCATCCGGCCCTCGAAGGCCAGCGCCACCGTCACCACGTCGGTGGGCACCTCCAGACGCCGGCGCGGGCTCTCCAGGGCCAGCCGGTAGCCGTGGTAGTCGAGGACGTACCGGCGCAGCGGTGCGGCGGGCAGGCCGAGCACGGTCTCCGGCCCGGTTGTCGGCAGGGTGTCCTGGACCATCGCAACTCCCCTTCTCACAGCTGACACTGGCGGGTGTACGGATCATCCCAGGCGAGCCGGCCCGGTGTCCCGCGTCTCACCGTGCGGAATCCTGGTTCTCACTTGCCGGGATGAGGGCACACTGGCGGGTATGGGAAAGCAGTACGAAAGCATCGACGGCCGGCTGCGGCAGTTCATCGAACGCCAGCCCCTCTACTTCGTCGCGACCGCGCCGCTGGCCGCCGACGGACACGTCAACCTCTCGCCCAAGGGCCGCTCCGGCACCCTCGCGGTCATCGACGAACTCACCCTCGCCTACCTGGACTTCGGCGGTTCACAGGCCGAAACCATCGCCCACCTGCGGGAGAACGGCCGGATCACCCTGATGTGGTGCGCCTTCGACGGCCCGCCCACCGTCGTCCGGGTGCACGGCCACGGTGAACCGGTCTTTCGCGACGACCCGCGCTTCGCCGAACTGCTCGGCCGCTTCGAGCCCGGCGCGGACGGATCGGGCCTGCGGGCGATCGTGCTGGTCCGGGCCGAGCGGGTCTCCGACTCCTGCGGATACGCCGTGCCGTTCATGGACTACCGGGCCGAGCGCGAACTGCACGCCCAGTTCTTCGACCGCAAGGACGAGGAGGAGTTCGGCGCCTACTGCGAGCGCAAGCCGCACGTCGGCACCAGCATCGACGGCCTGCCGGCCCTGCCGCTGCCGCTCCCGGCCCGACCGGTGCGACGGGCCTGACGGGCCTGACGGGCCTGACGGGTGTGAGGGGCGTGAGGGGTGTGACGGGTCTGATGGGGACGTTTCCGAAGAGCTGCCATTATCAGCGGCATGAATGACCGTCAGATGGACATGGAATCCGCCGGCATGCCGACCCACCCCGTCGTCGAGCGGATCGAGCGGGCCGCGGCCACGGCCGGAGTACTGATCGCGGGCATCGGCCCGGCGCAGTGGAAGCTCCCCACCCCCTGCGCGGACTGGGACGTCACCGCGCTGGTGAACCACCTGGTGGGCGGGATCAACCTGTACGTCGGCCGGCTGACCGGCACCGACCCCGGCAGGGCGCACGAGGACGACTGGCTCGGGGACGACCCGGTCGCCGCCTACCGGGCCGCCGCCGCGGCGGACCTCGCGGCCTGGCGCCGCCCCGGCGCGCTGGACCGTACCGTCACCATCGCGCTCGGTGAGCTGCCGGGCGAGTTCGCCGCCACCGTCCACCTGACCGAACTGGCCGTGCACGGCGCGGACATCGCGGTGGCGACCGGTCAGGAGAAGCTGCTGGACACCGAACTGCTGACCGGCCTGCTGGCCGCGATCCAGGGCTTGGGCGTCGACCCGTACCGCGTCCCCGGCATCTTCGGCCCGAAGGCCCCGGTCCCGGAGGACGCCCCGGTCCACCTGCGCCTGCTGGCCCACCTGGGCCGGACGGTCCAGGCCTGAGGACGCTGGGGGCGTGGCGCCGGGGGGCGGGTCGTGACATGACGAAGCCGCCGCACCCCTGGGGAGGGGTGCGGCGGCCTGCGCGCGGCGGGGGGGCTTACTTGCCCAGGCCGGCCTTGGCGGAGCAGATCGGCCAGGCGCCCGGGCCCTGGGCGGCGAGGACCTTCTCGCCGATCGCGATCTGCTGGTCCTTGGTGGCCTGGTGGGCCTGCGGGGCGTAGGCGGTGCCACCGAAGGCGGCCCAGGTGCTGGAGGTGAACTGCAGGCCGCCGTAGAAGCCGTTGCCGGAGTTGATGGCCCAGTTGCCGGTGGCCTCACAGGAGGCGACCTTGTCCCAGACCGTGGCCGGGGCGGCGGAGGCGCTGGTGGCCGCGACGAGGCCGGCCACCGGGAGGGCGGTGAGCGCCCCGGCCATCAGAGCCATCCGGACGCGGTTGCGGCGCTTCGGGGTGGCAGTGGTGGTGGCAGCGGCGGTCTCGTTACGGAAGGTCATGCGGTTCCTTTCGGAGGGGGTCTGCGAGCGTGCGGAACCAGGCCCTCGGAAGGGCGTCGGGTTCGGGGACGCGTCACTCGCGTGGTCCGGCACCGTTCCTGCCCGGGGGCGCTGGGCCCGGCCGGAGCGGAATCACTCGGTGCAACGAGTTCGAAGGTACGGGGGTGGTTGTGGCGGTTTCAAGGATTCGCAGGTTTAGGCACGTCAGAGGCTTGTTACCGCAGGTAGCGATCACGAAAATAAGGTGATTTGGCCCGATTTCAACCTATTTCCAAGATCAAACCACCCTCCGGAGTGGCCCCCGTCACCCCGGAGGCGCTGTGAGGCCGCGCACACCGTCGACAGCGCGTGACGGCCCGCCCCGCCCCCGGTGCCGGAACCGCCGCCCCGCGCGGCCGTCCGGGTGGCCCGCGCCACAGCCCTCACTCGGAGTGCCCCTGTCCGCCACTCCCGGTGGCGGGCATAGCCTTCGGCCCATGAGCAATGAGAGCGATGCGGCGGACGCGGGCGCCGTCGACGACGCGGGCCGCCCGGCCGGCGAGAGGCACGGGGAGTACGAGGCGGCCGCCGCCCCCAGCGGCTTCGAGCTGGGGACCGACGGGCCCAAGGTGATCCTCGCGGGCCTGGACGGCTCCGACTCCTCCTGGCGCGCCACCGCCTACGCCGCCGGACTGGCCCGCCGGCAGGGCGCCGTCCTGGCCGTCGCCTACGTCCAGCCGATACTCGGCGCCGCGACCGCGCTGGCCGGGGCCGCGGTGGAGGAGACCACCCAGGAGATCGCCGACGAACTCCTCGCCGCGCTGCGCGAGGCCGAGCACCGGGTGCGCGAGGTCTGGCGGGTCGACTGGCGCTTCCTCACCATGCGTGGCGACCCGTACACCGGCCTGGCCAAGCTCGCCGACGAGCTGCGCGCCGACGCCGTAGTGGTCGGCGTCTCCGAGCAGGCCGGGCACAAGGTGATCGGCTCCGTCGCGGTCCGGCTGGTCAAGGCGGGCCGCTGGCCGGTCACCGTCGTCCCGTAGACCGAAAGCCCCGGTCGGGGCCCCGGCCGTGACCTGGACCGAGGCGCCGGCCGTGACCTTCGGCTGTGACCTGGACCGAGGCTCCGCCGTGACCTCGGCCGTGACCTCGGCCGCGACGTCGCCGGGCCGGACCGCCCACCGGGCGGCTCCGGAGCGGCCGGTAGGGTGCGTGACCATGACGGAAACGCCGGGCGCGCACCCCACCGAGCCGGCCCACCCGACCGGCAACGACCTGCACCTGGACCTCCCCGCCACCGGCGGCCGCCGCTCCGCGCTGATGGCGGCCCTGCGCGAGGCGATCCGCAGCGGCCGACTGGCCCCCGGCACCCGGCTGCCGCCCTACCGGGCCCTCGCCGCCGACCTCGGCCTGGCCCGCAACACCGCCGCCGAGGCCTACGCCGAACTGGTCGCCGAGGGCTGGCTCACCGCCCGCCAGGGCTCCGGCACCACCGTCGCCGAACGCGCCGCACCCGCACCCTCCCGCCGCACCCGGCGCCCCGCGCACCGGCCCGGGCCCGTGCACGACCTGCGCCAGGGCCGGCCCGACGCCTCCTCCTTCCCCCGCACCGCCTGGCTGGCCGCCGCCCGCCGGGCCCTCACCGCCGCACCCAACGAGGCCTTCGGGCCCGGCGATCCGCACGGCCGCCGCGAACTGCGCACCGTCCTCGCCGACTACCTCGCCCGCGCCCGCGGGGTGCGCACCGACCCCGACCGGATCGTGGTCTGCGCCGGCTTCGCCCACGCGCTGCGGCTGCTCTTCGACGGCGCCACGCCCGTCCTGCCGCCCGCCGAGCAGGGCCCGCTGGCCGTGGAGGCCTACGGACTGGGCTTCCACCGCGAACTGCTGGCCGCCGCCGGGGTCGCCACCGTGCCGCTGCCGATCGACGAACAGGGCGCCCGGGTCGATGAGTTGGCGCTCCGCCCGGAGATCCGCACAGCCCTGCTCACCCCCGCCCACCAGTTCCCGACCGGCGGCCCGCTGCACGCCGGGCGCCGCGCCGCCGCCGTCGACTGGGCCCGCGGGCACGGCGGCCTCGTCCTGGAGGACGACTACGACGGGGAGTTCCGCTACGACCGCCAGCCGGTCGGCGCCCTCCAGGGGCTCGACCCCGACCGGGTCCTCTACCTGGGCAGCACCAGCAAGAGCCTCAGCCCCGCGCTGCGCCTCGGCTGGATGGTCCTGCCGGACCACCTGGTGGACCGGGCGCTCGCGGCCAAGGGCGAACGCGAGGCCTGGGTGAGCGCGTTGGACCAGCTGACGCTGGCCGAGTTCATCGACTCCGGCGGCTACGACCGGCACCTGCGCCGGATGCGGCGCCGCTACCGGGACCGCCGGGACCAGCTGGTGGCCGCGCTGGCGGCGCACGCCCCGCACGTCGAGGCGTCCGGCATCGCGGCCGGTCTGCACGCCGTCCTGCGACTGGCCCCCGGTACCGAGCGGTCCATCCTCAAGGCCGCCGCCTACCGGGGCCTGGCCGTCGAGGGGCTCGCGGACTACCGCCACCCGGCGGCCGGCGCGGAGGCGGTGCCCGCCGTCGACGGCCTGGTGGTCGGCTACGCCACGCCGCCCGACCACGCCTACCCGGCGGCGCTCCAGGCGCTGTGCGACGTCCTGCCGCCGCCGTCCTGAGCGGGCCGGAAGGCTGGTCCGGCGCGGGTGGTGGGCCGGAAGGCCTGTCCGGTGCGGGCGTCGGGCATCGGGTGGTGGGGCAGGCAGGCCGCGAAGGATAGGCCACCGGAGGTTCCGCCGGGCCGGAACGCGGTCGGTCGGTCCGGGGCGTCCGCCCGCCGCTCGTGCGTCGGTACGGGTTCGGGCCGAGGAGGGCGGCCCCGGCGACGTCGCCCCCTACGCTCCATGGACATGCGCAGAACACATCTGAGCCGTGCCGCGGTCGCCGTGGGCCCGGCCGTCGCCGCCGGTCTGCTGTTGTCCGCGGCACCCGCCCAGGCGGACAGCCCGCTGCCCCTCACAGCCGTCTCCGACCGCCAGACGACCGGCCGGGGAGGTGAGTTCACGCTGACCCTGACGCTCACCAACCCGTACGACACCCCGATCCAGTTCGTCTACCAGAGCGTCCAGCAGACGTACGACAGCAGTCTGGTGCAGGGGCTCAAGTTCACCGCCACGGCCTGCGGCACCCAGACCAACGGCTGCAGCGACAACGTGCACGGCGGCATCGCCCGCTACGACGTCCCGCTCGCCCCCGGCGCCAGCAGCACCTTCACGGTCACCTACACCGTGGCCCCCGACTCGGCCTGCGGCCAGGGCGTCCGGATCGACTTCTACTCGTACCTCTACTACGAGTACAACGGCGGTCTGGCCAACAACTCCGGCATCCTGGGCATCCCGGGCACCCAGGTCGCCTGCTGATCCGATCCCTTCCTCCCCCCGGCGCGGCCCCTGCGGCCGCACCCCCGTACACCCGTCAGGTGCCGGCCACCCCCGTACCGGCACCTGACGGGCCTTTCGCGTTTCCGGACCCGGACCCGGACCGGGGTCGCGGTCGGGTCCGGGTCGGGGCCGCAGGGTGCCCGGCCGTTGTGCCGGGTTGACGGCCGGTGGGCGTGGGGGAGGGCGCGCGGGCGGTGTGTCGGAGCAGTGGCGGGCGCTGGGGGAGCTGGGTGCGCGGGCGCGAACGGATGTTCCGGTGGCGGATGGGGCGCGCGGGGGCGGATCGCGCGAGATTCACCCTATCGGGGGGTAGTCGGCCGCCGTACGGGCTCGGTCGGGTTCTGGTGATCTAGGGTTCCGGATGGGCCGCCGGGCGATGGCGGTCCCGCTCCCGAAACTCGCCAACTTCCCCACCGGTAAGCGGATCTGATGATCCGTTGCGGACGCGTGTGCCCAGGGCGGAGCGGTACGGCCCTGACCGCGTGGTCCGACCCACACGAATGGAGACCCCTGCCGATGCCCGTGGACACGAGCCCGGAGACACAGCAGGACCGGCAGCAGAGCCTTGCGACGGCAGCTGCCCGCAACCTTGCCACCACCACCAAGTCCGCACCGCAGATGCAGGAGATCACCTCCCGCTGGCTGCTCAAGGTGCTCCCGTGGGTCGAGGCCCACGGCGGTGCGTACCGGGTGAACCGACGGCTCACCTACACCGTCGGCAACGGCGTGGTGGAGTTCATCAAGACCGGCTCCCAGGTCCGGGTGATCCCGGCGGAGCTGGGCGAACTCGCCCTGCTGCGCGGCTACGAGGACGAGGAGGTGCTGACCGCCCTCGCCGACCGGTGCGAGCAGCGGGACTTCGGTCCGGGCGAGGTGCTCACCACCCAGGGCGAGGCGGCCGACCGGATCTTCCTGATCGCGCACGGCAAGATCAACAAGATCGGCACCGGCAAGTACGGCGACGAGACCGTGGTCGGCGTGGCCGGCGACGGCGACCGCTTCGGCGACGACGCGCTGCTGAACCCGGACGCCGCCTGGGAGTACACCGCGAAGACCGCCACCTCCGGTGTCGCCCTCACTCTGAGCCGGGACGACTTCGCCCGCATCCGGGACAACGCGCCGACCCTCCAGGAGCACCTGGAGTCGTTCCTGTCCCTGCCGCTGCAGGCCCAGAACGAGCGCGGCGAGGCCGAGATCGCCATGTCGGCCGGCCACCGCGGCGAGTACCAACTCCCCGGCGCCTTCGTGGACTACGAGCTCAAGCCGCGCGAGTACGAGCTGAGCGTCGCGCAGACCGTCCTCAAGATCCACACCCGCGTCGCGGACCTGTACAACCAGCCGATGAACCAGACCGAGCACCAGCTCCGGTTGACCATCGAGGCCCTGCGCGAGCGCCAGGAGCACGAGATGATCAACAACCCGGAGTTCGGCCTGCTCAACAACGCCGACTTCGACCAGCGGATCCAGACCCACTCCGGCCCGCCCACCCCGGACGACCTGGACGAGCTGCTCAACCGCCGCCGCGACCCCGACTATCTGCTGGCCCACCCCAAGGCCATCGCCGCGATCGGCCGCGAGTTCAACGCCCGCGGCATCTACCCGCACCACGTCGACCTCGGCGGGCAGCAGGTGCCGGCCTGGCGCGGGGTGCCGATCCTGCCGTGCAGCAAGATCCCGATCACCAAGGAGAACACCAGCTCGATCCTGGTGATCCGTACCGGCGAGGACAACCAGGGCGTCATCGGCCTGCACCAGACCGGCCTCCCGGACGAGTACCAGCCCTCGCTCTCCGTCCGCTTCATGGGGATCGACGAGAAGGCGATCATCTCCTACCTGGTCAGCGCCTACTACTCCTGCGCGATCCTGGTGCCGGACGCGGTCGGCGTGCTGGAGAACGTCGAGATCGCGCACCGTCGCCACTGAGCACCCGGAACAGCGAGCGCAGGCCGTAACCGGGCGGCGCGAAGATCGTTTCACCTGATGACGGACGGTCCGCCCCGGAGGTGGGCCGTCCGTCTGATCACGTCTGAATGCGCTTGGTCGTGCCCGATCGGTTCTGACCCGGCCCAGGTCATCGCCGCCCGTTTCCGTCGGCTGTTCAGACCGGATCCTTCCGTCCTCCCCAGGCGACCCGAGAGGTGTGTGGAGCCCATGCCGCAGCGGCGGCAGTTCCGACGGATACCGCGGCACGGCGGCGGGTCCGCGGCCCCCGGGCGACGGGTGCGGCTGATCGGCGCGGCGGTCGGCGTGGTGGCGATGTGCGCGCTGGTCGGCGGCGCCAGCGCCTCGGGTGCCGAACGCCCCGGCGGGCATCCGCACGGCCCGGCCGTCGACACCTGCGTGTGCACCGAGACGGACCTCTCGACGTCGGTCGGCCCGGGCGGCAGCGTGGACGTCGGGGTGGACGTGGACGTCCAGGTCGGCGTCAGCGTCGCCCCGGACATCGGCCGGCACCACGGGCCGCGCCCGCCGCACGACCATGACCACGAGCACCACCCGTGTCACCGGCCGCCCACGGCGGCACCGTTACCCGCGGTGCCCTCGCCCTCGGGCACGGCCGGGCTCCGGCAGCAGCCGGGGCGGCCGGCGGAGGAGCACGGTGGGGGCGGTGACCACGACGGGGACGAGCGGCACCACCACCACCATCACCATCACCACCACCCGTGCCCGAGTCCGAGCCCCACCCCGACGCCTACGCCGACGCCGACTCCCACGCACACGCCGACGCCTACACCCACGCCGACGCCGACCCACACCCCCAGTCCCACGCCGACGCCTACACCCACGCCGACCCACACCCCCAGTCCCACGCCAACGCCGACGCCGTCTCCGACGGTGGCACCCCCCAGCCCGAGCCCGGTGCCCACCCCGCCGCCGTCGCCCCCGGCGCCCGCGCCCCCGCCGCCTGCCCCCGCACCGGCCGTACCGCCCCCGGCGGTGCCCGCCGCGCCCGCGGACCCGGCGCCCGGCGCACCTGCCCCGCAGCCGCCGCCCGTCGTGGTACCCGTCCCCGTGGTGCCCGCCCCGGCGGCCCCCGACGTGGTGGCGCCCAGCCCCGTGGCGCCGAGCCCGGTCCGGCCGAGTCCGCTGTGGCCGACGCCGTCGGCGCACCCGGTGTTCAAGGTGCGGGCCACCAGGCCGATGCCCGTCACGAAGCACCACCATGCCGCCTCGACGACCACCACGATGCTGCTGATCACCGTTCCCGCGGTTCTCGCGGCGGCGGCGCTGCGCCCCGGTGGCCGAGGCCGCGGTCGCTCCGGGTCCTGACGGCGTCAGCGTCCTTCATGCACCTCCGGAGCCTGACGGCTTCCGGTCCGCCCGGAGGACCTCCGGGCCCCGACGGACAGTTTCCCGGGCTCGACCGACCGGTCGGGTCCCGGACTTCCCCGTTCACGTCACAAGCCAAGCCAGAGAAGGGAGTTCCCATGTCAGAGTGGGTGGCGCTGGTCATCGCCTTGGCGGCGGCCTGTGCCGTTGTGTTGGCGGTGGTGGTGCTGAGGCGCCGCCAGCGGGGTGTCGTCGAGAACGCCGACGAGACGCCCGACGTCATCGAGTACATCACGATGATGATCGGCGTGGTCTACGCGATCGTCCTCGGTCTCGCCATCGCGGGTGTCTGGGAGGCGCGCGGCGCCGCCCAGGACGACCTGTTCACCGAGGCGCAGGCGCTGCGGGAGGTGAGCGACCGGGCGGTGGTCTACCCGGCCGAGTTCCGCGACCAGGTCCGGGCCGACGTCGACGCCTACGTCACGTACGTGGTGCACGTCGAGTGGGACTACATGGGCAAGAACGGCGAGATCACCGACAAGGGCACCCAGTTGCTGGACAAGGTCCAGAACGAGGTGGCCACCCGGGCCCCGGCCTCGGACCTGGAGGCCCAGGCCTACCAGCCGATCATGGACCGGATCAGCCAGGCCTCCGGCGCCCGCAACCAGCGCGGCCAGAACGCCGGGCCGACCATGCCGGGCGTGGTCTGGTTCGGGCTGATCGGTGGCGCGGTGGTGACCGTCGGCATGCTGTTCGCGCTGCAGATCAGGCGCACGCCGAGGGAGTTGATCCTGGCGGCCTGCTTCAGCGTGCTGATCGCCTTCCTGTTGTTCATGATCTGGGACTTCGACGATCCGTTCGCCCGGAGCGTCTCGGTCACCACCCAGCCCTTCGAGGACCTCTTCCCCTCGCTCAACCTCTAGAGCTGTCAGCACGCTCGACCGCAGGAGCGGCACAGGCCGACACCGGTGGCCCCGGACGGGACCACCGGTGTCGGCCTGTGCCCGACGCGATGTCAGCGCAGGCTGATGTCCAGCGAGTTGAGCATGGTGCCGGAGGCGTCGTCGTTCTCCAGGGAGAAGGCGAACAGGCCGCCCAGGCCCTTGCTCTTGGCGTAGGCCCCGCGCGCCTGGACGGCCTGCGGGGTGTCACCGGTCCAGAAGTCGGTGCCGTCGTAGACCCAGCTGCTCTCCGTCACCGGGTCCCAGTGGGTCTGCGCGGCGGTCGGGTTGAGCTCCTTCCAGGCGGCCAGCCCGGCCTCCTGGCTGAGCGGCTTGGCGGCCGTCGGGCGGGTCGCGCTCTGGTACAGGCCGTAGTTCGAGCCGGCCGGGACGCCCGTCCAGCCGCGCCAGTAGAACGGGATGCCGAGCACGATCTTGTTCGCCGGGAAGCCGCCGGGGATGCCGTACTCGGGCAGGCCGGCGGTGTACGCGGTGAGCGTGGTGTCCACGTTGTACTTGCGGGTGCCAGGGGTGATCGGCGTGGTCGGGTCGGCCGGGCTGTCGTGCAGCGGGTCCTGGTGGTTGGTCGGGCCCTTGGCGTCCCAGGAGCCGTGCATGTCGTAGGACATCACGTCGGCGTAGTCCAGGTAGGCGCCGATCCTGTCGGTCTCCAGCTGGGCGATCTTGTCCTGGCCGCTGGGCAGCGCCGCGCTCAGCAGGTACCGCTTGCCCTGGGCGGCGCCGAGGGCGTCCAGCTGGGTGCGGAACTCCTTGAGCAGCAGGGTGTAGTTCTGCTTGTCGGCGGGGGAGTAGTGGTTGCCGGTGTGGCCGCCGGCCGAGCCCGGGTACTCCCAGTCGAGGTCGACGCCGTCGAAGATGCCGGCCGCCGAGGCCGGTCCGCTGGACCACCCCGGGCCAGGAAGGGCGGCGCACCGGTAGGTTGACCGGGACGGAACAGACCCGCCGAACGGAGGCGCGCATGGACAGTCAGGGCTGGGACGACCGCTACGCCGCGAGCGAACTGGTGTGGGGGACCGCGCCCAACCGGTGGGTGGTCCGCGAACTGACCGGACACACCCCCGGCCACGCCCTCGACCTGGCCACCGGGGAGGGCCGCAACGCCATCTGGCTGGCCGCCCAGGGCTGGGAGGTCACCGGCCTCGACTTCTCCGCCGTCGCCCTCGAACGCGCCGAACGGCTCACGTCCGAACTGCCCGACGAGGTCGCCGACCGCCTCACCTGGCGACACGGCGACGCCCGCGGCTACGAGGCCCCCGACGCCGACTACGACCTCGTCCTGATCGCCTACCTCCACCTGCCCGCCGACGACCGCCGGGCCGCGCTGCACCGCGCCGCCGAGGCACTCGCCCCCGGCGGCACCCTGCTGGTGATCGGGCACGACCTCAGCAACCTCACCGAGGGCGTCGGCGGCCCGCCGGACCCGGCCGTACTGTTCACCCCCGAGGACGTCCTCGCCGACCTCGCCCCGTACGGCCTGCGCACGGTACGGGCCGAGCGCCTCCACCGCGAGGTCGGCGAGCCCGGCCACAAGGGCGGCCCGACGGGCGTCGCGATCGACGCGCTGGTCCGGCTGGAGCGGGGTGCCGAGTGACCGCCCGGCTCACCCGCCGCCTGCTGCTCACCGGACTCGTGGCCGCCGCCCCGCTGGCACTGGCCGGCTGCTCCTCGGGCAAGTCGAAGGACAAGACCGGCCCGGCGGCCAAGGCCAGTGACCCGGGTGGCGCCGCCTTCGTGATGATCATCCGGCACGGCGAGAAGCCCGGCGGCAGCCAGCCCGGCCTGGACGAGAACGGCAAGCACGACAGCAAGTCCCTCACCCAGCGCGGCTGGGACCGCGCCAAGGCCCTGCCCACCCTGTTCGCCCCGCCCGCCACCGGACTGCGCGCCCCGGCCCGGATCTACGCCGCCACCGACCAGGGCCCGATGGCCGGCGCCCACCGGATGCGGCAGACCGTCACCCCGCTGGGCGCCAAGCTCGGGCTGACCGTGGACACCACCTACGCCGAGTCCCAGGAGACCGGACTGGCCGGCGCCGCCCTCGCGGGCACCCAACCCGTGCTGATCTGCTGGGAGCACTCCCGGATCCCGCGGATCGTCGAGGCGCTCGGCGCCGCCGGCAGCGGGGCGCCGACCAGCTGGCCGGACCGGTTCGACCTGGTCTGGGTCCTCTCCCGCTCGGCCGGCGGGCCCTGGACCTTCCAGGAGGTGCGCCAGCACCTGCTGGACGGCGACGCCTGATCCACCCGCGGGCGCCCCGCAGGCTCTCATCGAGCACCAACGGCGGGCGCCCGCCCGGGAGAGTGGGTCAGACGGCGTTGATCGTCACCACCGCGTACTGGACGACGGTCAGCGGCACGCTGACCGTGCCGCCGGTCACGGTGTACGGGACGGGCCGCGGCCGCGGGTCGGTGCCGTCCGGGCTGGCGACGGTGACGGCGGTGACGCCCGCCCCGGCCGGGAGGGCGTAGGAGAGCGTGCAGTTGGCGGGGGTGGTGCGGAAGTCCGCCGGGGTGTCACCGAAGTTGGTGAAGTTGACCAGGTGGACGACGGTGTCGCCGCCGAGCCGCCGGGCGTCCAGGAAGATCCGCCGGTCCCCGGCCAGGGTGACGGCGGGCGGCGCGGACTGGCGTACGGCGGCGAGCAGTTGGTCGGCCGAGGCCTGGGTCGGTGGTGGTCAGGTAGCTGAGGCCGGGCAGCGCCTTGAGGTACCAACAGGTGCCGCTGCCGTAGGAGTTGCGCCGGCTCGCGGGCAGCGGGTCGGCCAGGCGCAGTCCGAGCACGTCGGACAGCGCGAACTCGGCGCGCCGGCCGCCCAGTTCGTCCAGCGCGGTGGGGGCGGGGCCGGTGACGACGACCGTCCCGTCGCCCGCGACGAAGCCGCGCAGCACGGCGGCCTCGGCGTCCGAGACGGCCTGGAGGTTGGGCAGCGGCAGCACCGTGAAGCGGGCCAGGTCGGCGGCGCTCGGGCCGGGGCTGGGCACGGTGTCGAAGGGCACGTGGGCGTAGACCAGCGCCCACGCTGCCGTAGAACACGTTGGGCTTGCCGGACAGGTCGCGCTGGACCCAGTCTTCCCCTGGTCGTCCTTGTAGAAGGAACGGCCCTTCTCTCCGCCGGGGGAGATGAGTTCGAGGGACGGGTGGTACATGACGACCTTGAGGCCGGCCGCGTGGGCCAGGCCGGTGAAGGTCTTCACATCGGCCATGTGGGCGGCGAACTCGGCGTCGGTGAGCCAGTTGGAGAGCAGGGTGTCGAGTTCGGTCACGCTGACGTTCTGCGCTTTGAGGGCGTCGATGTAACTCTGCATGTCGGCGGGCTCGTTGAAGGTGCCGTCGGCGATCCGGGCGAAGCGGGCGGAGCACCGCCGGAAGTGCGGCCTGGGGGACCGCTGGGTAGGGGGCCCCCGAGCCGCTGTCCGATGATCAGAGATTTCTCCGTGTGCGATAGGTTCGCAGCAAGGACGGCGGCAGGAACGAGGAGGGCACGATGACCGTTTCGCTGGCCAAGGGGCAGAAGATCAGCCTGGAGAAGCCGGGCGGTGGGCAGTTGAGCGTGGTCCGGATGGGCCTGGGCTGGCGGGCCGTGCAGCGCAAGGGCTTCCTGGCCAAGCTGCTGTCCGCCGGACAGGAGATCGACCTGGACGCCTCGGCGGTGCTGTTCGCCGGCGGCAAGGCACTGGACGTGGTCTTCTTCCAGCACCTCACCAGCAACGACGGCTCGGTGCGGCACAGCGGGGACAACCTGGTCGGCGGCGCGGGCGACGCGACCGACGACGAGTCGATCACCGTCGACCTGACCAAGGTGGCCGCCGAGGTCGACCAGATCCTGTTCACGGTGAACTCCTTCACCGGACAGACCTTCCAGGAGGTCGAGGCCGCCTTCTGCCGACTGGTGGACGAGACCACCGGCACCGAGCTGGCCCGCTACACCCTGACCGGCGGCGGCCCCTACACCGCCCAGATCATGGCCAAGGTGCAGCGCACGCCCGGCGGCTGGCAGATGGCCGCGATCGGCCAGCCGGCCGGCGGGCGCACCTTCCAGGACCTGATGCCGGAGCTGATCAAGTACCTGTGATGCCTGCCGGCCCCCGGGTTCCGGTGCCGTGCGGTGGACGCTACTCGACGTCCCGGCGCCGGAACCCGGCCAGGGCCAGCGCGATCAGCGCGGCCGCGACCAGGGTGAGCACGGCCAGCGGCGTCCAGTCCATCGGGGCCGCCGGGAGCCGGGGCACCCGGCCGAACGGGGACAGCCGGTCCAGGCCCGCCGGGAGCTTCAGCAGCGGGCCGAGGTAGCCGATCACGAACGCGTACCCGGGGACGGCCCAGGCCAGCGGCAGCGCCCGGGGCAGCCAGCCGTAGACGGCGGCGGCGAAACCCACCGTCACCCAGAGGGCGGGCACGAAGGCCAGCGCCGCTCCGGTCAGCCGGAGGAACACGCCCCCGTCGCCGGTGGACAGCGCCCCGGCCAGACCGAAGCCCACGCCCGCCGCCAGCATCACCGCGGTGGAACCCAGCAGCGCCGCCGCCAGGTGCCCGCCCAGCCAGCCGGACCGCGACACCCCGGCGGCCAGCACCGGCACCGCCCGCCCGGCGCTCTCCTCGGCGCGCGGGCGCAGCGTCGCCAGCACCGCGTAGACCCCGCCGACCACCGCGACGACCAGCATGGTCAGCGCGGCGAAGGAGTCGGCGAGGGTGTGACCGCCGAGCCGGGCCAGCGCCTCCTTGATCTGGTCGACGTCCTTGAGCATCGAGTCGGCCTCGCCGAGCAGCGAGCCGTACATCGCGCCGAGCAGCAGCAGGGCTGCGGCGAAGGCGCCGATCAGGCCGCGGTGCAGCCGCAGCGCCAGGCCGAGCGGGGTGCCCAGGGCGGGGCTCCCGGTGGCCGGGCCGGGAC
>NZ_MECK01000054.1 GCF_014596465.1 Streptomyces sp. CBMA123 | reverse complement strand
TACCGCCGCCGGCCCGGAGCCGGCCACCGGGACCGCGGACAGGCCCAGGGCGCGCGCCGCGGCGAGGAAGCCCGCCCGCCGGGCCGCCATCCAGGGCAGTTCCTCGTCGGCGCCGAGGTAGCCGATCCGCCGGTGGCCGAGCGAGGCCAGGTGCCGCACCACGGCGGCCATCGCCGCGTCGTTGGCGATGTCCACCCAGTGCTGCGGCTCCGCCGGCCCGGTCCGGCCGAAGCCGACGAACGGGACGCCGGCCCGGGTGACATGGGCGATCCTGCGGTCCTCGGTCAGCACGTCGGCGAGCACCAGACCGTCGACCTGACGGGCCGCCACCAGTTCGTCGATGGCGGCCGCCGGGTCCGCCGCGGGCCCGGCGGGCCGGAACAGCAGCACCCGCTGCCCCTGCTCCCCGGCCGCGTCGACCAGGGCCTCCAGGAAGCCGGCCATCAGCGGGTTGGGGTCGTGCGGGTCGTCGGCCGGGGCGAGGTAGCCGATGGTGTGCCGGGCGCCGCTGCGCAGCGAGCGGGCCGACTGGTCGGGCTGGTAGCCGAGTTCGCGGATCGCCGCGCCGACCCGGGCCAGCGTCTCGGGGCGGACCCGGTGCGGGGCGTTGAGCACGTTGGAGACGGTCTGCCGGGAGACCCCGGCCGCCCGGGCGACCTCCTCGATGGTGGTGGCGCCGCGGCGCGGTCGGTGCGCTCCCTCGGCCATGCGGTCCTCCTCCACGGACGGTTACGGACGGCGCAGGGTCAACAGCCCGCCACGCGGCACCGCAACGGTGTCCGTCCAGTCGAGGTCGATCCCGCCCTGCCGGACGATACGCCCCCGGGCGTCCTGGACCGTGACGGTGGCCGCACCGCTGCCGCCGGCCAGCCGGACGTCCGGGTCGGCGTCGGCGTTGGCCACCAGCAGGGTATGCCAGCCCGCGTCCGAGGCGTCGACCGGTAGCGCGGCGTACCGGGCGACCGCGACCGTCCCCTCGTCGAGGGCGGTGACCAGCGGGTATCCGAGGTCCGGCCGGCTCGGACGCAGTTCGCCGAGTTGCAGGGTTTCGAGGTGCTCGCGGAAGACGCCGAGCCAGAAGGCGATCGCCTCGCGCTGTCCGGCGCTCTGGGCGGCAAGGTCGACGGAGATCTGCGGCACCGAGAACAGCACGTTGATCAGGTGGCAGGCGATCTGCTCCGGCGGCTCGGCCGGGTGCCACATCAGCATGTCCGAGTGCACCGGTACGGGCCCGGCGGCCAGCCGCAGGTCGACGGTGCGCTGCCGGTTCTCCTGCGGGCTGAGCGGGCAGTCGGTGGCGCGGATCATGGTGACGTACGGCCACAGGCCGGGGCTGACGTACGGCTGGCGGTGCTCGATCATCGCCTCCGGGTCGGCGGCGGTGATCCGGGTGCGGAGGGCGGCGAGCAGCTTCTCCACGCCCTCGTCCACGCTCGCGCAGTCCGCCCCGGGGCCCGGCTCGGGTGCGTCCGCGCCCTCGGCGGCGCGGGCGAACCAGTCGACGAAGTCGACCTTGAGCCCGTCCATGCCCCACTCCTCGACGGCGCGGGCCAGCCGGTCGGTGAGGAACGCGCGGACGTCGGGGTGGCGCGGGTCGGCGACGACCGCGCCCAGGTGGGCGGCGTCGGCGAGGGCGTGCCGGCCGATCTCTCCGTGGGCGGCGCTGTCCTTGCCGATGAACGGCAGCGCGTACCAGAGCAGGTAGCGGACGCCGAGGTCGTGGACGCGCCGGACGTGCGCGGCGGTGTCGGGCAGCGAGACGGGCTCCCAGTCGCCGCAGTGGGCGTAGCCGCGGGTGCGGTCGGCGGTCATCCAGCCGTCGTCGACGATGATCACGTCCAGGCCGAGTTCCTTGCCGAGCGCGGCCTGGGTCTCGACGCGCTCGGGCGAGACGTCCTGGTGCATCGAGTACCAGGTGGAGTAGGCGGGGCGGCGGGCGGCGTCCGGGATGACGGCGGTGCGGCCCTCGCCCCACCAGGCGGTGAGGTCGGCCAGGCAGCGGGCGAAGTGCCGGCCGGAGGTGTCGATGCGGACGGTGAGCCGGCCCTCGGCCCGGGCCCAGAAGCGGAACTCGCCGGTCTCCTCGACCACTCCGGCCCCGGCCAGCACGTCGGGCCGGTCGGCCGCGAAGGCGCAGCGGGCGGTGTCCCCGGTGCCGACCAGCGCGGCGATCGGGGCGCCGACGGCGAGGCCGGTGCGGCGCGGGGCGCTCCAGGCGGCGGGCAGCCAGCCGGTGCCGCGTGGTTCCGGGGTCCAGAAGGAGGTGACGTCCACGCAGGGCACCCGCCATTCGATCCGGACGTCGGCCGGGCCCTCGGCGGTCACCTCGACCACGCCGTCGGCGACCTCCCGGACGCCGCCCGTCCCGGTCACCCGCAGGTCCAGGCCCCGGGCGTCGAGCCGGCGCGTGGTGCCGGCCGCGGGGGCGTGCGGCTCCCAGACGTCGGTCACGGTGTCGGTCATGCGGCTCAGCCTTTCGTCGCGCCGGCCAGCAGGCCGGAGATGAACTGCCGCTGGAGGACCAGGAAGAGGACCATCATCGGCAGGGTGGACAGCGCGGTGCCGGAGAGGATCGCGCCGTAGTCGGTGGTGGCCTGGTTGCCGTAGAGGGTCGCGAGGGCGACCGGGAGGGTGTGCATGTCCGGGCTGCGCAGGGCGATCAGCGGCCAGACGAACTGGTTCCAGGAGCCCAGGAAGAGGAAGATCGAGAGCGCCGCGAGCACCGGTCGCATGACCGGGACGACGATGTTCCACAGCACCCGGAACTCGCCCGCGCCGTCGACCCGGGCGGCGTCCAGCAGTTCGTCCGGCAGGCCGGCCAGCGACTGGCGCATCAGGAAGATGGCGAAGGGCACGCACAGGCCGGGCAGGATGATCGCCTGGTAGGAGTCGAGCAGGCCGAAGTTCATCATCATCTTGAACAGCGGTACCAGCATGACCTGTTCGGGCACCACGAGGGTGGAGAGCAGCAGCGCGAACAGCAGGGTGCGGCCGCGGAAGCGGAACTTGGCGAAGGCGTAGCCGGCCAGCAGGGCGACGACCAGCGCGCCGGCGGTCTGGACCCCGGCCACCAGCAGGGAGTTGCCGAGCACCCGGAGCAGGCCGATCCGCCGGTCCAGCCGGTGCAGGTTGTCGCCGAAGCCCCCGCCGGGCAGCAGGTGCGGCGGCCAGTCGAAGATCTCGGTGTCCTTGCGGGTGACGGAGATCAGCAGCCAGTAGAAGGGGGCGACGGACAGCCCGGTGAGGCCGGCCAGGAAGAAGGTCAGCGGCCAGCCGCGAAGCTTCTTGAGGTTCATCGGTCCTTGTCCCCCATCAGGCGCATCTGGACGGCGCCGAGCACGGCCACCAGCAGGGTGAGCGCGTAGGCGATGGCGGAGGCGTAGCCGAAGTCGAAGTAGCGGAAGCCGTTCTGGTACAGGTACATGGAGACGGTCAGGGTGGCGTTGTCCGGGCCGCCGCCGGTCAGCACGTACGGCTCGTCGAAGAGTTGGAGCGTGCCGATGGTGGAGAGCACGACGGTGAACAGCAGCAGCGGGCGCAGCGCCGGGACGGTGATCGCGGTGAAGCGGCGGACCGGCCCGGCGCCGTCGACCATCGCGGCCTCGTACAGCTCCTTGGGGACGGACTGCAGGCCGGCCAGGTAGATGACGGCGTTGTAGCCGGTGTAGTGCCAGGTCAGCACCAGGACGACGGACATCCGGGCCCAGAACGGCTGGCCGAGCCAGTCGACGGAGGGCAGGCCGACGGCGTCCAGCAGCCAGTTGACGGCGCCGTCGTCGCGCCTGAGCAGGAAGGCGAACATCACGCCGGTGGCGACCAGGCCGGTGACGGCGGGCATGAAGACGCCGAGCCGCCAGACGGCCCGCCAGCGCACCAGGGCGGAGTTGATGCCGACGGCCATCAGCAGGGCCAGTCCGAGCATCAGCGGGACCTGTACGACGAGGATCTCGCCGGTGTTGCGCAGGGCCGTCCAGAACAGCGGATCGTCCAGCAGGCGGCGGTAGTTGGCGAGGCCGGCGGCGCGGGTGGCGGTGCCGGAGCCGGTGGTGAAGGAGACCAGCAGCGAGTCGACGACCGGGTAGGCCTTGAACACGCCGAAGGTGATCAGGGCGGGGGCGAGCAGCAGGTACGGCAGGGCGGTGCGGCGCAGCCGGGCCCGGCGGTGGGCACGCTCGGCTCGCCCGGCGGGCCGGGCCGGCTCGGTGAGGGTGGCGGGCGGGGCGGTGGCGGTCATGCGATGGTGCGTCCGGTCTGCTGGGCGAGCTGCTTGGCGGCGTCCTTGAGGACGGTGGCCGGGTCTCCGCCGGTGAGGAACACCTTGGTCTGGGCGTCGCTGGCGAGCTTGAGGGCGCGGGCGTAGTCGCTGGAGTAGTCGGTCGGGTCGCCGCCGTCGGTGGCCAGTTCGGCGAAGGTCTTCAGCGGGGACTGGCCGCCGTAGTAGTCGCTGGGCTTGGCGTACATCGGGTCGGTGTAGGCCTCGGTGAGGGCGGGGAAGACGCCGCCGGCGGCGAACATGGCGTTCACCGAGGCGGGGCGGGTGAGCGCGTACTCGACGAACTTCCAGGCGGCGCGGCGGCGCGGGCTGGAGGCGGAGACCGTGAGGTGGGTGGAGTTCACCAGGGCGGTGCGCTTGCCGCCGGGGGTGACGGCCGGGGGCTTGGCGAGGCGCCAGTTTCCGCTCTGGTCGGCGAACTTGGCCTCCAGGTAGTGCGCGGCCCAGGCGGGCATCGGGGCGACGGCGAGCTTGCCGGCCTTCATCAGGGTGGCCCAGCCCTGGTCGCCGGGGGCGTCGGCGACCAGCCCGGCGTCCGCCATGCGCTTGAGGGTGCTCATGGCGCGCACGGCGGGCTCGGAGCCGAGGGTGATCTTGCCCTGGAGGTCGAAGTAGAAGGCGCCCTGGAGCTGCATCAGGTTCTGGACGAAGTCCAGGTCGGGGCTGGGGTTGGCGGCCTTGTTGATGCCGAGGAGGGAGATGCCGGGGTTGGCGGCCTTGAAGCGGTCGGCGATCGCCGTCAGGTCGTCCCAGGTGGCGAAGGTGGTGGGGTCGAGGCCGGCCTTGTCGAAGTAGTCCTTGCGGTAGAAGAAGCCCAGCGGGTTGACCTCCCAGGGCAGCGCGTAGGCGTGGCCGTCCTTGCCGGTGACGACCGGCCACAGGCCCTTGGCGAACTTCTCCTTGTGGGCGTCGGCGCCGAGGGCGGAGAGGTCGGCGAGGCCGCCGGGGAACTTCTCCAGGTATCCGGGCAGGTAGTCGCAGCCGATGTGCAGGACGTCGCCGAGGCCCTGGCCGCCGGCCGCCAGGCCGACGGTGATCTTGTCCCAGATGGCGGGGTTGCCGATGTCCTGGACGTCGACCTTGATGCCGGGGTTGTCCTTCTCGAAGGCCGGGACGACGGCGCGCAGGGCGGCGGCGGCCGTGGCCCAGGACCAGACGGTGACCGTGCCGGTGTCGGCGTCCCCGCCGGCGGCGCTCCCGGAGCCGGAGCCGCCGCAGGCCGCGAGGGTGCCGCCGGCGGCGAGGGCCAGCAGGCCGGCGCCGGAGGCGCGGAGCAGGTCGCGACGGGAAAGGTGTGACATTGCATTCCTCCTGGTGGAGCGGCGCTGGACGGGAACGGAGGCGAGGGGTGGGGGTCGCGTGAGGCGAGCAGGCGGATCCGGCGGTGGATTTGAACGTTCAAAACCACAAAAGAAACCAGAACCAAACAGATTCGCACGAGCGGGAGACAGCAAAGCCCGCCCTCCCCACGCCGTCAAGCCCTGGGCGCGGGAAGCGCGGGCACCGCAACCGTTCCGTTACCGGCCGCACGGCCGTGCGGGCCACCGCACCTGGGTGTCCGGCGTCCCGTGGACGTTCACCGACGAGGCGGGGAACGGTCTCAGGGCCCGATCTCGAACGCGGGCGGCTGGAGACCCTTCAGGCATTCGGTCCTCGGCGCGTCCGGGGTGTCGAAGAACGAGACGGTGATGGCCTGGGCGCACTTCGACGTGGCGAACACCACGTGCGGTTCGTAGGGGACCGTGACGACCTTGGCCCTGCTCAGCGTACGGGCGACGTACGGCCCGTTGTCCGCCCCGGTCTGGGAGTCGAACCCGCCCGAGAGGGCGAGGGTGGGGATGTCGCCGCGCGTGACGTCCCGGATCGAGGGTGCCGCCGGGGGGATGTTCCAGGCGTCGCAGTCCGGACGGAGGAAGGTGAGCTGCGGAGCCTGGGCCTGCACCGAGCGGGGGAAGGTCGGAAACGCTTCCTGTCCGCCCCGGAGCGCCTGCGCCTCGCTCTCGTACGGGGTCCACTCGCTGCAGAAGACGCCGTAGGAGAGACCGTGCGCGACCCTGCCCATGGCCGCCGGGCTGAGCTTGCCGCCCGCCCACTGCCGGGCGATGCGCTGCGGCTTGCCGTTGGCCAGCTCGTCGAGGGCGGCGGGTACCTGGGGTGCCACGTGGGTGGCGGAGGTCATCCAGTTCACCAGGGCTCCGCCGTCCAGGACGACCTTCACCGGCTGGTCGCTGCCGGGGAGGGTGACGGTGGTGGTGACCGGTTCGGCTTCGAGTTCGCGGACCAGCCGGTCGAAGGTGGCCGACAGGTTCGGATAGCGCTTGTTGCACGCCGGCTGCTCCGCGCAGGCCTTGAACAGGCCGTCGAAGCCCTGCCGGGCGCTGCTCCAGGTCATGGCCGAGCCTGCCTTGGACGGCGGCAGGATGCCGTCGATGCCCACCGAGCGGAGCCCCTCGGGGTGCAGGCGCATGGAGACCAGTGCCAGGTGGGTGCCGTAGGAGATGCCGAACAGGTTCCACTGCTTGATGCCCAGCGCGGTGCGCAGGTCCTCGTAGTCGGCGGCGCTCTCGGTGTCGTTGTAGGCGCTGAGATCGATTCCCCGGGCCACCAGCTTGTCGCGGCAGGCCTTGGTGGCCTCGACGTGCAGGCGCTGCGTGGACGGAGCGTCGTAGACGAGGCCGACCACGCGTGCGTTGAACTCGTCGATGTCGGGGCAGAGGAGGTCCGGGTCGGCCGAGTACGTACCGCGCTGGGACATGAAGATCACGTCACGGTCGCGGTTCAGGCCGCCGTCGATGGCCATCTGCGCCTCCCCGACCGCGTCGTCCCCGGGTCCGCCCGCGAGCCACACGATGGGGTCGGACTTGGCGGTGGCGGCCACGGCGGGCACGATCGCGACACCGAGTCTGATCGTCCTCCTGCTTGGTCCGGCGCGGTTCTCGGGCACGGTGAGCGTGCCGCAGCGGGCCCCTTCCAGTGCCTCGACCGGCTCCGGCGTCCTCGGGCACGGGCCCGGCTCGTAGCGGGCGTCACCCACCGCTCCGGCGGTCGTGCCGAGCTGCGCTCCACGGCCGGGGCCGGTGTCGCTGCGGGACTGTACGTGAGTGGGCGCCGCGAGCAGGCCGGTGACGAGGAGGCCGGTCGCCAGGCCGGCCGACGGGGCCAGGAATCGTCGTACGGTGCGCCGACGGCGGGGCGTGTGATGGTGGGGCGCGTGCTGGTGGGGCGTGTGATGGTGGGGCATCTGCCCTCCCGGTTACTTCGGGGAGATCGTGAACGGTTCGGGCTGGAGATCGGCCACGCACCCGGTGTCGGGCGCGGTCGGGCGAGCGAGGAACGAGGCCAGGACGCGCTGCGCGCACGGCGACTGCGGGACCACCCAGTGGCCGACTCCGGGGATGCGCACCTCGGTCGAGGAGGACAGGTCGCGGGCTACGCCCTTCGCCCAACTCGGCCCGGTCTTCACGTCGAACGTCCCGGAGATGACGAGCGCCGGCACCGAACTGACCGTGGCCACCCGCTGGACGGACGCGCGGTCCGGGACGTTCCAGATCCCGCACACCGGATACTGGAAGGGAAGTTGCGGCACCTGTGCCAGGACCGTGTCCGGCCACCCGGGGAAGGCCTGGCGTCCCGCCTTCAGCACGTCGGATTCCGAGTACCCCGGCGCCCACTCCCCGCACGCCACCGAGTTCGTCAAGCCGTACGCGGACACGCCGACGTGCTGGACCGAGCCGGCCGCGCGGGCCCGCGCGAAGCGTTCCGGGTTTCCGTGGCCGAGCTCGTCGAGAGCCGCCGGGAGGTCCTTGGGCCGGGGCGTGAAGGCGACGATGAGGTTCAGCAGCGCGCCCCCGTCGAGGACGGTCGTGACCGGCTCGCCTCCGCTCGGCGGCCGGACGCTCAGCGTCCGGGGCTGCTTCTCCAACCTGCGCACCTGCTCCGTCAGCAGACGGGGGAGGTCCGGGTACCGGTCCTTGCAGGCGGGCTGCGCCGCACACGCCTCGAAGATGTTGTGGATCCCCTCGGCGGCACTGCTCCATGTCCACGGCAGGGTCGCGGTCCGGGGAGGTGTGATCGAGTCGATGGCCACGGCGCGGATTCCCTCGGGGTGCAGCCGCAGGTAGGTGAGCGCCAGGTCGCTGCCGTAGGAGTACCCGTAGACGTTCCACCGGGGGATGTCCAGCGCCTTCCGCAGGTCGGCGAAGTCGGCCGCGTTCTCCGTGGTGTTGTAGGCGCTCAGGTCGACGCCGTCGGCCGTCAGGCGGTCCCGGCACTCCTTCACCGCGGTCAGCATGAGCCGTTCCGCCTCCTGGCCCCCGTAACCCAGGCCCACGGCCTGCGCGTTGAACCGGTCGATCTCCGGGCAGGCGAGGTTCGGCCGGTCGTAGAGGTTGCCGCGCTGGGCCATGACGATCAGTTCGCGGTCCTTGTTCAGGCCGGAGTCGACGAGGAAGGGGATGTCGTCGATCGCGTCGCCACCGGGGCCGCCCGCCATGAACACCACCGGGTCCGCGGCGGGCTTCGCCGACACTGCCGGAATGCGCGCCACGGCCAGCTCGACGGTACGGCCGCCGGGGCGGGCGCGGTTCTCGGGGACCTCCAGGAAGCCGCACCGTGCTCTGCCCAACGCCTCGATGGGCTCGGGCGGCTTCGGACAGGGGCCGGGTACGAACCGGGACCGGGCCACCGGGCTGGGCCCGGCAGCCCGCGCGGGGCCGCCTGGTGTGGGGCCGGATGCCGCCAGGCAGACCAGAGCGACCGCGGCAGTCGCCGCGAGGATGCTGTGCTTCGGCATGTGATCTCGTCCCTCTGCCGACATCGGCGGCTCGGCCCTGGCCGGGCCGAGCCGCCGTGGGTGGGGCGGAACGCGCGTTTGCGACGCTACCGGGTGGCACGTTCGCCCGCACGCGGAGCGGTGGCAACCCCGGCGGGACGGCCCGACACCACCGCTTGGGCGGTCAGAGCAGCGCGGCGGTGGACTCGCAGGTGAAGGTGCCGGCGGCCTTGCCCTGGACGGCGTCAGGGAGTTCGGACACCGGCAGGTCGGTGAGGGTGACGGTGTCCACGGTGCGGCCGGCCGTCGCGCCGACCGCGGTCTTTCCGGCCCAGACGACCGCCTTCGCGTCGCCGGTGTCACCGATGGTCAGGACGAGGCTCATCTGCCCCGCGCCGTCGAAGGTGGCGATCAGGGCGGCCTTCCCGGTGGGCCCGCCCATCGCGGTCAGGGTCAGAGCGCCGGACGTCGACTTCTTGCCGAGGCAGGTGGCCTGCTTGAACTGGAACGTGCCGCCCTTGCTCCCGGTGATGGTCAGGGTGTTGGTCGCCCCGGAGGCGGCGCCGCCCGATCCACCGGCCGCCGTCGAGGTGGCGGTGGGCGTCGGCACGGCGGCCGGGGTCGAAGCGGTGGCGCTCGACGGGGCGGCGCTCGACGGGGCCGTGCTCGAACTGACGGCACTCGGGGTGGCGTTGTCCGGCGCGGCGGACTTCGCGGCGGACGACGAGCCCGAGGAACCGCAGGCCGTGAGCAGGAGGGCGGTGGCACCCAGGATCGCGGCGGGATACACACGAGTCTTTCGAATCATGGTCGGACTTTAGTGCTTTCGTGTGACAGTGAGTCGGCGATGATCGACGGCCTTGTCCCGACCCGCCCAGCGCCCGGCCCCGGTCAGCGGCCGACCTCGCGCAGCCGGAAGTCCTCCACCGTCTCCCGGCGGATCAGCAGCCGGGCCCGGCCGTCCTTCACCGCCGCCACCGCCGGGCGGCCGACCAGGTTGTAGCCGGAGGCCATCGAGAGCTGGTACGCGCCGGCCGCCGGGACGGCGAGCAGGTCGCCGGGGCGCAGGTCGGCGGGCAGCACGGCGTCGCGGACGAGTACGTCTCCGGCCTCGCAGTGCCGGCCGACCACGTCCACCCGCATCGCGCCGGCCTCGGAGCGGCGGCCCACCAGCCGGACGCTGTACGGGGATCCGTACAGCGCCGGGCGCGGGTTGTCGCTCATCCCGCCGTCGACGGCGGCGAAGCAGCGGCCGTCGGCGGTGTGCTTGACGGACAGCACCCGGTAGACGGCCACGGCGGCCGGCCCGGCGACGGCCCGGCCCGGCTCGACCACCAGGCGCGGCACCTCCAGCCCGGTCTCGGCGCAGCGCACCGCGAGCCGGTCGGTCACCCGGACGGCGAACTCGGCGAGGTCCAGCTCCTCGTCCCCGGGCAGGTAGCGGATGCCGTGCCCGCCGCCGAGGTCCAGCTCGGACAGCTCCACGCCGTGCCGCTCCCGCACCTCGGCGAGCAGTCGCACCAGCGCGTCCACGGCCTGGAGGTACGGCTCGACCGAGGTGATCTGCGAGCCCAGGTGGCAGTGCAGCCCGGCCAGTTCCAGCCCCGGCTGGCCGAGCACCCGGGCGATCGCGTCGGCCGCGTCGCCGCCCGTGATCGGGAAGCCGAACTTCTGGCCGCCGACCCCGGTCCGCACCGCCGCGTGGTGCCCGGCGGCGATCCCGGGGACGACCCGCACCAGCACCTTCTGCGGGGTGTCGGCGGCGACCAGCGCGGCCAGCCGGGCGATCTCGGCCGGACCGTCGATCACGATCCGGCCGACCCGCAGCCGGCGGGCCAGCCGCAGCTCCTCCGGGGACTTGGCGTTGCCGTGCAGCAGGACGCGCTGCGCCGGGAATCCGGCCGAGACCGCCAGCCAGAGTTCACCGGAGGAGCAGACGTCCAGGCCGAGGCCCTCCTCGGCGACCCAGTCGGCCATCGCGCTGCACAGGAAGGCCTTGGCCGCGTACAGCACCTCGGCGTGCGGAAGTGCCCGCCGGTAGGCCCGGGCCCGGGCCCGCACCTCGCCCTCGTCCAGCACGTACAGCGGGGTGCCGAACCGCTCGGCGGCCTCCGCCAGCCCCACCCCGCCGACCAGCACCTCGCCGCCGGGGCCGGGCCGCGCCGAGGCCGGCCAGGGGCCGCCGAGCGCGTCGGCGACGGGGGCGGTGGGAGGGGAAACGGGCGGGGCGATGAGCTGGGTCATGGCGGCTGCTCCTCGTGGAGGGGTGGTGGGTCAGTCCTCGTAGTGCATGACGAAGCGGCAGTGCGCGGGGCGGGTCCGGGCCCGGTCGACCGGTGAGACCGGTTCCGGCGGCTCGGGGCGGTCGTGGCGCTCGGCGGCGGGCAGCAGGCGGATGGTGCGCTCCAACGGGTCGTCGACGTCGATGACGGCGGTGGCGGTGGTCACGGCGGGCTCCTCGGGGGTGCGGCGGGCCGCCGTCGTCCGGTGGCCCTGGGATCCAGTGGAGACCCTCCGGGCGCCGATGGCACCCGGCCTTGACGCACGGCCTACGCATCGGGGGCGTACCTTGACGACTTCCTGACATACCCCTCATCCCGGGCCTGCGAACGGCTGTTCGTGCAGGTCGGAGCCCGGATCGATCATGGTGTCAGGGAACTGTCAAGAACCGGCGCTTCCTCGCCAAGCCCGCGTCAAGAGCCGCATGAGCCGGCGGAATCCGATGGTGGGCTGAGGCCCGTCCCCGTCCCCGTCGCCACCGAGCCCGCCGCCCCGTCACCGCAGGAGGGGCGGCCCGGAAGGTCCCCCGAGACGATGCGCCGTTCGGCCCTCACCCCACCGGATGCCACCGCCGACCAGCAGAACTGGTTCCGCCGCCCGGAGCACGCGCCCGAGCCACCGCCGGAGCACCATCCGAGCCACCGGCCGTCCTCACCGCGCGGCCGCCGCACCCTGATCACCCGGCAGCAGCTCGCCGAGGCGCTGCCCGCCGCCGTCCGCAAGCTCCACCCGCGCACCATGATGCGCAACCCGGTGATGCTGGTGGTCGAGACCGGCTCCGCCCTCACCACCATCAACGCCGTCGTCCACCCGAGCGTCTTCGCCTGGGTGATCTCCTTCTGGCTGTGGCTGACGGTGCTGTTCGCCAACCTCGCCGAGGCGGTCGCCGAGAGCCGGGGCAAGGCGCAGGCCGACTACCTGCGCCGGGCGCAACAGGGCATGACGGCCCGGCGGCTGCTGCACTGGCGGGTCGGCACCCGGGACCACCGCCACGAGGTGCTCCCCGCCGAGGAGTTGATGCTGCACGACATCGTGCTGGTGCCCGCCGGGGAGGCCGTCCCGCAGGACGGCGAGGTGGTCGAGGGCGTCGCGAGCGTGGACGAGTCCGCGATCACCGGCGAGTCCGCGCCCGTGATCCGCGAGTCCGGCGGCGACCGCACGGCCGTCACCGGCGGGACGAAGGTGCTCTCCGACCACCTGATCGTCCGGGTCACCTCCCGCCCCGGGCAGAGCTTCGTGGACCGGATGATCGCCCTGGTCGAGGGCGCCGACCGGCAGAAGACCCCGAACGAGATCGCCCTCAACATCCTGCTGGCCTCGCTCACCATCGTCTTCCTGCTGTCCGTGGTCTCGCTCCAGCCGATGGCGATCTACGCCCACGCCCCGCAGACCACCGTCGTGCTGGTGGCGCTGATGGTCGCGCTGATCCCGACCACCATCGGCGCACTGCTGTCCGCGATCGGCATCGCCGGGATGGACCGGCTCGTCCAGCGCAACGTCATCGCGCTGTCCGGCCGGGCGGTCGAGGCCGCGGGCGACGTGGACGTGCTGCTGCTGGACAAGACCGGCACCATCACCCACGGCAACCGCCGGGCCGTCGCCCTGCACCCGCTGCCCGGCGCGACCACCGAACAGCTCGCCGAGGCCGCCCAGTTGGCCTCCGTCGCGGACGAGACCCCGGAGGGGCGCTCACTCGTCGAACTGACGAACCGTCAGTACTGGGTGCCGCCAAGGGCTCCCGGCGAACTCGGCGAGCAGCGGCCCGTACCGTTCACCGCGCACAGCCGGATGAGCGGCGTCGACCTCACCTGGCCGGACGGCACCGGCTGCCTGATCCGCAAGGGCGCGGCCGCCGCCGTCGCCCGCTGGGTGCTGGACTCCGGTGGACGGATCCCGGTGGAGGCCGAGCCGCTGGTCGACCGGATCGCCGCGGCCGGCGGCACCCCGCTGCTGGTCGCCGTGCACGACCGGCACGGCGCCCGCGCGCTCGGCGTGGTCGAGCTCAAGGACGTGATCAAGGAGGGCATCGCCGAACGCTTCGCCGAGCTGCGCCGGATGGGCATCCGCACCGTCATGGTCACCGGCGACAACCCGCTGACCGCCCGGGCGATCGCCGAGGAGGCCGGGGTGGACGACTTCCTCGCCGAGGCCACCCCCGAGGACAAGCTCGCCCACCTCCGGCGCGAACAGGCCGCCGGGAACATGGTGGCGATGACCGGCGACGGCACCAACGACGCGCCCGCCCTCGCCCAGGCCGACGTCGGCGTCGCGATGAACTCCGGCACCCCGGCCGCCAAGGAGGCCGGCAACATGGTCGACCTCGACTCCAATCCGGCGAAGCTGATCGACATCGTCCGGGTCGGCAAGCAACTCCTCATCACCCGGGGCGCGTTGACCACCTTCTCGATCACCAACGACGTGGCCAAGTTCTTCGCGATCATCCCCGCGATGTTCGCCCACGCCTACCCCGGGCTGCACGACCTCAACATCATGGGCCTGCACAGCCCGCAGTCCGCGATCGCCTCCGCGATCATCTTCAACGCGCTGATCATCGTCGCGCTGATCCCGCTCGCGCTGCGCGGCGTGCGCTACCAGCCCGCCTCCGCGACCGACCTGCTCCGGCGCAACCTGCGGGTGTACGGACTGGGCGGGCTGATCCTGCCGTTCCTCGGCATCAAGGCGATCGACCTGCTGATCGAGTTCGTGCCCGGACTGGGCTGAACGGCGCCGCTGTCAGGGGGCCGTCAAGAAGTGCACGACCGGCGTCATGGAGGTGTCAGCGCCGGTACGGACGGGTCGGTTCCGGGGTTCACTGGAGGCATCCGATGCAAGGAGCAACCGACCGGCAGGACTCGACCGGAGTGAGCTACCGGAGAGACGGAGGCGAACGGCCATGACCGGGACCACGACCGGGACCACCCACGGCACCACCCGAGTGATCGTCGGCCTGAGCGGGTCACTGAGCAGTCTGGCCGCCCTCTACCACGCCGTCGGAGAGGCGGCCCGCAACGCGGCCGTGCTGGTGCCCGTCGCCGCCTGGACGACGGGCGACAAGGACGGACTGCGCCCGCTCTCCGAACTGGAGCACGCCGCCCGCCGGCGGCTGGACATCGCCTTCGAGCAGGCCTACGGCGGCTACCCGTCCGACCTGGTCATCCACCCCATGGTGGTGAACGCCGAACCGGGGCCCGCCCTGGTCGCTGCCGTCACCGGACCGGACGACCTGCTCGTCCTCGGCGCGGCCGCCCGGCGCCGCTTCGACCGGCTGCTCGGCACGTCCGTCGCCCGGCACTGTCGGCACCGGGCGGGCTGCCGGGTGGTCGAGGTCTCGCCGTCGGCGCTGCTGACCCGGCTGGAGCTGCCCGCCCGTATGGGGGCACCGCTGCCGCTGCTCGCCCGCTGAGGGCCCTGAGGACCCTGAGGACCCTGAGGACCGTGAGGACCCGCGGAGGTTCACCGAGGGCCTGAGGGCCACCGAAACGCCCCGCCGCCTCGGCGCACGCCGTCGAGGCGGCGGGTGCCTTGCCGTCCGGAGGTGCCAGGTGGCGTCCAGAGGCGTCCGGAGGTATCAGGTGGCGTCCGGCAGGTGCCCGCTGAGCCAGCCCAGCGCGGGCGGGATCAGCCGGTTCCAGGTCGTGAAGTTGTGCCCGCCCGCGTCGACCGTCGCCTGGGCCACCACCAGCGGCGGCCGGGCCGCCGCCGCGAAGGCGCTGGAGTCGGCGTAGCTGCTGCCGTCCTCCTTGCTGTCGGCGAGCAGCACCGCGAGCGCGGGCAGCGGCAGGTGGGCGAGCCGCCAGTTCAGGTCGGCCTCGTCGCGGCGCTGTCGGCTCCCGCCGAAGAGGTCGCCGGTGGTCACGTCCTCGGCCGCCTTGAGGTAGCCGGAGAGCGAGACCACCGCCGGGAAGGTGCCCGGGTGCACCATGCCGAGCTTGACGGCGCAGTAGCCGCCGGTGGAGTCGCCCATGACGCCCAGGCTGCCGGGGCCGCCGAGCACCCGGTAGCCGGCCCGCAGGTCGGCGGGCACGTCGGTGGCGAAGTAGCTCTGCGCCTGCGGGCCGTGCGGGACGTCCTCGCACTCGCTGTCCCGGGGCATGCTGGGCGAGGGCCGCATCAGCACCAGCACGGCCGGTTTCATGGCGCCCTTGCGCAGCAGGTCGAGTTCGGTGGCCGGGTAGCGCAGCTTGGTGACCAGGTTGGCGGCGTCCCCGGGGAAGCCGGTCATCACCAGTAGGGCCGGGAAGTGCTTGCCCTCGTTGCCGGGCTGGAAGTACTGGGGCGGCAGGTAGACGTAGCCGTCGGTGCTCAGCCCGGTGGTGGTGCCGGGCAGCCGGACCTTGTCGAGCCGGCCGACCCGGGCCGGGTCACGGCTCGCCGGGCCGGCGCCGGTGATCTCGGCGGTGCCGAGCACCTGCACCCCGGCGGCCGGTCCGCTGCTCGGGGTGCTGCCCGGCGCGCCGGGAGTGCCCGGGGTGGCAGGCGTGCCCGGGGTGGCAGGCGTGCCCGGGGAGCTCTGGATGACGGCGGCGCCGTGCTCGTGCCCGAGCAGGTCGGTCCAGCTGCTGTAGAAGACGAAGTAGTCGTTGACGGCGAGCCCGAGCACGGCCAGCAGGGACAGCTGGGTGACGGCGACGGTGCCGAGCCGCAGGAACATCGCGGGCCAGCTGCGGACGGCGAGCTTCGGCCAGACCCAGAGCGTGCCGAGCACCGTGCCCACCGCGAGCAGCGCCGCCAGTGCCAGCAGCTTGTGACTGGTGAGTCCCATCGGTCCGGCCTCCGCTCCCCCACGTCTCCCTACCACTGTGGACCACCGGCCGGGGGAGCCGCGCCCCCACCCGGTCACCGCCACCGGGTCACCGCCGCCGGGAGGCCAGCGCCTGCCAGACCAGGTCGCCCAGGAACGGCGGTCGGTGAACCGGATGCCGGTGGCGTCGCCGGCGGATGTGCGGCTGCGGTTCGGAGAACAGGGCCGTCCCGCCGCCGAGCCAGGCGTCGCCGGGCCGCCAGGCGCCGCCGAGGCGGGCGTCCCGTAGCTCGGCCACCGTGTTCAGATCCATGTCGCCCCTCCGTCGCCGGCCGGTCCGGTTCGTCCGGTAGGGCGATTGAAGCGGTCGGGGGCGGGCGTCACGAGTGGTCCAGGGCACCATGCGCACCCGTCCGGCGCTGGTCGGCCCTCCCGGGAGGGCGGCCCACCTGCCCTTGTCCCAAGGGGAGTTGGCCGCTCCGCGGGCCAACTTCGACAGAGGTGTCGAAGTTGGCATGGCCGGGCTATGCTGTCGACAGGTCCGAAGGTGAAACCCCTGCCCCGTCGACGTCCGCACCACCCTGGCGCGCCCGACCGGAAGGAGGCGAGACGCATGGACCGCGGGTCGCGAGCCGCTCGACGCCCCAGCCCCGCTCCGCGCCTCCAGGCCGCCCTCCGGCAGAACTCCGGCCCACGGCTGAGTTCCTGACGCGTCGTCAACTCCGCGCACACTCCTTCACCGTCTGGCCGCCCGGGCGTGCCCCGGGCCGTTCGCCGCCGTTGTACGGAAGGTGAGTCGCCGCGCCCGCCCCAGCCCTCCGGCCCCCCTGCCGAGGAAGAGGTTTCCCATGACGACGTTCCGGCTCCTCCTCCCCCGCCCCCGTGAGGCGGCGGTCCTGGCCGCCGTCCTCGGGCTGCTCGTCCTGGAGGAGATCGCCCTCGGCCTGGCCGAGGAGGAGGACCGTCCGGTCATCGGCGGCGTCCTGATCGGCGTCTCCTGTTCCGGGCTGCTGGTGGTCGGGGCCGTCCTGCTCGGCCGCTGGCTCGACGCCCGCCGGCCACTGCCGCTGCCCCCGCCCGGCCCCAACGGGCGCGAGTACAGCGCCCGTGCGCTCGAAGGCTTTCCGATGGAGGCCGTCCGCCCGCTGCTGCTCGCCGAACAGGCCCCGCAGCTTGGCCAGTTGTACTCGGCCTGGATGCTCGCCCGGACGGGCCGGCCGGCCCCCTGGATCGCCCGCCGGCTGGGCCTGCCGCTGGCCGCCGTCCAGCTGCTGGTGGACGCCGCCCGCGCCCACGCCGACGACCCCCGGCCGCTGCCGGAGGCGTGACCGGCGGTGACATGCCGCCGGCCCCGCCACCGCGAACCGCGGTGGCGGGGCCGGCGTCCGGGTGCGGGATCAGCTCTCGCGGCCCGAGGCGTCGTCGATCAGGAACGCGGTGGTCGGGTTGGTGCCGGTCTCGTGGGAGACCAGCTTGAGGCCGATGGTGGTCCCCCAGCCGACCTGCCCGATCAGCGGGGCGAGGTCCACCGACTGGTACTGGTAGCCGTTGGTCGGGTTCTGGCCGCTCCAGGTCTTCACTGTGCCGAGCGGCTGCCCGGTGTACTGGTCGATCGCCACCAGCGACAGCGTGTCGGCGGCGGGGGCCGCGGCGTTGACCGGCCGCACGTCCAGCCAGAAGGAGAAGCTCGCCTGCCCGAAGCCCGGGTAGGTGTTGAGGTAGGTGGTGATGGAGTCGTCCGTGCCGGTGTTCTGGCCGAGCCAGGCGTACCAGGAGCCGGAGTGCGGCGCGTGCAGGCTGGACGGGGTGATGATGTTGTACCCCGACGGGCTCCAGGAGTCCGTCATCACGGTGTGGTTGACGTCCGCCGAGCCGTTCTCGAAGCCCGGGTCGATGAGCTGCTCGATCCCGCCGCAGCCCGTCCCGCCGGAGGCGCTGACGTTCTCCCAGAAGCCGGTGGACGCCGTCTTGCCCGCCGGGTCGGTCGCCGTCACGTTGATCCGCTGGTAGCCGTTGGTCGCGGCGGCGGTACCGGAGATCACCCCGGTGCCGGCGTTGATGGCCAGCCCCTGCGGCAGTCCGGTGGCGCTGTAGGTGAGGGCCGCGCCGGTGCCGGAGACGCCCACCGCCGGGATCGACAGCGGCTGCCCGGCCTTGTCGGCGCGGTCGCACATGGTGCTCAGCGAGACCGGCGGGGAGGCCACGATCGGGTCCGAGGCCATGCACAGGTGGTCACTGTTGGACCACAGGGTCTGCAGCGGGAAGCTGCCGGTCGAGAGGTTCTCGGTGAACAGCCCGCCGTTGGAGCCCTGCGGGATCCAGGCGCACTTGTCGCCGATCTCCTGGCCGGTGGCGTCGGTCCAGCCGCCCGGGGTGTTCGGGTCGCTCACCGTCTCCGCGTACTCGTGGCCGCCGATGATCCCGTAGCCGTCCAGCCGCCCGCGCGGGGTGTTCTCGCCGAACCAGTTGGTGCCGCAGCCGGCCACGTCCGTCAGGTACGGCATGTTGGTGTAGGCGAGCTGGCCGTACGACGAGCGCTGGAAGTCGTGCCAGGCGCAGTAGCCCAGCTCCTTCCACTTGTCCGGGTCGGTGCCCTGCGGGGAGTCGATGATGTACTGGACGTTGCGGTTCTGCGCCTCCGTCAGGTTGCCGAAGTGCTTGGCGGCGGCCAGCGCCTCGGCGCCGAGCTGCGGCTCGGTCGCGGCCTGCGGGGCGGGGGCGGCGTTGTCCACCCAGACGCCCGCGAGCACGCTCCCCGGCTGCGGGTACGGGATGTGCGCGGAGCCGGCCGGACACTGGACGGAACCGGCGGCGATGCCCTCGCAGTACTGGGTCAGCACGGCGCTCCAGCCGTCGCCGGCGCTGCCGAGGCCCTTGAAGAAGTCCTGCTGGTAGGGGGCGGCCTGGTCCGGGTCACCGGTGGTCACGGTGTCGCCGCTCGCGTTGGTGGACGGGGTGCCCCACTGGGAGCCCCAGAGCACCAGGTAGACCTTGGGTGCGCCGATCACCACACCGGTCGACTCCTGGCCGCCCTTGTAGGTGACCTGGAGGTCGTACTGGTTGGCGACATTGCCGTCGCCGTTCTTGCCGGTGCCCGGGTCGGCGCCGTCCACCAGCTGGGGTGCCTTGGTGGTGGTGCCGACGGGACCGGCCTTGGCCGCCCCGGCCCGGCGCGGGCCGGACTTCTGCGGGGCGGCGGGCTTCGCCGTCTTCGGGGTGCCCGGCTGGGCCACCACGGTGACGGGCTGCGGCGCGTGGGAGTCGGCCATCGCGGACAGCGGACTGCTGAGCGCGGCGCCGGCCAGGGCCGCCGCGAGCGCCACCAGGGCGGTGCGTGGGGCGCGTTGGGCGCGTCGGGGCATGCGGGATCGGAATCTGAACACGGGTCGGGTTCCGTCTCTCGTGACGTGGGGGGGAGGGAGGGACGAGCGGGGGTGCGCAGGCGGCCCGGGGGGGGCGGGGGCCGGGTCTCACCCGGGTCGACCGCTGTGCAATGCGCCATATGATATTTCACTGATCGGCGCGCACAAGGCCTCCGCACGACACCCGACAGCGCCACCCGCCGACCGGCACGCCCCTCGGAGCCTCACCGCACCCGCCCCAGCTGGCCCGATCGTCCGCGAACCGGCCCCGCGCCAACTCCCCGCCCGGGCACGGATTTTAACCGCCCCTTACCCGAACCCACCTCGTCTTGGCATTCCGGCCGTCAGCCGGCCGCCGTCAGACCCGCCGCCCCGCGTTCGCCTGCGCCACCAGGAAGGGCACCAGCCCGCGCTCCGCCAGGGCCGACCGCCAGGCGTCCCGGGCCCGCACCAGCTCGCCCGGCCCCTCCGCCACCTCGACCTCCGGCCCCTTCCCCCGCGCCGCCGACCCCAACAGCCCCAAACCGCCCACCAGCAGACACACCGCCGCCACCCCGGCGGCCACCCAGCCGGCCCCGATCAGCGCGTGCCCCAGCACCTCCAAGTCCTCGGACAGCCCCAGCAGATAACCGAGCACCAGGAACACCACGGCCGCGACGACCGCGACGATCGGCACGATCACCCCGAGCACGCCCCACCACCCCGACACCCGCGCCGGCGCGTCCACCGGCAGCCGCGCCACCGCGTCGGCGTCCGCCCGCAGCGTCGCGTACCGCTCGTACTCCGGCGCCGCGGCGGCCAGCACGTACTCGGCGTTCTCCCGCGCCGTCCGCCGCAGCCGGTCCACCCCGCGCGCCTCCTCCCCGCTGTCCAGCAGCGCCGCCCGCACCTGCGGCGCGGCCAGCGCCCTCCCCAACTCCGTCTCGAAGTCGGCCCGATCCTGCTGCGGCAGTCGAAGCGGCCTGTCCATGCCGTGCCCCCGTTCGCTGTTCACCTCTGAGCCTTAGTTCTACAGCACTGTAGAACTCGGGACCAGAGCCGGACAGCCCGGTTCACCTGTGGAATCGGGGAAGAGGAAGGATCCCCTCCGTGCACTCGCCCGCGTGCGGCGCAGGCTCCGGAGAGAGCGTCATGGCCCGGCCGGGCGGCCGGGCCACGATGACGGGCGAGTGGGTCACGATGACGGGCGGGTGGCTCAGCCGACCTTGAGACTGACCCGGCGGCTGTCGGCGGAGGCGGAGGGCGACGCGCCGATGTTGGAGACGGTGGCGATCAGGACGGCGTCGACGTCCGGGATCCAGTTGGAGGTCTTGGACTGGACGATCAGCTGGCGCTCCTGCTGGGTGCCGTCGCAGACGATGTCCGCCTCGGCGGTCCGACTGGAGCCGAAGGCCTTGGAGGCGGCGTCCTCCGGGTCCGCCTGCTCGACCGAGACGGTGAGCGAGCGGGCCTCGTCGGCGACCGAGCAGAGGTAACCGACGTTCACCCGGACCCGGCCGGGGACCTTCGGGTCGATCATGGCATCACCGAGGGTCACCACCGTACCGGCCGAATCCCGGACCGAATGCCGGACCGGGGCCTGCGCCCGGGCCGGGTCGGCGGCCTGGGCGGGGGCGGCGAGGCCGGTGAGGGCCGAGGTCAGTGCTGTCAGGACGATCCACCGCTGCACGACAGACTCCAAGGGTTGGGGACGCGTTGCGGCCGACGCTAACCGTCACTCAGAGCACCTGCGCGCCGAGTCGTCCGATCGTCGTACGAACGCTCGGGCGAGGGTGCGGCTGATCGGGTGCCAGGCCCGGCCGGGCCGGCCGGGCCCGCTGAGGCGGCTGGGGCGACTGGGGCGGCGGTGGCGAACTCGCCCAGCGCGCGGTGCAGCCGGTCGGTGAACTCCTCCGCCCGCGCCTCCCCCAGCACGTCCGCGCGCCGACTCGTGATCAGGTCCCAGCCGCCGTCGCCACGCGGCACCGCCTCGACCAGCAGCTCGTGGGCGGTCCTCGGCGGCGGCACCCGGACCGGCTCCAGCCGCAGGCCGGGGGCGAACTCCCCCCGTGGCGGGCGCTTCTGGAGCACCGCCCAGGCCTGGAACCACGGGTGCCGGCCCCGGGGCGGCTTCAGCAGGCGGACCAGTTCGTCGAAGGGCGTCCGGCCGTGCTCCAGCGCGGAGACCACCGCGTCGGCGGTGTGCCGCAGCAGCGCCGCGTCGGTGAGGTCGCGCGCCCCGGGCAGCGGGACGGCCAGCGGGTTCACGAAGTAGCCGACGACCGGTTCGAGGGCGCGGGCCGAGCGCCCGTCGGTCACCGTGCCGAGCGTGACGCCCGGGACGTCGGCGGTGCGCGCCAGGGCCCGGCCGGTGGCCGCCA
>NZ_MECK01000053.1 GCF_014596465.1 Streptomyces sp. CBMA123 | reverse complement strand
GGTCGTGCCGGGCGGTGCGCCGCCGCTCCCGGGCCGGGGCGGCCCGTTCGCCCCGGACGGGCACGGCCCGCCGGGCGACGGTGGTGCCGGAGCCCTGCCGGGAGCTGAGCCAGCCCTCGGCGGCGAGCTGCCCGTACGCCTCGACCACGGTGTTGCGGGCGATGCCGAGGTCCTCGCCGAGGGCCCGGGAGGACGGCAGCCGGGTGCCGGGCGCGAGCCGCCCGTCCTGGACGGCCTCGCGCAGGGCGTCCTCCAGGGCGGCCCGCAGCCCGGCGCCGGCGGCGCGCCGCTCGGTGAGGTCCAGGTGCAGGTCGCCGCCGAAGGAGGTCCAGGAGCCGTTCACGGACCCATTCTGGCGTGGCCGGCGGTCACCAGGTGGCGCCGGCGGGCGTGGTGGTGGTCATCGTGCTCTTCTCCGGTTCGGTTAGCGTCCGTCACTGGACCGACGGATCCCGACGCGAGGATGTGACAGATGAGCGGGGAACTTTCCGGAGCGGATCTCCTGGCCGCGCAGTTCGAGGCGGAGCGCCCCCAACTGCGGTCCGTGGCCTACCGGATGCTCGGTTCGGTCGCCGAGGCCGAGGATGCCGTGCAGGAGGCGTGGCTGAAGCTGAGCCGCAGTGACGTGGGCGAGGTGCGCAACCTGGGGGCCTGGCTGACCACCGTGGTCGGCCGGGTCTGCCTGGACCAGCTGCGCTCCCGGGCCTCCCGCCGGGAGGATCCGCTGCCCGAGCAGGAGGGGCAGGTGCGGCTGCCGGATCCGGTGGTGAGCGGGCTGGCGGCGCCGGACCCGGTGCACGAGATCCTGGTCACCGACTCGGTGGGGATCGCGCTGATGGTGGTGCTGGAGACGCTCTCCCCGGCGGAGCGGGTGGCCTTCGTGCTGCACGACATGTTCGAGGTGCCCTTCGACGGGATCGCCGAGGTGCTCGGCCGCACCGCCGCCTCGACCCGCCAGCTGGCCAGCCGCGCCCGCCGCCGGGTCCAGGGCGCCACCCCGGCCGCCGACGCGGACGAGGTCCGCAAGCGCGCGGTGGTGGAGGCCTTCCTGACCGCCGCCCGGGGCGGTGACTTCGACGCCCTGATGACGGTGCTCGACCCGGAGGTGGTGGCCCGGTCCGACGGCGGCGCGCTGGTGCCGAGCGTGCTGCGCCGGGGCGCGGCCGAGGTGGCCTCCCAGGCGATCGCCTTCGCCCGGTTCGCCGCCGACGGGCGCCCGGTGCTGGTCAACGGCTCGCCCGGGGTGGTGTCCTTCGCCGACGGCCGTGCGCTGTCGGTCATGTCGTTCACCATCCACGGGGGCCGGATCACCGGTCTGGACATCCTCACCGACCCGGTCCGGCTGGCCGCGCTGGGCCTCACCGGGTAGCCGTACGGGAACGCGGACGGGCCGTCCGGCGACCTGCCGGGCGGCCCGTGGCGGCCCTGGAGCGGGGATCAGACGGACAGGTAGATCGCGCTGCCCAGTCCGGCCAGGAAGCAGTACACCGCGAACGGCGTCAGGCTGCGGGTCTCGAAGTACTTGGTGAGGAAGCGCACCGAGATGTAGCCGGCCACGAAGGCGGCGACGCTGCCGGCCGCGACCGGGCCGAGCACGGCGGAGTTCTCCGGCTTGAACAGCTCGGGCACCTTCAGCACCGAGGCGGCCAGGATGACCGGGGTGGCGAGCAGGAAGGAGAACCGGGCGGCGTCCTCGTGGTGGAGTCCGCGCAGGATGCCGGCGCTCATGGTGACGCCGGAGCGGCTGATGCCGGGGAACAGCGCGAGGATCTGGGCGGCGCCGATCCAGGCGCCCTGGCCGTAGCCGAGCCTGGTCAGCCGGACGTCGGAGGCGATCGCCGGGTCCAGTCCGGGCTCGTCGACGGGGGCGGCGTGCCCGGCCCGGCGCCGGCCGCTGCCGCCGCGCTTGAGCCGTTCGGCGCCGAGCAGCACCAGCCCGTTGACGGCGAGGAAGACGGCGGCCGGCAGAGGCTTGCCGAGCGCGTGCCGCAGGGCCTTCTCCAGGACGAGGCCGGCCACGCCGACCGGGATGGTGGAGATGATGAGCAGCCAGGCGAGCCGCTCGTCCCGGGTCTGCACCCGGCGGTGCCGGATCGAGCCGGCCAGTCCGCTGACCACCCGGACCCAGTCCCGCCAGAAGAACACCACCAGGGCGAGCGCGGTGGCCAGGTGCAGGGCGACCAGGGCGGCGAGGTAGGAGGAGCCGTCGGCGGTCATGTCGAGGTCCTGCTGGATCTTCCCGCCGATCACGGCCGGGAGCAGGATGCTGTGGCCCAGGCTGGACACCGGGAAGAGTTCCGTCACACCCTGCAGCAGGCCGACGCCTATCGCTTCCGGGTAGGTCAGGGTGGACATCGCGCACCTTCGCTCTGGGGTCTGCGGCCGGTGGATTCGGTGGCCTCCGCGAAGCTACTACGGGCATGTAGACGCCTGGCAGCCCCGCCGCCAGAAGTTCATCGAGCGTATGTCCGGGTGTCATCGGCCCCGAGCCGGTGGACCGGCGACCCGGTGGACCAGCAACCCGGTGACGGCGCCCGGCAGTCCGGCGGGCACGGCCTGCTGCACGGCCCGGCCGAGCACCACCCCGGCGGTCGCCGCGAGCGGGGTGCCGCCGAGCAGCAGCGCGACGGTCAGTACGGCGCACAGCCGGGGCCGGCGGTCCATCGGGGGCCTCCATCGGGGCGAGGGGTCGACGCCCCGCCCACGATGCCGCCTCCCGTAGCGTCAAGCTCAAGTCCTTTTCGGGAGTGAGCGGTTCAGCCTCCGCCCGGTGCAGGCCCCGGCCCGGTTCAGACCGCCACCCGCCGCCAGCCCGATCCGTCGGCCGGCACCGGCGCGGTGGCGAAGTCGTAGCGCAGCAGCTCCGGTCCGAGCGCCAGCAGCGAGATCGAGGAGGAGCCCCAGATCCGTCCGTCGCCGAAGTCCCGGCGCTGGATCAGCGCGGCGTCCGCGTCCAGGGCCAGTCCGTCGCCGGTGATGATCGGCAGCCAGCCGCCCCAGGCTTCTTCGGTCGTCCCGCCGGCGGTCGGCTCGGGCCGGGGCTCGGCGAGCAGGCGGGCCCGGAAGTGGTCGGCGCGCGCGGCCATCAGGGAGCGGATCCGCTCGGAGGCGGTGCGGCTGGCGGCCGTCCCCTCCAGTCCGTCGTTGACCACCACGCTGAGCCCGGTGGGCAGTTGGTGTTCGGCGGGTCGTCCGCCGCCGCCCCAGCTGGTGACCCGGGCGCCGTCCGGGTGGATCTGGACGAGGTGGAAGGGGTCGTACGGGGTGAGGTCGAGGTGCCCGATGCCGCCCTCGCGCACGGCGGTGAGCGGCAGTCCGCCGCGGCTGAGCCGGGTGGTGGCGGGGGCGAGCGGGCCGAAGCCGTTGAGCAGGCAGGCGGCGGTGCGCCGGTCGGGGTCGGCGGCCAGCCAGGTGCCGCCGGCCGCGAGGTCCAGTCCGCCGACGAGTCCGGGGCGTTGCGGCCAGTGGTGGCCCGGGGGCTGCCAGGCGCGTCCGAGGTACTCGTCCCGGACGGACAGCAGCAGCACCGGCACCGCTGAATCAGGCTCGATGCTGACGAACGCGGTGCACACGGCCCGTCCCCCTGACCTGGTCGTTCCGAAGATCCACCAGCGATCTTCGCACGCCTGTTCGCGCACCGGAAGTGGCCCAAGGAACCGGTCGTCGAATGCACCACGGGCGGGGGCCGGCGGGCTCCTAGGCTGGCGACCGTGACGACGAACGAGACCCAGAACGAGACCCAGAACGAGACCGGGACGAGCGGGGCCGCGGCCCACGTGCCCGCCCCCGCGCAGCGCCTCCCGATGGCGAGGCTCGCCCCCGCCTTCTACCAGGCGATGATCGCCGTGGACCGGGCGTCCCGGGAGGGTCTGGACCCGGCCCTCGCCGAGCTGGTCAAGGTGCACGCCTCGATGATCAACGGCTGCGCCTTCTGCATCGACATGCACGCCACCGACGCCCGCAAGAACGGCGAGCAGGACCACCGCCTGCTCTCGCTCCCCGCCTGGCGCGAGACCCCCTGGTTCACCGCCCGTGAGCGCGCCGCCCTCGCCCTCACCGAGTCGGTCACCCTGCTGACCCGGGGGCATGTGCCGGACGCCGTGTACGACGAGGCCGCCGCGCAGTTCGAGCCGGCCGAGCTGGCCCAGCTGATCGCGCTGATCACCACCATCAACGCCTGGAACCGGATCGGCGTGTCCACCCGCATGAGCCCGGCCGCGAAGTGAGCGGGGCCGCGATGACCACGCAGCGGGAGAGGGCCGCCCAGCAGGAGAAGGCCCGGCTGCTCCGGGAGCTGCACCGCCCGGGCGAGCCGCTGGTGCTGGCCAACGTGTGGGACGCGGCGAGCGCCCGGCTGGTGGCCGGCGCCGGGGCGCGGGCGGTGGCGACGGCCAGTGCCAGCGTGTCCTGGTCGCTCGGCAGCCCGGACGGCGGCGGCGCCGACCGGGACCAGGTGCTGGCCCGTACCGCCGAGGTGGTCCGCTCGGTCGACCTGCCGGTCACCGCGGACCTGGAGAGCGGCTACGCGGACACCCCGGCCGGGGTCGGCGCGACCGTCACCGCGCTGCTCGCCACCGGCGCGGTCGGGGTGAACCTGGAGGACGCCGAGTACACCCCGGCGCAGGCCGCCGAGCGGATCGCGGCGGCCCGGGCGGCGGCGGACGCGGCGGGCGTCCCGCTCTTCGTCAACGGCCGCACCGACGTCTTCCTGCACGCCCTGGGCGAGCCCGAGGGCCGGCTGGACGAGGCGGTCCGCCGGCTGCGGGCGTACGTCGAGGCGGGCGCGGACGGCGTGTTCGTCCCCGGCGTCGCCGACCCGGAGACCATCGCCGCGCTGGTCGCGGCCGTCCCGGCCCCGCTGAACGTGCTGGCCGGCCCCGGCTCTCCGTCGGTGGCCGAGCTGGCGAAGCTCGGGGTGGCCCGGATCAGCCTGGGCCCGGGCCTGGCCAGGGTGGCGTACGCGGCGGTCCGCCGCGCGGCCGAGGAGGTGTACGCGAGCGGCACGTACACCTCCCTGGACGGCGGGCTGACCTACCCGGAGCTCAACGGCCTGTTCCGGGGCTGAGCGCCGGCCGGGACCGGCCGCGGACGGAACTGCGGACGGAAGCGGACGGTGAAGGGACGGATCGGCTGGCCGGACGGGGGTCGGTCAGCCGATCTGCCCGCTGAGCCCCGGGTGGCTCATCTGGTTGGTGCCGATGGCCTCCACCTCGTCGGCGGTGTGCCCGACGACCGGGAGCTTGCCCGCGGTCTGCAGGGCGAGGTCGGCGGGGGAGAGGGTGAGACCGTCGGTGAGGCCGCCGGTGGCGTCCGGCGAGCTGGCGGTCTGGCTGGTGGCGGAGGCCGCCGGGACGGCGAGGGCGAGGCCCGCCATGGTGAGGGCGGCCAGGGTGGCGAGTTTCTTCATGCCCTGCCGAACGACCGGGCCGCCCTCAGGTAACCGGGTGACGGTGACCGTCACCCTCGGTCCCCGCGTTTCAGGCCGTCACCCGCAGGGTCCGCACGCTGTTGCTGACGAACGAGCCGATCGGCTCCGGCCGTTCGCCCGCCGCCAGGGCCAGCCCCGGGAACCGCCCGAACAGGTGCCGCAGCGCCGTCTCGGCCTCCAGCCGGGCCAGCCCCGAGCCGAGGCAGAAGTGCGGGCCGTGGCCGAGCGAGAGGTGCCGGGCGGGCTGCCGGGTGAGGTCGAAGCGGTCGGCGTCCGGGTAGTGCCCGGCGTCGCGGCCGGCCGCGGCGTAGGAGGCGAGCAGCGCCTCGCCGCGCCGGATCACCACGTCGCCGACCGCGATGTCCTCGCTCGCGTAGCGCAGCGGGAACTGGCCGACGGGCGAGTCGTAGCGCAGGGTCTCCTCCACCACCGCGGACCACGGCCGGCTGCCGTCCAGCACCAGTCGCAGCTGGTCGGGGTGGGCGAGCAGGGCCCGGACGGCGTTGGTGATCAGGTTGAGCGTGGTCTCGTGCCCGGCGACCAGCATCAGCAGCAGGGTGCCGACGAGTTCGGCCTCGCTGAGCCCGTCGCCGGCCTCGCGGGCGGCGATCAGGTCGGTGGTCAGGTCGTCGCCGGGGGCGGCCCGCTTGGCGGCGACCACCGAGGCCAGCAGCGCGTTCAGGTCGCGCTGGGCGGCGAGGGCCGCGTCCGGGGTGGCGGAGCTGGAGACCAGGGTGTCGGACAGGGCGTGGAGTTGGTCCTGCTGCTCCGCGGCGAGCCCGAGCAGTTCGCCGATCACCTGCATCGGCAGCGGGTAGGCGAAGTGCTCGCGCAGGTCGAACTCGCCGTCCAGCTCGGCCACCCGGTCCAGCAGGGCGACGGTCCGGGCCTCGATCGCGGGGGCCAGCGCGGCTATTCGGCGCGGGGTGAAGGCCAGGCTGACCAGCCCGCGCAGCCGCTTGTGGTCCTCGCCGTCGGCGGTGATCATGCCGGGCACCACGACGAAGTTGAGCAGCGGCCAGCCGTACGGCAGCCGGCCCTCCCGGAAGGTGTCCCACAGCTGGGGGTTCTTGCCGACCCGGGGGTCGGCCAGCAGCGCCTGGAGGGTGTCGTGGTGGGTTACCGCCCAGACCACCACCCCACCAGGGAGTTCCACCAGGACGGCCGGACCGGCTGCCCGGAGGCGGGCGTTCTCTCCGTGCTGGTCGCGTCCGAAGGGGTCGAGCCGGACGGGCTCGGGGCGGGTGCCGCGGAAGTCGTCGGCGGTGTCCATGCGGGCCTCTCGGGGGCTGGCGGGCGGGGCGGGGTGAAGGCGCTGTACAGCACCGGGAGGGCGACCAGGGCCCGTGACCACGGGGACGGCCGCCAGGCCAACTCGCTCGGCGGTACGGCCAGTTGGAGGTCGGGCAGCCGGTGCAGCAGGGTTTCGACGGCGGTCTCGACGATGATCCGGGCCGGGTGCTGGGCCGGGCAGACGTGCTTGCCGGCGCCCCAGGCGAGGTGGGCCCGGTTGCCGCCGAGCGAGCCCTGCGTGGCGGAGGCGGCGCCCTGGGCGGCCGGGTCGGCGTTGGCCGCGGCCAGGCCGAGTACCAGCATGTCGCCGGCGCTGACGTACTGGCCGCCGAGCACGGTGTCGCCGGTGGCCCAGCGGCCGGGGAAGTTCTGGGTGGGCGGGTCGCGCCAGAGCACCTCCTCCAGCGCGTCGGAGACGGTGAGCCGCCCGCCGGTGAGGGTGGCCCGGAAGCGGCGGTCGGTGAGCAGCAGCCGCAGGGTGTTGCCGATCCAGTTGATGCAGGTCTCGTTGCCCGCGACCATCATCACGACCAGGTGGTGCGCCGCCTCCTCGTCGGTCAGCCCGGCCGGGTGGGCGAGCAGCCAGGAGGTGAGGTCGGCGCCGGGCGCGGCGCGGCGGTGCCGGACGAGTTCGGTCAGGGTGGTCTGGAACTCCCCGGCGGCGCGCACCGATTCGGGTCCGCTGTCGACGAAGTGGCTGATCAGTTCGATCATCCGGGGCCCGCTGCCGGCGGGCAGGCCGACCAGCTGGGTGGAGACCAGCAGCGGCAGCGCGCGGGCGTACTGGCCGATCAGGTCGGCGGTGCCGTCCGGGCCCCAGCTGTCGATCAGGCCGTCGGCGGCGGCCTCGGTGGTCTCGCGCAGCTGCCGGTGGTCGATCTGGGCGAGGGTGTCCGAGACGGCGGCGCGCAGCCGCTGGTGCTCGGCGCCGTCCAGGTTGAGCAGGGTGGGACGCCAGGCGGTCATCGGCTGCAGCCGGGAGTCGGGGGCGAGCCGGCCCTCGGCGGGGACCCGCCAGTGCCGCGAGTCCTTGGAGAACAGGGCCTCGTTGCGGGTGAGTTCGAGCAGTTCGGGGTAGCCGAGGACGAGCCAGGCCTCCACCCCGGGTTCCAGCTCGATCGGCGCGACCGGTCCGTAGCGTTCGCGCAGCCGGGCGTACAGGCCGTGCGGGTCGTCGGCGACGGCCTGGCCGTACAGCGGGGTGAGCGGGACGCCGACGGGCAGTCCGCTGCCGTGCGGGGTGCCGTAGGGGGCGCCGGCACCGTGCGCGACCGGGCAGCCGGCTGCCCGCGGCGGTTCGGGCGCGGTCACGGCTGCAGCTCCAGGAGTGAGCTGCGGTGCAGGTGGTCGACGAAGTCGATCAGCAGGTCGTAGGACTGCCGCCGGTCCCGGGCGTCGCAGAACAGGATCGGCACGTCCGGCAGCAGGTCCAGTGCCGAGCGCAGCTCCTCCTCCGGGTAGCTCGGCGTGTCCGGGAAGGTGTTGACGGCGACCGCGAAGGGGATGCGCTGCTCCTCCAGGCGGCCGAGCACGTCGAAGCTCTCGTCCGGGCGGCGCAGGTCGACCATCGCGATGGCGCCGAGCGCGCCGCGCGACAGGTCGTCCCACAGCGGCCAGAACCGCTGCTGCCCGGGCGTGCCGAACAGGTACAGCGCGAGCCGGGAGTTGAGCGTGATCCGGCCGAAGTCCAGCGCGACCGTGGTGGTGGTCTTGCCGCTGCGCCCGGTGAGGTCGTCCACGCCGCTGCTGGCGGCGGTCATGGTCTCCTCGGTGCGCAGCGGGGTGATCTCGCTGAGCGAGCCGACCAGGGTGGTCTTGCCGACCCCGAACGGGCCGGTGACCAGGATCTTCACCGCGCCCTGCACCGAGGACGGCAGGTACTGCGGACCGGCCGGCCGGGAGGCGGGGGCTTCAGCGGAGTTGGCGGAGGCCAACGAGCACCTCTTCCAGGAGGGTTGTGGGCAGGCGTTCGGCCTGCGGGACGGGCGGGAGCACCTGCACGGCGCCGAGGTCCCAGAGGTCGCCGACCAGCACCTTGACGACGCCGAGCGGCAGCCCCAGGTGGGCCGCCACCTCGGCGACGGACAGCAGGCTGTGGCAGAGCCCGAGGATGCGCCGGTGCTCCCGGTTGAGCAGGGCGTGTTCGGGCAGTGCCGGTGGTTCGGGCTGCCCTAATGGTCCGGGCAGGGCGCTGACCAGGCTCTCGACGGCGAGGTCGGCGCGGGTGGGGCGGCTGCGCCCGCCGGTGATGACGTAGGGCCGGACCGGCCCGTTCACCGGTGGCCCCCCGCCGCGTGGTCGACGCGCGGCGGGCTGGTGAGGTGGGTGCCGATCCGCTCGACCAGGACCTGCATCTGGTACGCGACCAGTCCGGCGTCGACCGCCTCGCTGGTCACCACGGCCAGGTGGGCGCCGGCCCCGGCGGCGACGATGAACAGGTAGCCGCCGCCGTACTCGATGATGATCTGGCGGGTGGCGCTGCCGGGGCCGCCGAAGCCGGCCGCGACGCCGCGGGCCAGCGACTGCAGGCCGGAGCAGGCGGCGGCGAGCCGTTCGGCGTCCTCGCGGGCGATGTCGGCGCTGCGGCCGATCTCCAGGCCGTCGTTGGAGACGACGACGGCGTGCTGGACCTGGGGGACGGCGATGATGTCGGCGAGCAGCCAGCCGAGATCGGGGGTGGTGGTCATGGAACTCTCCGGAGCGCTGGGGAAGTCGGGGGAAGTCGGGGAGCGGGAGGGTCAGTGGGGGCCGGGCGGGGTCTGGCCGCGGGCGGCGGAGCGGCCGCTGGCGGTCCCGGCCTGGAACATCGCCATGAACGCCTGCGCGTCCCGGGCCGAGCGGTACGGCGGCTCGGGCGGGGGTGGGGGAGCGGCGTGCTGGGCGGGGCGGTTCGCGCGGTCGCGCCGGTGGCTGCGGCGGGGCAGCGGCGGCGGGGTGTCGCCGGCCGCGGGGGGCCCGGGCGGGGTCTCCAGCATGGGGTGGCCGGTGCCGGGGCGGTCGAAGCCGGGATGGTCGAAGTCGGAGTGGTCGAAGCCGGTGACCGCTCGCGGGCCGGGGTTGAACGCCCGGTCGTCCGGCCCGAGTCCGGGGACGGTGGGCGGCAGCGGCTCGGTGAGCAGGGCGTTCGGCAGCAGCACCACGACCCGCACCCCGCCGTACGGTGAGGGCGCCGAGCTGAGGGTGACCCGGAAGCCGTAGCTCTCGGCGAGCCGGCCCACCGCGGCCAGCCCCAGCTGCGGCAGCTCGCCGAGCCGGGAGACCTCCAGGCTGCTGCCCCCGGCGAGCGCGGCGGCGGCCTTGGCGACGGCCTGGTCCGGCATGCCGACCCCGCCGTCGTCGATCTCGATGACGGCGCCGTTGTGTACCGGCATCAGGGTGACGAACACCTGGGTGCTGGGCGGGGAGTAGCGGGTGGCGTTGTCCAGCAGCTCGGCGATGGCGTGGATCAGCGCCTCGGCGGCGGCGCCGACCACCGCGGTCTCGATCCGGCTGCGCACGACCACCCGCTGGAACGGCAGGATGCGCGACTGGGCGCCGCGCACCACGTCCTCCAGCGAGACCGGTTCCGGCCAGTGCCGGCCGGCCCGGGCGCCGCACAGCACGGCCAGGGTCTGGGCCAGCCGGGCTTGTTGGGCGGCGGCGTGGTCGGCCTTGAGCAGGCCCTCCAGTAGCGCCGGGTCGTCGTGGGTGCGTTCCATCTCGTCGAGCAGGGCCTGCTGGTCGTGGGCCATGACGAGGATCCGGCGGGCGACGCTGAGGAAGGCCCGCTGGGTGGAGGCGGTGTGCTCCTGCTCCTGTTGGACGGCGGCCAGGTCGGCGCCCCGGCGGGAGAGTTCGGCCGTCAGCTGTTCCTGGAGCCGGGTGAGTTCGCCGTCCAGTCGGTCGGCCCGGCCGCGCTGGGTGACGGACACGGCGCGGTACCGCGCGGCGGCCACGAGGGCGAGGACGGCGAGCACGCCGGTAGCCGTTGCGCACCACTGAGTCATCGTCACGCGGCGAATTCTAGGGCGATGATCCTACGAAGGTGTGAACGGATCTCGCCAAGTGACCGGATCTCGTCAATATCGAGTCAATACACCGTCATTCCCGCGTCGTTCGGACGCGATCCCGGGCCCCTGACGAGGTGCCCGGTCGTTCGTCCAGGGCCCTTCGCCCCCCTCTGGTGTGACGGGTGGTGGCCGGTTCGCACCCTGGGATGTGGGGGACTTGTGTGCACCATGTTGTTGAACGTGCGACATTCGGTGCAGGTGAACGATCCGGTGGGCGCTACGGAACGGGCCCCACCCGGTGCAGGAGCAGCAGGCGCACGCAGCGCATCGGGCTACGGGCGGGAGTGGGCACTGAATCCTCGTCCCCCGGATCCGTGGTCCGCGGTCGTTCCCAGCCGCCGCACCAGCACCAGGGTCCGGTCGTCCGCCACGTCCTGCGCCACCGCCTCCACCAGCCGCTGCGCCGCCCCCCGGACCAGCAACTGCTGCGGCCGGTGGGCGCGCACCTCCGGCTCGGCCGCCGTCAGCAGCCGGCTGACGCCCTCGTCCAGGTCCCGGCCCGGCACCTCCACCAGGCCGTCACTGAACAGCAGCAGCGAATCCCCGTACGCCAGCCGCCCCGACACCGCCGGGTACGGCGCCCCCGGCACCAGCCCCAGCGCCGGACCGCCGTGCTCCGACGGCACCCAGCCGGAACGCCCGCAGAACCGCACCGGCGGCGGATGGCCCGCGTTGAACAGCCGGTAGCGGCCCGTCGCCGGGTGCAGCGCCAGATGGACGGCCGTCGCGAAGTCGTCCTCCCAGCCCATCCGGACCAGGTGGTCGTTGGCGGCCGGCAGGAAGGCCTCCGGCGGCACCCGGCCCAGCAGCATCGCGAACGCCCCCGACAGGTGCGTCGACCGGGCCGCCGCCCGACTGCCCTTGCCCGAGACGTCCACCAGCACCAGCTCCAGCAGGTCCTCCTCCGGGCGGTGGGCGCACAGCAGGAAGTCCCCCGAGAACGAGGCGCCCCCCACCGGGGCCAGCGCGCTGTCGAAGTGCCAGTCCAACAGCCGCTCCGGCAGCCGCGCCAACGCCCGGTTGTGCTCCGCCAGCTCCAGCAGCATCGAATCGCCCTGCGTCCCGCGCAGCCCCAGCCGGTGCCGGAACCGGTTCGCCGTCAGCACCGTCGCCCCCGTCGCGGCCACCACCACCGACACCCCCAGCCGCACCCCGCGCGGGTCCTGCACCACCGCGCCCAGCACGCTGCCCGCCAGCGCCGCGCACACCAGCACCAGCAACTGTCCCCGCCGCAGCACCAGCCCGCCCACCACCACCGGCAGCACCAGCGCCGACGGCGGCCACCCGTACGGCAACAGGATCGGCAGCACCCCCAGCAGGACCGTCACCCCGAGCAGCAGGCCCAACGCCACCCGCCCCGCCCGGCCGTCCCCGTCCAGCAGCCGCCCGTACCACCGCCGCACCCTCGCTATCAGTGCGGGCACCTGGGACCTCCGCCAAGGCGTGGGCGGTCCCCTGTCATGACCACCAGTCAGCCCGCCACACTAGCCCCTCCACCCCCAGCCCCCGGCCGCTGCCCGCCGCAGCCAGAAGCCGACGGACCCGACCTCCCCCGCGCCGGCCGGTCGGCAGGCCCCTCGCCCCTGCCCTCCCAGCACGAGAAGTCGGTGGGCCCGACGTCCCGCGCGTGCCCGAGCCCGCCGTCCAGCAGCGCGGGGCTCCCTCTCCGCAGGGGAGCCCGACGCCAGCGGCGCGCACCGGAAGTCGGCCGGTTCGACTTCCGGTGCGCGGCACGGGCTTCCGGCTACTGCTGGGGCCACGCCCGGAGGCCGGTGGTGAGGGTGGTGATGAGGCGGTCGTGGGTGGTGGTGAGGTCTTCGGAGAGTTGGAAGGCGCCGCCGATGGAGAGGGAGGCGAAGCCGTGGGCGAGGGAGCGGACGGTGCGGGCGGCGTGGATCACCTCGGGGCCGTCGAGGCCGTACTCGCGGAGGACGGCGACGATGACGCCGACGAGCCGGGTGGCCGCGCGGGTGAGGTCGTCGTCGGGCTGGGGGGCCTGGGGGAGGGCGCTGTAGCGGTGGGGGTGTTCGGTGGCGTAGGCCTGGTAGGCGCGCAGGACGGCGGTGACCGCGTCGTCCCCGCTGCGGCCGACGGCGGCTTCCGCGAGCCGGTCGGCGAGTTCCTCGGTGACCCGGACGGCGATGAGCCGCCGCAGTTCGGCGAGGCCGCCGCTGACGTGCTTGTACAGCGAGGGGGTGGCGACTCCGGCGCGGGTGGCGACGGAGGCGAGCGTGAGGGCTTCGGTGCCCTGGTCGTCGATGAGGGCGAGGGCGTGGTCGACGACCTGGTCGGGGGTCAGTCCTACGCGGGGCATGGCTTCGGGGTCTCCGTACGGGGGGCGGGGGGCAGGCGGGGTCAGGCAGGGATCAGGCAGGGGGCAGGCGGGATCAGGCGAGTTCGGCGAGGAAGGGCAGCAGGGCGTCGGCCACGGCCCGGGGGTTGTCGGCCATCGGGTAGTGCCCGGAGCCTTCGATCATGATCTTCCGCGCACCGAGCTTCTCGGCCTGGAGGTCGGCGATGGCTTCCGGCTTGGGGAAGTCGGGGTCCTTGCTGCCCATCAGGACGAGGGAGGGGCAGCGGACGGCAGCGGTCCAGCCGATCGGCGCGGAGTCGCCGGTGACGTGGCCGCGGGTGGCGGTCTTGCGGCCGGGGCTGCGCAGGGCGGCGACCAGTCCGTCGACGTAGCCGTCGAGGTCGGCGGGGCGGGGGCCGGGGTAGGCCATCTTGCGCAGGTAGTAGCCCCAGACCGCGGGCCACCGGACCATGGCGGCGCCCATCACGACCATGACGCCCCGCATGAGGGCGTTGGCCCGGTGTTCGACGAAGGCGTCGATCAGGGCGATTCCGGCGACCCGTTGGGGTGCGTCCCCGGCGGCCTTGACGACCGTCGCGCCGGTGTAGGACTGGCCGACCAGGACGGCCCGTTCGATGCCGAGGTGGTCGAGCAGGGCGAGGACGTCGGTGGCGATGGCGGCGGGGCTGTAGTCGTCCCAGACGATGGAGGATTCGCCGAAGCCGCGCAGGTCCATGGTGATGACCCGGTGGCCGGCGGCGGTGAGCAGCGGGTGCAGGTGCCGGTAGGCGCGGCGGGAGTCGAGCATGCCGGGGAGCAGGACGACGGGGGTGCCGTCGCCCTGCCGGGTGTCGTCGTACGCGAGGCGGCCGCCGGGGACGTCGAGGTACTGGGTGCTCGGGGTGGTGGTGCCGTTCATGGTGGGCCTCCGCTGGCTCGCTCGGTGCTGCCGATAGCCATAAAGCTAAGGCTAATAGCCTTAGCCGTCAAGGGCCCTTGCTCGGGAACCCGCTCAGGCCCCCTCGATCTTGAACGGGTCGTGCTCGCTGAGCAGCTTGTCCAGCCGGGCCTGGTCCACCCGGGCGAGGGTGTCCGAGGACTCCTGCCGGTCCCGGATCACCTTGGCGAGCGTGAAGGAGGAGGTGACGGTGTAGAGGAGGCCGATCCCGAGGAAGGCCCGGGTCCAGCCGCCGACGGGCAGGTAGGCGATCCCGGCGGCGAGGGTCACGCCGGAGATGGCGAAGGAGAGGACGGCCTGGACGTAGTACGCGGCCGTGGTCCGTGACTGCATCGGTGCGCTCATGGCGCCAGGATGTGCCGGGGCGGCCTGGTTGCACATGAGTAGGAGTACTCAGATGAGCCAGGCGACTGAGGTGTCGTTCGTTGACGACCGATCACCTGTTCCACTGCCGTCCCGGACGGATGGCTTGGAATCAGGGCGTCCTAGGATTAACGTCTGATAACGCAGCGCGGTCGTCAATGCCGTACCCAGACGGCACCGTGCGCCGTCGCCTAATCCCGCCGGCCGGCCTCCGGGCAGGCCAGGGAGCCGGGGAACCACGTTCCTTGGGGTGAATCGGCGGGGCCCCGGCCCGGCCGTAGGAGACCTTCCTGCTCCGAACCCGTCAGCTAACCCGGTAGGCGCGAAGGAAGGAAAGGAGCACGCCTCCGTGGCGTCGACGCACACCCCGGCACACCCGGCCGGCCCCGCAGCCGGTACCCAGCTCCTCGACCACCCCGGCCCGGACGGCCCGGACGCGTTCGCCCCGGAGGCCGAGGCCAACCGCCACCGGATGCCGCGTCAGACCCGCGGGGCCTCCCCGCTGCTCGGCGTCACCGCCGTCGCCGCCACCCTGGGAGCCACCGGCTTCGCCTCCGCGACCCCGGCCGCCGCGCCCGCCGTCGAGGCCCCGGACGAGTCGCCGGTCGCCCTGGCCGCCGACCCCGGCCTCGCGCTCGCCGCCCGCATCCAGCAGCAGGCCGACAGCCAGCGCACCGCCGCCGAGGAGGGCGCCCGACTGCAGGCCGCCCAGGAGGCCGGCGCCAAGGCCGCCGCCAAGGAGGCGGAGGCCAAGCGCGCCGCCGAGGAGGCCGAGCGGGCCAAGACCGCCGCCCTCACCCTGCCGGTGAAGGACTACAGCCTCTCCGCCCACTACGGCCAGAGCGCCCGCTACTGGGCCCACTTGCACACCGGCCTGGACTTCGCCGCCGACACCGGCACCGCGGTGTTCGCGGTCGGCCAGGGCACCATCACCTCGGCCGGCTGGTCCGGCTCGTACGGCTACCGGATCGTCGAGACCCTGCCCGACGGCACCGAGATCTGGTACTGCCACCTCTCCTCGATCATCAAGGGCTCCGGCACGGTGACCTCCGGCCAGCAGATCGGCAAGGTCGGCGCGACCGGCAACGTCACCGGCCCGCACCTGCACCTGGAGGTCCGCCCCGGCGGCGGCGCCCCCGTCGACCCGGAGACCTGGCTCCAGCAGCGCGGCCTCACCCCGTAAGGACCGCGAAAGCACGAAAGGACCGCGGAACGCAGGGCCGCGAGACCCGTAAGGGCCGCGAGACCTCGTGAGGACCGCGAGACCCCGTAAGACCGTGAAGCAGGGCCCCGGGCGCGCCGCCCGGGGCCCTTCCGGCACCTCACTCCGGCGGCAGCTGCGCCAGGTACGCGTCGATCTCGGCCGTTCCCGGCTCCGGCGCGAGCTCGGGGAACTCCTCCACCAGCAGCCGTGGCAGCCCGGGCACGGTCCAGTCGCCGAGCAGGTCGAGCGCCACCTCGGCGGCGGCCGCCTCGAAGTCCTCGAAGTCCCCGGCCAGCTCGTCGGGCATCGGCCGCCCCAGCGCGTTCAGCTCGGCCAGGTTGCGGTAGCTGCGCCGCATCAGGCCCTGCTCCAGCAGCCGCCGGGCGCCGTCGGTGGCCATGCCGACCGACAGCACCCGACCCGGCCCCCAGCCCTGCTCGTCCGGTTCGTCCAGCCAGCCGGTCGGCGTCAGCGCCTCGTACCCGGCCAGCCGCTCCTCCTCGCTCAGCCCGGCGAAGCCGGCCAGCCAGTCCCGGACGGCCGCCGGGTCCGTGACGTCCACCCCGTGGGCGTGCAGCAGCACCGCGTAGAGCCGGGGCCAGGTCACCAGGTCGGCGCGGCGCAGCAGTCCGGCCGCGACCTCGCCCTGCCACTCGGCCTCGGCGTGCAGCCGCTCCTGGCGCTTGGCGTTGAGCCGCTTGACCGCCCGCTGGTGGTCGACCAGCAGCCGTACGGCGTCGCCGTAGGCGAGCGGGTCCTGTTCCGGATCGGGTTGGACGTAGAGGTGGAGCCTTTCGTACAGCAGGTGCTCCACCGCGTCGGAGGTCAGTTCGGGCCAGCCGTCGTGCATCCTGCCCTCGCCCAGCTCCAGCAGCGCCAGCACCGCGCGCAGCGGCGCCTCGGCCACCGGCGCCCGGTCCTGCCCGGCCGTCCAGGCGAGCAGGTCGGCGGCCCTGGTGCGCGGGGCGAGCCGCAGGTCTTCGTCGTTCATGGTCCGAACGGTAGCCGCCGGGCGCGGGTAGGGTCGGCAGCCATGGTCCCGATACGACTCCTCGGCCCCAGGTTGGCCGTCCGCGAGTACCACCACACCCCGGAGGAACTGGACGCGCTGCACGCGCTGTACAGCGACCCGGAGGTCACCCGCTACCTGCCGTTCGAACCGCGCGACCGGGAGACCTGCGCCGACCAGATCGAGCTCTACCTGGAGGAGGCGATGGCCGAGGAGCGGGACACCTACCGGCTCGCCGTGGTCCGCCGGGAGGACGCCGAGGACCCGGAGGACGCCGTGCCGGTCGCGCACGCCAGCCTCACCCTCGGCAAGTACCGCTCCGCCTACCTCGGCTACGTGCTGAGCCGCCGGGTGTGGGGCCTCGGCTACGCCGGCGAGATCGCCGGACTGCTCTGCGAGTTGTCCTTCGGTCCGCTCGGCCTGCACCGGCTGGCCGCCCGGGTCGACGTGGACAACACCGCCTCGGCCAAGGTGCTCACCCGGCTCGGCTTCCAGCTGGAGGGGCGGGTCCGGCACGACCTGCTCAAGGGCGGGGTCTGGTGCGACTCGTACCAGTACTCGCTGCTCGCCGACGAATGGTCCGGCCGGCAGTAGCGGGCCGGCAGTAGCGGGCCGGGGCCGGGGGTTAACCCCACCCCCGATCCGCCGGTCCTCCGGATGTTTGCCGAGCCGCGCCCCGGCCAGACTTGAACACGTCAGCAGGTACGAACGTGAGCGCGAACGAGGGGCCGGGATCCGGGAGATGAGCAGCAGCCGAAGCACGCTGGATCAGGAGTGGGATGCCCCGGGCGGTCACGGCGACGACGGCGTCCGCCCGGCCGGGGCCCGCCGCACCGAGCGGCCGCCGGGCTTCTGGCGGGCGCCGTTCTCCGGCCACTACTACCGGGAGGTCGGCTACGCGCTCACCGGTCTGCCGGTCGCGATCGTCGGTTTCGCCGTCGCGATCGCCCTGTTCTCCTTCGGCATCGGCACCTTCGTCACCGTCCTCGGCCTGCCGGTGCTGGCGGGCCTGACCAGCGTCTCCCGGGGCCTGGGCCGGGCGGAGCGGGCCCGGGTGCGCGAGATGCTCGCCCTGGACGTGCCCGGTCCGGCGCCGGTGCGCCAGGAGCGTCCGGGCAGCTGGGGCGCGATCACCGCGCGGCTGGCCGACGGGCCGGGCTGGAAGGCCGCGCTGTACCAGCTGGTGATGTTCCCCTGGGCGGTGTTCAGCTTCGTGATGACGCTGACGTTCCTGCTGCTGGGCTGGGCGATGGCGCTCTACCCGCTCTACCAGTGGGTGTTCCCGCGCTACACCTCCTGGCGCGGCTACCAGCTGTTCGACTTCACCGACAGCCACCACGTCCGGCACGCCTACTACGTCGAGGGTGCCGGGCAGATCGCCGCGTTCTCGGCGATCGGGGTGCTGCTGATCTTCCTCACCGCGCAGATGGTCCGCGGCCTGACCGGCGTCAACCGGGCCGCCGCCCAGGGCCTGCTCGGCCGCTGAGCCCCGGCACCTGCCCGCGTCGCCCCCGCCCCCGCCCCGTGCTCGTTCCACCCCCGCCCCGCCCCGCCCCCGTCCGTGCTCCGGATGCGGGCGGGGCGGGCCCGTGTTCGGATGACCGGGTGATCACCGCCACCGCCCCGGACCCGGACCCGGCGTGCGTCCCGGACCCGGACGTCCTGGTCACCTCCCGTCCGCTGGACGAGTACTGCGCCCTGTTCGGCCTCACCCGCGCCCGGCTCGCCGCCCTGCCCGGCCCGCTGCTGGACTGCCCGGGCGGCGCGGCGGGCCTGGCCGCCGAGGCGCGCGGGCTGGGCTGCCGGGTGATCGCCGTCGACCCGGCGTACGCGCTGCCGCCGCCCGAGGTCGAGGCCCGGGCGTTGGCCGCCCGGGCGTCGATGGCCCTCGCGATGGCCACGCACCCCCACCTGTACCCCTCGTCCCGCCGGTGCCGCCCGCACCGCCCCGAGCGCTACCTGCGCAGCTGGGACCGCGCCCGCCTGCTGTTCGCCGCCGACTCGGCCGCCCATCCGTAGAGCTACCTGGCCGCGGCGCTGCCCCGGCTGCCCTTCGCGGACGGCGCCTTCGCCCTCACCCTGAGCGGCTACCTGATCTTCGCCTACCCCGAACTGTTCGGTCCGGAGAGCCAGTTGGCCGCCCTCGCCGAACTGGTCCGGGTGACGGCCCCGGACGGTGTGGTGCGGGTCCAGCCGCTGCACGACGGCCGGGGCCGCCACTGCGGCCACCTCGACCGACTGCGGTACGCGCTCGGCGAGCGCCGGATCGCCAGCGAGGTCCGCCGGGTGCCGCGCGGGGACGGCCGCACCCAGCGGGTGCTGGTCCTGCGGACCGTCGACCGGCGCCTCCGTTGGTCGTCGCCGTCGACCATTCCGTAATGGTCACTAGCCGGGCCTGCCCCTATACTCGCTCGCATGAGCGAGACCACGATCCGGCCCGCCCAGCCGGCCGACGCCGACCGGCTCACCGCACTGATCCAGGCCTCCACCGCCTACCGCGGCGCGTACTTCGCGATGATCGACGGCTACCTGGTGAAGCCCGACTACGTCGAGCGCCACGAGGTGCGGATGGCCGTGGACGACACCGACGACCGGCTGCTCGGCTTCTACGCGCTGATCCACGAACCCGCCGAACTGGACCTGATGTTCGTCGCCGACGAGGCCCAGGGGCTGGGCATCGGACGGGCGTTGATCACGGACATGCTCGCCCGGGCCCGGGCGGCCGGGATCGCCACGGTCAAGGTCGTCTCGCACCCGCCCGCCGAGGGCTTCTACCTGCAAGTGGGCGCCGAGCGCACCGGAACCCGCCCGCCGCGGCCCAAGACTCCCTGGGAACAGCCCGAACTGCGCTTCACCGTCTAGGAGTTCACCTGCGGGGAGTTTGCCTGCGGGGAGCTGCTCTGCGGGGAACTGCTCTGCGGGGCGGCGCCCTGCGCGGGGTCCGCGGCGGCCGCCGCCTGCCCCGGGACGAAAGCCGCCGCCTGCAGCCGGGACAGGATCTTCTCCGCCAGCCAACTGCGGTCCGACCCGTACGGGATGCCCTGCGGGTCGACCAGCTGCGCCGTCACCGCGTCCCGCAGCCGCTGCGCCTCGGCGCCGGGCAGCCGGGAGAGCAGGCCCCGGGCGGCCAGCAGCGCGTGGTACTGCTCGAAGCCCGAGCGCGGGTGCTCGATCGCGTCCAGCACGCTCGGCAGGTCCGCCAGCGACGGATCGCCCTGCATCAGCGCGAGCGCCTGGATCCGGCGGCCCTCGGAGCCGTCCGTGTAGAGGCCCCGCACCTGGTCGGCGGTGAGCGCCGAGCGCTTCGCCGTCGAGCGGACCTCCGCCACCACGCCCTCCGGCCCGGCGGGGGAGCCCGAGGCGGGCGGCAACTGCGCGGCCAGCGCGGCGGGTTGGTCCGCGCTGCCGCCGAGCAGCCCGAGCTGCTGCATCGCGCGCACCCGGAGGTCGTCCGCGCCCACCTTGTCGCCCCGCCGGTCGCGGTCCTGCCCGGCCAGGAAGAGGTCCAGCGCCTCGTCGGTCTCGGTCAGCACCCGCGGCAGCGCCAGCCGGGTGACCAGCCAGCCGGCCAGGAAGCCGAGGACCAGGAAGTACAGCACCAGTGCGGCCGCGAACGGCACCGCGGCGTCCGCGTCGCCCAGCACGGGCGCCAGCGCCGTACCGAGCTGGTGCAGCCGCTCGCCGAGCGAGCCGAGCTGGGTGAGCCCGACACCCAGCAGCACCTTGGTCAGCCAGTCGGAGACCTGCTCCAGGTTGGTGTTCGGCGCGTACGAGCCCTGCGGCTCGCCGGAGCCGCTCTTCACCCGGGGCACCCCGAACAGGAAGCCCAGCGCGCCGCCGAGCACCGTCGAGGCTCCGGCGACCACCAGGCCGCCGCCGAGCGCCTGCCAGGCGTGTTCCCGGCCGAGCGAGAACAGCAGCAGCCCGAGCAGTCCGGTGCCGGTCAGCACCCCGGCCGCGGTCCACTGCGCCGTCCGCTGTGCCGACGTGCCGACCCGTCGCCGTGTCCTCGCCATCGCCCACCCCCTGTGTCCGCGCCGCTGCGCCCCGTCGTTCCCGTGGCGGGGCCGGGCCGACTCTAGCGCCGCGGCCCCACCACGGGAACGACCCGGGGGCGCCGGTGCTACGACGGGGCCGGCCACGTGGGAGGCCCCGGAAGCACCGGGGGCCGGAAAGGCGAGGCCGGAAACGCAGGGAGCCGGAAACGCAGACGGCCCGCGGGCTGCTCCGCGACGCCGGCCCGTGCACTGGCCTGGCGTCGCGGCACCGGGGATGTACCGGTGAGCCCGCGGACCGGGTGACTGCTATGGATTTCGCCTGCCGGAGGCCAGGGGCCTCACCCTGCGCAGGCAGGGGCGGCTCTAGCGAGCAGCCACCTCACGCATCCTGATGGAACTCAATTCAGGATCACCTCCCTTCAGTGTGCCGCCACTGTAGGCAGCCTCCGGTCGGGAGGGCAACGGATTTATTCGAAGCCGGGGCCGCCCGGTCAGGCGCTCTTCACCTTGTGGGAGTCGCGGGCGCGGCGGCGGCGGTGGTCGAGGGGGCGGCGGCCTTGTCCGAGTCCTTGTTGTCACCGCAGGCGGCCGTGCCGGCTCCCAGGAGGAGGCAGATCGCGGCGGGACCGTGTTCCGCCCGTGCCGGGGAATACGAAGAGGCCCGGAGGAAGAATCCTCCGGGCCTCTTCGGCTACTGAGTAGCGGGGACAGGATTTGAACCTGCGACCTCTGGGTTATGAGCCCAGCGAGCTACCGAGCTGCTCCACCCCGCGTCGGTGAACACAACAATACAGAGATGTCACCGTCATGGGAAATCGGTTCGTCGGGCGGCCCGTCAGCACCCCGGCGCCGCCCCCGGGCGCTCCCCCCGGACGGGCCGTCGTCCGCGCCGCCCGGCGTGCCGGGTGGCGCGGGATCTGGCCCAGAGCGCGAAGCAGACCAGTGCCACGAAGCAGGGCACCATCAGCACCCCGTAGACCACCAGGAACCCGTCCGTCCCGAGGTCGGCGGCGGCGTTCCAGGTGCCGTGCAGCACCATCGCCAGCAGCAGTCCGGCGGGCGCGGCCAGCCGGGCCAGCCAGCGCCGCCCGCTGGTCAGGGCGACGGCCAGGCCGATCCCGGTGAGCGCGGTGAACAGCGGGTGGGCGAACGGGGAGAGCAGGGCGCGCAGCACGAAGGTCTGCACGGTGCTGTCGAAGTCGCGCAGGCTGGGCGGATCGCCCAGGCCGATGCTGTCCAGCCGGTTGCGCTGGTCGGTGCTGAAGGCCCGGCCCAGGTAGAGCGCGTTCTCGGTGAAGGCGAAGCCGCAGGCCGTCATCCCGCCGAGGACCACCCCGGCGGCCAGGGTGCGCGGCCGGGAGCGGCGGTGCGGCGTGCCGGGGGAGGGCGGGGCCGGGCAGAGGTACGGCAGCGGCCGCAGGTAGGGGCGGAGCCGCAGCCGGCCCCGGGCGTGCGGGCCGGCCGGGCG
>NZ_MECK01000052.1 GCF_014596465.1 Streptomyces sp. CBMA123 | reverse complement strand
CCGGGCGCCCCAGGGGCGGGCCGGGGCCGCGTGCCGGGGCGGGTTCGCCGGGAGCGGGCGCGGGCCGGAGAAGGCGCCGATGCCGTGTGCCCGCCCGGTCGGGGGAGCCGTGGTGAGCAGTTCCTGCGGCACCACCAGGACGGCGCGCACGCCGCCGTACGCGGAGCGGCGCAGCGACACCTGGAAGCCGTACGCCTGGCAGAGCCGGCCGAGGATGGCGAAGCCCAGTCGGGGGGACTCGGTGAGGTCGTCGAAGTCCTTGGAGATCATCGCCTCGCGCATCGAGCGCTCGGCCCGGAACCGGGCCTCGTCGGTGAGCCCGAGGCCGCCGTCCTCGACCTCGATCGCTATTCCGCTCTGCACTTCCGAGGCGCTCAGGTGGACGTGGGTGTGCGGCGGGGAGTAGCGGGTGGCGTTGTCGAGCAGCTCGGCCACGGCGTGGATCAGGGGTTCGACCGCCGGTCCGGTGACCGAGATCTGGGCCACCGGGTGGAGGTCGACCCGCTGGTACTCGAGGATCCGGGACATCCCGCCGCGCAGCACGCTGTAGAGCGCGATCGGGCGGGTCCACTGGCGGCCGGGCCGGGCACCCGAGAGGACGGCGATGGAGTCGGCGAGGCGGCCGACCAGGGCGTTGCCGTGGTCCAGGCGCAGCAGGTCGTCGAAGACCGCCGGATCGTTGCCGTGCCGGTCCTCCATCTCCCGCAGGTCCTTGGCCTGGCGGTGGATGATCGCCTGCACCCGGCGGGCCAGGTTGACGAAGGCGCGCTCGGCGGAGTCGCGCCGGCTGACCTCGTCGTCGACGGCCTGGGCGATGCCGCGCACCACCAGCTCCAGCGAGCGGCGGAACTTCTGCGACAGCAGCGCGTTGGGGTGCTGGAAGGGCTGGAGCAGCACGTCGATGGACGAGCCGTACCGGGCGCCGCCGACCAGCCGGCGCAGCTCGCCGGCGGCCATCCGCTCGATCTCGTCCTCCTGTCCGGCCAGCTTGCGGTTCAACAGGTCGACCTGGCGGGTGTGTTCGTCGCGCAGTTCGGCGAGGGCCCGCCCGCGGCGGGCGGATTCGGCGGCCACCACGGCGACCAGCACGGTGGCCGTCGCCCCGCACCACAGCACCTGGGCCCGGGCTCCGGCGGACACCACCACCGCGGCGACCGCGACCGCCGCCGCCATCACGGCGGTGGGCAGCAGCCAGCCGAGCAGGGGCGCGGGGCGCCGTCTGGCGGATGACGATCCAGCTCGAAGCATTCGGCAATCCTCAAACGATCGGAACAGAACGGGGACGGGCGACGACCGGCTCCGGAGGCGTGGTGCTGCAGCATAGCCAAGTTCAGGACATCCTGACTGAAACTCAAAAATACTGTCCGTCAACCGACTTGTGGCAACTTGCCGGACATGCCAGACATCTCGCACACCTGTCGGAGTCCGCTCGGTCATCGCCCGGTCACCAGGCTTCTCGCCCGGGCCGCCCGCGCACCGGCAACCCGGCCGGGATTCGCTCATGTGAAGGGTTTCCGGGCCAAGTCGCCACGATCGGGAACGAGTTCGTGCTAAGCCCGGCCTCCGGCTCCCGATGATCACTCCTCCGGGGGACGCCGGGGAGGGCGCCCGGGTCGCGCAACATGTGTTGCCTCTCCGTGCAACAGTCGTTGACGACAGCGGAGTCCGGTCCCTAGAGTGCGGACCATGGACATGGACGACCCCGGACGACGGGTGGCGGCGCAGGTGGCGGGCGACGGCGGGCTGGACGGCCTGTGCCGGCTGTCGCAGACGATCGACGCCCTGGAGGAACGGCGCACCGAACTGGTCGAGGAACTGCGGCGCGGACGGCACGCGACCTGGGAGGAGATCGGCCGGGCCTGCGGAATGACCAGGCAGGGCGCCACCCGCCACTGGGCCGGACGGCTGCGCGCCCGCTCCTTCGGCCTCGCCGCCGGCGCCTACCAGCACGGCCGGCCCGGCTACCCGCAGGCCCTGATCGGCTCCGCCGTACCCCGGGAGGCCCGCCGGGTGCTCGACCTGGGCGCCGGGACGGGCAAGCTGACCGGGCTGCTGGTCGACGCCGGACTGGACGTGGTCGCGGTCGAACCCGACCAGGGCATGCGCGACCGGCTCGCCGCCGCCGTCCCCAAGGCGGCGGTGCGGGCCGGCACCGCCGAACGCATCCCGCTGCCCGACGCCAGCGTGGACGCCGTGGTGGTCGCCCAGGCCTGGCACTGGTTCGACCAGGCCACGGCCGTACCCGAGATCGCCCGGGTGCTCACCCCCGGCGGCACCCTCGCCCTGATCTGGAACGTCCGCGACGAGACCGAGCCCTGGGCCGCCGCACTCGGCGCCCTGATGCACCGCTCGACCCGTCAACAGATCGACACCGCACCGGAGTTGCCGGCCCCCTTCGGCGCCCCCGAACGGCTGGAGATCCGCTGGGAACACCCCACCACCCCGGCCGGGCTCCTCGACATGGTCGCCTCGCGCAGCTACGTCATCGCCCTGCCCGAGACCGAGCGCACCCGTCTGCTGGCCGACGTGGAGCAGCTGCTCACCACCCACCCCGGGCTGGCCGGCCGGGACGAGATCGCCATGCCGTACGTCACCAGGTGCACCCGTGTCCGCCTCGGCTGAGCCGATCGCCCTGCGCGCTCACGGCGTCGCGGACGCCGAACCGTACCGGGCCTTCCGGCTGACCGCCCTGTGCGAGGCACCGAGCGCCTTCACCTCCCGCGGCTTCGAGGTGCGGGGCCAAGAGCCCAGGGCCGTCCTGGTGGACGGGCGGGCCGTCGCCAAGCCGCACCTGGTGCGGTTGCCGGCCGCGGGGACGCGCTGAACCATCCTCCCTACCGGGCGTCGCGGTGCGGGGTGTTCGCCGGGCGGAATGCGGGAGCCGGCCGAAGCCGGGCCCCACACGGGCCCACAGGTTCACTGGTTCAGCAGTGCAGGGCCGGGTTGGGCAGTTGGGCCCAGTGGTCGGCTCCGGGAGCCAGCCGCATCAGGGTGAGGGCCTTCGCCGGGAGCGGGTGGTTCAGGAGGGCGTGCAGGTCGGGGCCGGCGGGGAGGTCCTGGGTGGCGGCCCTGAGGACCGTGCCGAGGGCGGGCGCGCTGCCGGCCAGCGGGCCCAGGGCGCCGGTGAGCAGGCAGCCGAGGACCTTCCGGCGCAGCCGGGCGGGATCGTCGTCCAGGAGCCGGCCGGTCGACGGTGGCCGGAGTCCGTGGCGGGCCACCCGGGTGGGGCTGATCCGGATGTCGGCGAGGTCGCGGTAGACCAGGCGCCGGGCCCGGCCCCGGCGGTCGAGGACGGCGAGGAGGTTCTGCCCGTGCGCCTCCAGGGCCACGCCCAGGTCGAGCAGGTCCAGGCAGACGGTCACGGCCAGCCGCGCGAACTCGGCGATCCGCTCCCGTCGTTCGTCGGGCGGGAGCGGTGCGAAGTACCCGGGCAGCTCCGCCACCGGCACCACCTGTTCCCCCGCTTCGGCGTAGGCGTACGGGGATTGCCGCAGCATCGCCGCCAGGTCCGGGGTGCCGTTGCCCGCCGCTGCCAGGGTCCGGGCGATGTGCAGTCGGCCGTCGAGGCGTTCCGCGGCCCGCTCGACGAGTTCGGAGGTGGTCAGCGCGTGCTCCACCGAATAGGCGGAGATGTCGCGTACCGCGGAGGTGAGTTGCACGCTCAACGCGGTCTTGACGTGGAGGTTCCCCCCGAGGCTCCCCCCGAGGTTTCCGCCCAGGTTCCCGCCGAGGTCGAGGGTGCGCAGGGAGAGCAGCGGATGGGCGTTCGGGCCGGGCCGCAGGGGTCGTCCGGCCAGGGTGTGCTCCGCCTGCCAGGGGTGCACCGGGATCAGCGCGAGCCCGCCGTCGCGCAGCTCCGCCGGCCACCGGCCGCGCACCATGGCGTCGGCCACCGGCGCGAGCCGCAGCGCCACGACCGGCCGGTGCTCCGGCGCGTACGCCAGCTGCTCGGCGGCCGAGAAGCCCGGGCGGGACCGGCAGGCGGGGTGGTAGGGATGCCCGTCCGGTGACCGCTGCTCCCACCCCCACGGCGAAGCGGGCGGCCCGCCGGGGCGGGGGGCGGTACGGGAGAGCGCCATCGACGCGACGCTGTGGTCGAGTTCGTCGGCGAACCGCCGGCCGCCGGGCACGCCCAGCTCCGTCAGCAGCCGGGCCGGACGGTCGAACCGGCGGCCGTCCAGTTCCAGGTGGGCGACCGTCGTCCCGGTGGCCCACGGGTCCGAGGCCGGGCCGTGCAGCAGCCGCCCGTCCGCCAGCAGCAGGCTGATCCCGTCCCGGGTGGGAACGCGCTTCTCGACCCAGGGCAGGGGTTCGTGGACGAGCCCCCGCCAGAGCCGGGCCAGCACCGCGGCCCGGGCCCCGGGCAGGGCGGCGAGGTAGGCGTCGACCAGGTCCGGACGGATGCCGCCCAGTTCCTCCGCCAGCTTCCGTTCAGTGGCACCATCAGGCATGCGCTCTCCCCTCACCAGCGGACAAGCCGTTCCGAACATGATGAAGGCCGGAGGGTGGTATTGGTGGCGGATGGATCACTTCGCCCGGGCAGCTGACGCACTGTCCGTTCCTCCCCTGCTCAACTGCCTGCTGCGCGAGGCCGTCGAGACGGTGGCGAGCACATCCACCGGCCACACCGTCCACCGGCTGAGCGCCGGCGGCCGGCTGCTCCGGGTGCGGGCCGGCCATCGGCCCTCCTCGCCGGAACTGTGGACCGGTGAGACCTGGCACCCCCTGCGCCACGCCGACCTCGTCGAGATCGCCGCCCAGGAGATGGGTGCCGCCACCGGGCGCTCCAACCCCGCCCTGGTCGCCGAGGCGACGGCCAGCCGCGCGGCCGTGGAGGCGATCCTGGCGGCCCGCGCCCACGGCACCCCGCCCGATGACCTGTGGCTGCGCTCCGAGCAGGCCCTCGTCGCGGGCCACCCCTGCCACCCGGCGCCCAAGGCCCGCAGCGGCGGCGGCCCGCCCGCCGCCTGGCTGCGCTACGCCCCGGAGGCGTACGCCCGGTTCCCGCTGATCCTGCTCGGCGTCCGCGCGGACGCGGTGATCGAGGAGGGCGACACCCGAGCCCTCGACTCCCTGGGCCGAGCGCCCTCCGGCTACCGCCTGCTGCCCGCCCACCCCTGGCAGTTCGCCCTCACCCATCGTCTGCCGGCCGTGCGCGCGGCCTTCGCCGAGGGGCGGCTCGTCCGGCTCGGCACCACCCCCTGGCGGGCCCGGGCGACGTCCTCGGTCCGCACGGTCCACGCCCCGGGGAGCCCCGAGCGCCCCGGGGCGGCCGACCTGTTCCTGAAGTTCAGCCTGGAGGTGCAGATCACCAACGACGTCCGGCGGATGCGGAGGCACGAACTGCGCCAGGGGCGCCGTACGGATCCGCTGGTCACGGCCGCCTTCGCGGCCATGGGCGGCCCGGCGGCCTGGTTGAGCGAACCGGGCTACCGTACGGTCTGCGGCCTTGAGGAGGCCCTTCCGGTGCTGGTCCGGGACGGTCTGGAGCGGCACCTGGTGCCGGGCGCCACCGCGGTGCTGGCCGCCGCGCTCATCGAAGGGTTCGACGGCAGTCCGCTCGATCGCGTCGCCGACCCGCTGCGCTGGTGGGAGGCCTACCTGGGCCACCTCGTGCCGCCGGTGCTGGAGGCGTACGCCCGGCACGGGGTGGCGGTCGAGTGTCATCTGCAGAACACCCTGATCGCCGTGGACGCGGACGGCTATCCCGTCCAGGTCGTCCTCCGTGATGCCGAGGGAGCCAAGGTCGTCCCCGAGACGCCTCGCGAGGCGGCCTGGCGGCGCCTGGTGTACTGCCTGCTCGTCAACAACCTCAGCGAGATCGCCGCCACCCTCGCGCACCGCTTCCCCGGGGTGGCGGGCGCGCTGTGGCCGGTCGCGCGGCAGGGGTTCGAGCGCTGCGACAAGGAACTCGGCCTCCCGGAGACCGCGGCGCTCCTGGCCGCGGCCACGCTGCCGGCCAAGGCCAACCTGCTCTCCCGCTGGATCGACGCCGACGGCACCGAGCCGCGGTTCGTGCCCGTCCCCAACCCCTTGGCCGCCACCCGGCGTCGGCCGTAGCGGACCGCCCGCGCCGCGCGGCGGAGGTTCGAACCGCCCCGGGCGGGGAACCTTGCCACGCGGGGCCGCGCACGAGGCGATCGATCGAGGACACAGGGGCTGCGGTGGTAGGAAAAGACGTTCGCGCTACCGGAGTTGAGGTGCGACCGGTAGCGGGACACATCGGAGCGGAGATCACCGGCGTCGATCTGACGGACGATCTCGATGATGCCGTGATCGCGGCGATCCGAGCGGCGCTGCTGCGCTGGAAGGTCGTCTTCTTCCGGGGGCAGCGACTGGACCACGCCGGGCACGTGGCACTCGCCCGGCGCTTCGGCCGGCCGATCGCCTGGCCGCGCCGCGGCAGCGCGTCCCCGCCGGACGTCCCCGAGATCGAGACGACCGCCGACCGACTGGAACTGTCCGGCCGGTACGGCATGGAGCGGGCGGAGTGGCTCCACCGGCGCAACGACACCCTGCTGCACCCCTGGCACTCCGACTGGAGCAACCACCTCGACCCGCCGGCCGCGACGATGTTGCGGGCCGAGACCGTGCCGCCCTATGGCGGTGACACCACCTGGGCCAACCTCGCGGCGGCCTACGCGGGACTGTCGGCGCCCGTGCGCGACTTCGTGGACGGACTGCGGGCCGAACACCGACTCGGCGTCGGCTACCAGCCGCGACCCGGTCATGACGCCTACGTCGAGCACCTGCTCGGCCACCAGACGGCCACCGCGCACCCGTTGGTACGGGTCATCCCGGAAACCGGCGAACGCGTCCTGTTCGTCAACGGCTTCTACGTCGAGCAGATCATCGGCCTCTCCCGCCCGGAGAGCCGGGCGGTCCTGGACATGCTGCTGGAGCAGGCGGTCCGCCCCGAATACACCGTCCGGTTCCGCTGGGAGCCGGGCAGCGTCGCCTTCTGGGACAACCGGGCCACCGTCCACATGGCCCCTCGCGATGCCGCACACCTCGACTTCCCCCGGACCATGCACCGGGTGCTGATCGCCGGAGACGTGCCGACCGGTGTGGACGGCAAACCGTCAGAACCCCTCACCGGTGGCCCCGGCGGCGAACGGCCGTAGCCGGTGGACGTCGTCGAACAGCGCGCGTTCGGCCAGGCGGGCGGCGGTGAGGGCGGACAGCGCGGCCGCGCAGAGCATCATGTACATCACGACGATCTGGTAGCGGATCGCGGTGAACGGGTCGACGCCGGCCAGGATCAGGCCGGTCATCGCGCCGGGCAGGCTGATCAGCCCGACGGTCCTGGTGGCGTCGACGGCCGGGACGAGCGCGGTGCGCAGGGTCGAGCGGAGATGGGGCGCGAACGCCTCGGCGGCGGGCAGCCCGAGGGCGAGGCGGGCCTCGATGGCGGGCCGCGCGGTGCGGGCCTCGTCACGCAGGCGCACTAGGACGAGGGTGGTGGCCTGCATCGCGCCGGCCACCACCATGCCGCCGACCGGAATCACCACCCGGGCCTGGGGGGTGACGACCCCGAGGGCGAGCAGCGCGCCGAGGGTCGCGGCGGTGCCGACGGCGGCCGCGGTGGTGGCGACCGGCAGCGCGCGGGGCATCCCGGCGCAGCGGCCCGCGGACACCCGCCCGGCGATGACCACCATGAGCGCGAGCCAGCCGACGGCTCCGGCCGCACCGGTGCGCTCGAAGACGAAGATCAGGAGCGCGCCGACGGCGGTGAGCTGGACGCCGGCGCGTACCGCGGCGACGGCGATGTCCCGGGCCAGGTGCAGGCGTTGGCGCCACGCCACCGCGACCGCCAGCCCCACCAGGGCGATGGAGGCGGCGACCCCGGCCCAGCTCGGCACGGTCGAGTTCACGTCCCCTGCCGGAGGTAGTCGACGGTGTCCGCCGGCCCCGAGGCGACCAGCCGTCCACCGCCCAGCACCAGGACGTGGTCGGCGACCCGGCACGCCTGCGGCGCGTTGTGGCTGACCAGCACCACCGCGAGCCCGTCCGCGACCAGGTCCCTGATCGTCTGCTCCACCGCCCGCGCACTCGCCGCGTCCAGGGCCGAGGTCGGCTCGTCGAGCAGCAGCACCTCCGGACCGACGGCCAGCGCCCGGGCCAGGCAGACCCGCTGGGCCTCGCCGCCGGACAGCCCGGCGGTAGCCCGCGCGAGCATCTCGGCCGGCAGGCCGATCCGCTCCATCAGCAGCGCCGCCTGCTCCTCCCCGAGGTCCGGGCGGCCCACCCGCAGGTCGTCGACGACACGGTCGGTGAGCAGCACCGGCTGCTGGCCCACCAGCCCGACCCGGCGGCGCAGCTCCAGCACGTCGAGCTCCGGCAGCGCCCTGTCCCGGAAGCGGACGACCCCCGACGTCGGCTCCGCCAGCCGGTTCAGCAGCCGCAGCAGCGTGGACTTGCCCGCTCCCGACGGCCCGACCAGCGCCGTGCACGCGGCCCCGGGGATCTGCGCGGAGAGACCGTCCAGCAGGAGCCGCCCGGCCCGGCGCACGGTCACCTGCTCCAGGGCGAAGGCCGCGGGCGCGTCCGCCCCGGGCCCTCCCCGACCACGGTCGCGGGCGCGAACAGCGATGGCCAAGGGCCTGTCCATGGGCCTCCGTTGCCGGTGGGGGACGGGCGGGGCCGTGCCGGTGGACACGGGCCCGCCCGGGGGATGGGGGGCGGTTGGTCGACGGACGGGACTCTAGATGACGTTCGGTCCGGGCCGCGGAACCGACTCGTCGGGCGCGGCCATCGGGGTCCGGGCCGTGCTGACAATTGTCATGGTGCCGGGGTGTGGCAGCACACTGCCGCCCGGCCCCGGCCGGCGGCCACGATGGGTCCATGACCTCCACCGACCTGCACCACCCCGACACCCGTCGGGCCTTCCGCACCGTACGGCGATGCGTGTTCGCCTACCTCGGGCTCAGCGCGCTCACGATGGTGGCCGCCTTCGCTCTCCGCTCCCACACCGACCTGGTCACCCCCGCCGTGTGGATCCGCGGCACCCTCGTGCTGGCCGGGGCCGCCGTCACCATGCTGCTCACCGTCCGTGCGGCCGGCGGCTCCCACGGCGCCTTCCGGCGGCTGCGGATCGTCTCCGGCGTGATGCTGGTCGCGATTGCTGCGATCATCGCCGTGCCGGGCGTCTTCCCGGTCTGGATGAAGATCGAACAGGGCGTGTGCGGCCTCGCCCTGCTGGGGGTGGCCGTGGTGACCAACGGACGGCAGCTGCGCACGCTGTTCGCCGCCCAGCCCTGAGGAAGGAACGCAAGGGTGACCGACCTCGACCGCGAGAACGCACCGGAGCGTGAGATCACGCCGGACCGCGCGAGCCCGCCGGACCGTGAGAGCACGCCGGTCACCGCCCACCGCTGGGCGGGCGGCCGGCGGCGGATCCTGCTGGGCGCCGGCATGCTGGTCTTCCCGGCGCTCACCGCGATGGCGGTGGGCGGAAACGTCAGCGGGCCGGCGGCGGTCGCCGGGTACGCCGTGGTCGTCGCGTTCTGCCTCTGCTACGTGCTCCTCGCGTTCTCCCTCGGGTGCGAGCGGCCGCACTGGATCAGGGCACTGCTGGCGGTGATGACCGTCCTGTTCCTGGCCGCGTTGCCGTCCGCCCGCACGGACGCCTTCTTCCTCGCCACCGTGGTCGTCTCCGCGGTCGCGGCGCTGTGGCGCCGGCACGCCGTCCTGGCGGTGGCCGCCGGAACGCTCGGCGCCCTGCTGCTGCCCGTGGCGGTGCCCGCCTGGCACACCGGGCCCGGCGGATTCCAGGCGCTGGCCCTGCTGTTCACCTCGCTCACCTGCGGTGCCTTCGCCGAGATCGCCGCCACCAACGAGGACCTGGTCGCCGCCCGGGCCGAGGTCGCGCGCCTCGCCTCCGAGGCCGAACGCAACCGGATCGCCCGCGACCTCCACGACCTGCTCGGCCACTCGCTCACCGCGATCACCGTCAAGTCCCGCCTCGCCCAACGGCTGGCGGCCAAGGCCCCGGAGCAGGCGGTGGCCGAGATGACGGCCGTCGAGACGCTCTCCCGCCAGGCCCTGGCCGACGTGCGCGCCGCCGTCACCGGCTACCGCGAAGTCACCATCACCGGCGAACTCGCCCGCGGCCGCGAACTGCTGCGCGCCGCCGGGCTGGTGGCCGACCTGCCCTCGGCGGCCGACGCGGTCGGACCGGAGCACCGCGAACTCTTCGGCTGGGTGCTGCGCGAGGGCATCACCAACGTCGTCCGGCACGCCCGCGCCGCCCGCTGCTCGGTGCTGCTGACCGCCACCTCGGTGGAGATCCGCGACGACGGCCCGGGCAGCGGCCCCGGAGGCGGCCTGGTCGGCAGCGGCAAGGGACTGACCGGGCTGCGGGAACGGGTCGCGGCGGCGGGCGGTACGGTCGAGGCCGGCCCGCTCGACCCGCGCGGATGGCGACTGCTGGTCACCGTACGGCCGCCCGCTCCCCGCCCCGGCTCCCGCCCCGGAACCCGCCCCGAAGGGACGACATGACGATCCGACTGCTGCTCGCGGAGGACCAGGAACTGGTCCGCACCGCGCTGCGCGCCCTGCTCGACCTGGAGGACGACTTCCGGGTGGTGGCTGCCGTCGGACGCGGCGACCAGGTGGTCGAGGCCGCCCGCGAGCACCGGCCGGACGTCGCCCTGCTCGACATCGAGATGCCCGGACTGGACGGCCTGGCCGCCGCCGCCGTCCTCGCCCAGGAGGTGCCCGACTGCCAGGTGGTGATCCTCACCACCTTCGGCCGGGCCGGCTACCTGCGCCGGGCCATGGAGGCGGGCGCGCTCGGCTTCGTGGTCAAGGACGCCCCGGCGGAGGTGCTGGCCGACGCCATCCGCCGGGTCGCGGCCGGGGAACGGGTGGTCGACCCGGACCTCGCCGCCGCCACCCTCGCCGCCGGTGCGTCCCCGCTCACCGCCCGCGAACGCGACGTCCTCAACGCCTCCCGCTCCGGCGCCGGAGTCGCCGAGATCGCCGGGAAGCTCTACCTCTCCGAGGGCACCGTCCGCAACTACTTCTCCGCGGCCATCGCCAAGACCGGCTCCCGCAACCGCACCGAGGCCCTGCGGACCGCCGACGAGCGCGGCTGGCTGTAGGGCAGGTCGACCGGCCGGGGCCGCCTGCCGGGCCCTGTCGGCAGGGACTCACTGGTGCGGGCGAGCCGGCCCGCACCCTCGGCATCGACCTCACCGTCGCCGTCAGACGGCAGCGGGCCGCCGCCGGAGAACGGGCCGCCTACGCAGCCGAAGTCAGCCAACGCGCGACCTCACAAGCAGTGCATCCGAACGGAAGCGCCGGCCCGGATCTGGGCGCCAGGAGGCATAGGCACTGGTCAGGCCGCATATCACCGACGGGGTTGAGCGGCGTCAAGATCTACGATGACCACCATGGAACCCGTGCCCGCCCTCGTCCACCTGGACAGCCCTTTCATCAACTTCCGAGACTTCGACTTCGGCGAGGGCTCTCACGGCTACCGCTGGATCGACGCCAAGCGTTTCCAGCTGTCGTCCGAGGCGCTGGACGACCGAGAGGTGCTGGCTGCTCTGATCGCGCATCCTCAGTTTCGGGACACGTACGACGGAGCCGGCGTTCAAGACTGGCCACGGCACGGCCAATGGTGGCTTGACCGCATCACCCCTGACGCCTACGACACCGTCGACGCCGAGACGGCGGTTGATGTCGTCCATTCCTGGGCCAACCAGCATGGAGACGTCCCGGAAACGCTCGCATCACGCCTGCGTCAGGAGATCTACACCCCGATCCGGAAGGCAACCAGCAGATACCTATTGCGACAGCTCCCCGAAGACGCGTTCCACGACTACGGACCGATCCACATCGACTACCACGAACTCGCCCTCATCGACCACCCGGCAGCGACACTCACCCTCCTCGTCGCAGCTGACGACTGACGCCACCGCGGTCAGCGCCACAGACGCTTGAGGGAGGGGTAGTCAGGCAGTTCCCATGCCTGACTACACCATTGGCTCCCAGGCCCGACGAGGTCGTCGCACACGTCCTGGCCCACCCACTTCCGAGGCAGCGCGAGCCGGCCGCTGTTCTACGCCCTGCTCAAGGAGACCGGCGTGCTCCCGGCCAGTGCACCGCTGCGGCTTCGGGCGCTTCGCATCGAGGGCCGCCGCGGCATCGAGCAGATCGTCGACGCGTACGGCATTGAATGCCGGGCCGTCCGGGACCTGCTGGTCGAGTACTTCACCGAGCGGGCCCCCGAGGTCGACCGACCCGGCGCGGTGGGTGCCCTGGGTGGCGCCGTGTCCGATCAAGGCGAACGAGTACGCGACCAAGAAGTCCAGGTCCAGGGTGAAGTCCCGGATGGACCAGAGGACCCGAACCCAGCTGCCGCTGCTGCCCGCCCTGCTTCGCGCCGTCACCCGGCCGGACTCCGCGCTCTTGAGCACCTGCGCTCTAACGGCCGGGTTCGCCCCGTGTTATTGCAGGGCCAAGGACAGGATCGATCTCGGTCAGCATTTCGTGCAGCTGGCGAGCTCCCAGGGCGATCCGGCCGTCGGTGTCCTGCGACAGCTCCTCGCACAGCTTCAACGCGTTGTCCCGGTCGTCGGCGAAGATGCTGAATACGTCGACGATTGCGGTGTGGATCCAGTTGTTGTGATGTGAGTCGGCGACTGCCAGTGCGGACGCGACTATCGTCAGCCCGGCCCTGTCCTTTCGCCGGAGCACGGCTTCCGTGGTCACCCGGGTGACGAAGGTGTCGGCTGGGTCGAGCACGAGCTCCATCAGTGGCCCGCGTGCCTCCTGCATCTCGGCGAAGCCGGCCAGGCCGTGACCGGCATCCGCCCGGTCACGGTAGTCGTGGCTTCGCCCGAGCTGACCGAGCGCCACAACGGCTGCATGTCGCCGACCACTGTCCACCTGGCTGCCCGCCCCTCCCGCGATTTCCGGTCAAAGTACCACCGCGGCACACGTCGGGTGCTCGTCGGGACAACGCGTAGTTCAGAGAAGCGCCGTGCTCCTCGGTCCTTCGCCGGCGGCGAGGGCGTGCAGGGCGGCGGCCAGTGCGCCGAGCAGCCCGGGCTCCCTGGGGTGCAGGCCGATGCCGCGGGTGGCCGGCTCGTACATCAGGTTGGCGAGCTTGTCCTCGGTGAAGGCCACGGTGCGCCGCTCGCCGCCGACGGAGGCGGTCACCTTCAGCGGGCGGGTGCGCAGCCGCTCGGTGACGGCGGCGGCCTCGCGCTGGCCGGCCCGCGGGGCCCAGCGGTACTCGGCCTCGGTGACGTCACAGGGCAGCCGGCCCGAGCGGCCGGTGCCAAGGGTCCAGCAGCAGGTCGTAGTCCTCCAGCAGCCCCTGCAGCGCCCCGGCCACCTGCTGGGCGCGGTCGATCAGGGTCTCGCCGGGGCCGCCCGGGTTGAGCGCCACGGTGCCGAGCGCCTGGCCGGGGCGGCTGTGGCGCACCACCGCGTAGCTGACGTCGATGCCGCCCGGGCCCGGCTCGTCGGCCACCAGCGGGCGGCGCATCGTGGTGCAGTCGACCCGGTGCCCGGGGACGGTCGGGCACCAGGCGGGCCGGCCGTGCGCGCCGGGCGGGCGCGGCCTGGGCGGGGGAGACGGCGGTGAGCGGCAGCGCCGCCGCCAGGACCGCCAGCGCCGCGGCGGCCGTCCTGCCCCGGCGGGTCCGGTTCGTGGCGGTGCTGGTGGTGATCGTGTCGGTCGTCATCGCTGTGCCCTCCTGGCGTCCTGCGGTCGGTGTGGGCACGACCTTGCCGGGGGTCCGTCAGGCGTTCGGCAGAGCGATGAGAAAGGTGGGTAAGAACCCGCCCGGAGGTGGTTGTCGCAGGTGCGCAGTACCGTCCTGCCATGGCCATCGGAATCGATCTGACCCTCGACTGCGCGGACGCGACGCTGCTCGCCGGATTCTGGAAGACGGCGCTGGGGTACGTGGACGAGCCGCCGCCCGCACCGTTCCGGACGCGGGAGGAGTGGCTCGCGCAGTTCGACCTGCCGGAGGACGACTCGGCGGACGACGGCGCCTGGCTCTGCGACCCGCAGGGGGTCGGGCCCCGGTTGTCGATCCTCAAGGTTCCCGAGCCGAAGAGCGCGAAGAACCGGCTGCACATCGACATCCGGGTGCCGGGCCACGGCAGTGCGGCGGAGCGCTGGGCGCGGATCGGGGCGGAGGCCGCCCGGTTGGTGGCGGCGGGCGGGCGGGTGCTGGCGGAGGTCGACGGGCACCATGTGGTGATGGCGGATCCGGAGGGCAACGAGTTCTGCGTCGCCGCCGGTCCGGCCGCCGGTCCGGCCGGGGGCTGACCGGGCTTCTCCGGCCAGCCCCCCCGGGTGGCTCAGGCCTTGAGGGTGAGCCAGGCGCCGAGGCCGGCGCAGCCGCGGGCGTCGTAGGTGGTGCTGCGGTAGCCGGCCGGGATCGGCGAGTACGGGCAGGTCCAGATGCCGTTGCGGACCTGCTCGTGGAACCAGGCGCCGACGCCGCTGCAGCCCTTGACGTCGTAGTTCGTCAGCACGTAGCCGGAGACGATCGGGGAGCCGGAGCAGGTCCACAGGCGGTTCTGGGCGGGCCGCTGGAACCACGCGCCGTGGTTGTTGCAGCCGCTGGCGTCGTACATGGTGATGACGTAGCCGCTCGGGACGGGGGCCCCGGAGCAGCTCCAGCCGCCGGTGGCGGAGGCGGTGCCGGCCGCCGTCGTGCCGGTGAGGGCGGCGGCGAGCACGGCGACCGTGGCGGCCGCCCTTCCCGCGCGGGTCATCAGCTGGCGGAAGGTCCTGGTCACGGCGACACCGGTCCGATCGGTCGTCCCCGCGCCGTCGGGCGGCGCGGGAGGGCGTAACAGCGGGAATGCGCCGCACCCTAGCGGCGGTGATCAGTCCGCCGGTAGATCCTGATCGAATGATCGATGCACCTGACCGAAAGCGATCTGTCAGTTCGTTGTCATGCCCGTGCTCCTGGGCGTGGTGGGGATAACCACCGGACGGATACCCCCGCTGGCCGGACTGCTGCCCGGCGGCGGACCTCCGTAGCGTCGGGGGCATGAACTCCCCACACTCGAACGGCAGATCACACTCCGCGCCGCTTCGGCTCGGTGCCGTGGCGGTGCTCGCCGCCCTGGCCACCGCGACCGTGCCGGCCGGCGCCGCGTCGGCCGGCACAGCGCACCGGGGCGAGCGCGGACGGCTGGTCTCCGCACAGCTGACGGCCACCCTCGACACCGAGCAGGACGTCGCCACGGCCCTGACCGCCGCCCGCTACGACGCGGGCGCCGTCCGGTACGGCGTCGACTCCTACCGGCTGGAGTACCGGACCGTCGACCCGGCCGGCCGGCCGATCACCGCCAGCGGCCTGCTGGTGCTGCCGCGCGGCGGCGCCCATGAGCTGCGGACGGTCTCCTTCACCCACGGCACCGCCAGCTACCGCGGCGACGCCCCCTCCACCACGGCCAAGCCCGGCTTCGTCACCGGGCCCGCCCTCAGCTACGCCTCCGCCGGGTTCGCCGCCGTCGCCCCCGACTACCTGGGCCTGGGCACCGGCCCCGGGACCCACCCCTGGATGGACGTGCCGTCCGAGACGACCGCCGCCCTGGACATGCTCCGGGCGGCCCGCGCCTTCGTCCCGGGCACCGGCCGGACGCTCGGCCACGACGTCCTGGTCACCGGCTTCTCCCAGGGCGCCTCGGCGGCCATGGGGCTGGCCCGCGCCTTGCAGGCGGGTGACGACCGGTGGTTCCGGCTCCGGGCCCTCGCCCCGGTCAGCGGCGGCTACGCCTTCCGGGACGCCGAACTGCCGGCCCTGCTCGACGGTTCCCTGGAGCCCAAGTCCAGTGCGCTGTACGCCGCGTACCTGCTCGTCGCCTGGAACCGGCTGCACCACCTGTACGACGCCCCCGGAGAGGTCTTCCGGGCGCCGTACGACACCACCGTCGAGGCGCTGTTCGACGGCTCGCACACCGGCCCGGAACTGTTCGCCGGCACCCCCGGCACCATCGGCGAACTGCTCACTCCGCGCGGCCTCGCGATGCTGCGCCACCCGACCGGCCGCTTCGGCGAGGCGCTCCGGGTGGCCGACGGCACCTGCGACTGGGCGCCGCGCGTCCCGGTCCGCCTCTACGCGGCCGAGGCGGACGAGCAGGCGGCCGACGCCAACACCGACCACTGCGAGGCCGCGTTGCGCTCGCACGGTACGGACCCGGAGGTCGTCGACCTCGGGACGCCGGACTTCGCGGGCTCCCGGCACCTGGGCTCCAACGTCGCCGCCACGGCGGCCGTGGTGCGCTGGTTCAGCGCGCTGGGCTGAGCGGCGCCGGGACGCCGGGACGCTGACGCCCCGGGACGCCGGGTGCGCTCAGCCGGTGCGCAGGACCCGGAAGCGGTCGGGGGCCGCCGGATCCCGGTCGGCGACCTGGACCGGCGGCCAGGCCCACTGCCACACACCGGTGCCGGGCGAGCGGGTGAAGCGGATCCGCCCCCGGGTGCCCTCGGCGTCGACGTGCGGCCAGGCCCCGGTGATCCGCTCGCGGTCCGTACCGGCGGCACGCAGCACCTCGGCGAGGACGGTGACGGTGTCGTAGCCCTCGAAGCCGACGAAGGACGGCGTCTCGCCCAGCCGCTCCCGAAGGGCCGTCGCCACGCGCTCGCCGAGCGGGCCGAGCCGCTCGGGCAGGTAGCGCAGGAACGGGACGGCCGCGCCCTCCTCGCCCAACAGCGCCCGCCACTCGGCGAACTCCGGCTGCCCCGCCGGGGCGCCGATCAGGACCTCGGCGAGGCGCCGGTCACGGCGGACGGCCCGGACGATCGGCACGGCCGGCTCCGGCTGGCCGACCAGCAGGAGCAGGGCCGTCGCGCCGTGCCGGACGAGTTCCTCGCACAGCTCGGCGGGGGAGAACGCCCCGGTGTCGAGTTCGACCACCGTGCCGCCGCGCGGCGCGAGGTGCTCCCGCAGGATGCGGGCGCCGGCGGCCCAGTAGACGCTCGGCTGGGTCGCCACGGCGATGCGGCGGTGGCCCGCGCCGAGGAGGAAGTCCGCGTAGATCCGCCAGCCGTGGGACTGCGCCGGGCACAGCCGGGCGACCCGGTCCGTCGGCGCGTCGGTGAGCGCGTCGAGGACGGCCGAGGAGCAGAGGAACGGCAGCCCGAGGGCGTCCGCCCGGGCGGCCACGGCCCGGGCGACGACGCTGTGGTACTCCCCGGCGATCGCGGCCACGCCCAGACCGGCCAGCTCGTCCACGGCGTCCGCGGCCCGCTGGGGATCGGCCGCGGTGTCCCGGACCAGCAGTTCGAGCGGCCGGCCGGCGATCCCGCCGGCGGCGTTGACGTCGCAGACGGCCGTCTCCAGCCCGGCGAGCAGATGCCGGCCCGCCTCGGCCCAGCCCGGCCGGCTCAGCGGGACGAGCGCGCCGATCGGCACGGACGACCCGCTGGTCCGCTCCGCGCCGGAGGACGGTCGTGGCGTACTCATGGGCTGGCGTCTCCCGCCTGACGGTCCGGTGGCAGGACGGCCCGGAGCGCCGACCGGAGCGCCGACCGGCGCGGCGGGCAGACCTGCGTGATCACGCGGACATTGCACCCGGTGCGGGGGCCGACGGCAAGCGAATTCTCGGTGGAGCACTCCGCGGACGAAGGACGGCGGCCGGTCCCTGGCCATGGCGGCCCCCGCGGTGTCGGAGCTGTCGCCGGGCACCTGTATGTTGATCAGTCGCCGACCCTGCCGCGCTCCCGTCCCGGGCAGCCGACGCCCGGGTCCGGCCCGGACCGGTGCGCGTCTCGCGGAGGTCGGGCCGTCGGTGCGGGGGGAACTGCGGAGGGACCTCGGCCCGGGGCGGAAAGCCGCTCGACGTCCCGACGTTCCCGAAGGATTCCGTATGACCGTTCCTGTCCCGCCCGACAGCCCGCAGTCCGGGAAGGCGCCCGCCGACGCCGATCCGGGGGCGCCGCTGACCCCGGGGCAGAGCGAGGCTCCGGAGGAGGGCGGGGCCCCGGGTTCTGCCGTGGAGTCCGTGCCTGCTGATGCCGTTTCGTTCGTCAAGTCCGCTGTGGCTGTCGACGCTCCCGCCGATGCCGGGCCGGAGACGCCGCTGACCCAGGAGCAGGGCGAGGCCCCGGCTCCTGCCCCGGCTCCCGGGCCCGCCCCTGCCGGCGCTCCCGCCCCTGCTGGCGTTCCCGCTGCGGTCGGCGTTCCCGCTGCGGTCGGAGCCCCCTCGCCGTTCGCGCCTCCGGCCGGTGACCCGCCTGCCGCAGCCCCTTCGCCGTTCGCGGCCCCGGCCGGCGGCCCCGGCGGGTACCCGGGTGCGCCGTACTGGCCGCAGTACCCGATAGCCGCGCCGCAGCCCCGCAACGGCCTGGGCACCGCGGCGATGGTGCTCGGGATCGTGGGCGTCGTCCTCGGCTTGCTGGTGGTCTTCTTCTGGCTGTCCTGGCTGCCGTCCCTGCTCGCGCTGATCTTCGGCATCATCGGCCTGGGCTACGCGCGCAAGCGCCAGGCGACCAACCGGGGAATGGCGCTCGCCGGCGTCATCCTGGGCGTCGCCGGCCTGCTCGTCTCGGTGGGCGGCGGAGTGTTCGTCGCGGTGGGGGTGCACGCGGCGAACGAGGACCGCAAGGCGGCGGCGAGGGCCGCCCAGACCCGGGCGGACGAGGAGGAGCGGGCCGCCGCGGAGCGGCAGGCGAAGGCGAAGGAACGGCTCGACGCCGCGAAGAAGAAGATCGAGGAGGAGCAGCAGGCGCGGGCCGCCGACGAGAAGGCCCGGCACCTGTCGTTCGGCCAGTCCTACACCTTCGCGGACGGGCTGAAGGTCGCGGCGGCCGCGCCGGAGCCGTACGTCCCGGACGAGACCGTGTTCCAGGCGCCGAAGAACTCCAAGATCATTCAGCTGAAGATCACCGTCGTCAACACCGGCTCCAAGGACGTCTCGCTCACCGCATCGGGGCTGCCCTCCGTCAAGGACAGCAACGGAGGCCTCGTCACCACGCTGATCGACGGCAGCGGCCGGATGAAGATCCTCAAGGGCTCGCTGGCCCCGGGGGAGCAGGCCACCGGCGTGTCCGCGTACGCCCTGCCGAACAGCGCGGCCGACCCGTTCTCCGTCCAGTTCACCTACTACGGCGCCGGGGGCATGAAGACCGTCACCTGGACCGGCTCTCCCAGCTGACCCCGGACACCCGATGGACCCCCGGGCGGAGGCCGCTCGGGGGTCCATCGGGTGTCAGGAGGCGTGTGCGAGGCCGACCCGGTCGGCAGCGCCCTGCGACTGCGTCGACCTGACCTACCGACCCGTCCGGGATTCCCGGCCGTCGAGCGATGAGTGGCCCGCGTGAGGGCCCACGCGCCGGTCGGCGCCGGGGTCGGCTCGTTCGCCGGGACGGGGGTAGGTCGGGGAGAGGCGGTCCGACCTACCTCTCCCCGCCGTTCACCTGAACGGCGGACCCTAGGGCCACGGGTAGCCCAGTTGCTCGGGGTTGTCACCTCCGCAGAGCTCGGCGGTGGCACGGGGATCGCCCGCCGTCAGCTGCGCTTCGAGGCGCTCGGCCTGGGCCGACGGGTCGGCTGCGGAGATCGGGAGGGTCATCAGGAACTGGGCCCAGGGCAGATCCGTTTCCTCCCGGCCAGGAGGATGCCGCAGGACGACCTCGATCCGATCGGGTTCCGCGCGCGAGGCCCAGACGGCTTCCAACTCGCACTCCCACCTGGCGAGCCAGTCCTCACGTTCACTCAGCCCCGCTTCGAGCAGCGTCGCGACCACCGCTGCCGGCCACTCCCAGCCGCGGTCCTCTTCGGCTCGCAGGACCTCGGCCTCGTACTGATCCGCGGCGAACCGGAACTCCGGCAGGTCGAGGTCCTGATCGGCCGGACCGCGCCAGCCCGCCCAGACGACATGCTCCCCGGCACGCCTGACCGTCACGTACAGGGAACCGCAGCACCGCTCCAGGCCGCACCCGGCCACACCGAGACGGACCTCGTGGGGCGTGGCAGCGGCACGCAACGGCCTGGCCCGGCGCAACAGGCACCGGGGGCCCGCTCCCACATACCAGGGGCCTCCTTCCCCGCCACGTGGGGACAGGTCGGCCAGGAGATCCCGGCCGTTGACGACCGGGCGGATCTCGGTGCCGCCCTCGCCGGACGGCGGGCAGACGATGCTCAGGCCAAGAAGGTCCGGTTCGGTGGTCATCGGCCAATGATCGCGGAGCCGGCCGCAGCTGTCATGTGAGTTCGCACGGCCCCCGCTCAGGCGGCAGTTCGGGCCGGGGCCGGGGACGGGGCGTACGGGCACCAACTCGCCAGGCTGGCCGGAATGATGGTTCCGGATCGGCCGAACACACGGTCTTTTGGACAGCGGACGATCAAGCTCTTGATCTACCGTCGGGTGACTTCTACATTGCCGTGCAATGTGACACTGAAGCGACCGAAACGGCGTGCCTGGGGGACCGGTGCCGGACACCGCACAGCAAGTACCGCGCCAGACCGCCGAGAAGCTGCCCCGGGTGTTCTACCGGCTGGCGCTGGGCGATGCCCTGTCCACCTACGGGAGCCAGCTCGACCTGGTGGCGCTCAGCCTGTTCGCGTACGAGGCGGCCGGGAACGCGCTCGGCACGGCGGGGTACCTGATCCTGCGGCTGACCGGCGGTTTCGCCGGTGGAATGCTCGCCGGGCGGCTGGTGGCCCGGACCGACCGGCGGCGGCTGATGACGGGCTGTGCGCTGGCCCAGGCGGTGGCGCTGGTGGTGGTCGCCCTCGTGCCGCCCTCCGCACGCATCCCGGTGCTCTACCCGCTCGCGCTGGTCTTCGGCGGCGCGGCCGCGGTGTGCGCCGTCGCGCTGCGCACCAGCATCCCGGAGATGGTCGGCTCCGAGCGCCGGGCCCGCGCCAACAGCCTGATGGCGAGCTGCCGTTCGGCCGCCATGGTGCTCGGTTTCGCCTCCGCGGGCGTGGTGGTCGCCTGGGCCGGGTTCCGGGCGGCCCTGCTCATCGACGCGGCCAGCTTCCTGGTGTTCGCCGCCGTGGTGTTCCGGCTGCCGCTGCGCACCCGGCCCGAGCCGGTCGAGCAGTCCGCGGTGGATCCCGCCGGTGACACCGGCGACGCCGCTGGAGCGAGGAAACGATTCGGCAGTCAGTGGCAGGCCCTGATCGTCCTGCGGGCCGCCCCGGTGGTCGGTGCGATGGCCGGGATCCGGCTACTGGACGCCTTCGGCTCGGCCGCGCACAACATCAGCCTGCCCGTCTTCGCCAACCAGCACGACCCCGGCAACCCCGCCGCGGTGCTGGGCATGTTCTGGGCCACCTGGGCGGTGGGCAACCTCGGCGCCCAGCAACTGGTCTCCCGGCTCCTGCTGCGCCGGGGCATCGAACCGGGCGAACGCGCCTTCGCCCTGGGCACCTGCCTGATGTCCGGCTGCTTCATCCTGGTCTTCACCGGGCTGCCGACCCCGCTGTTCCTGCTGGTGGCGATCGGCGCGGGGCTCGGCGACGGCTTCACCGAGATCTCGTACACCACCCGGATCCAGGCCCTCGCCGACGAACGGCGCGGGCAGGCCTTCGGGTTGCTCGCCTCCGCCGAGAACGTCGGCATGGGCACCGGCATGCTGCTGAGCGGATCCCTGCTGGCGCTGCTCAGCCCGCTGACCGTGGTCGGCGTCTCGCACGCCGTCCCGATCGTGCTGGCGCTCGGCTTCCTGGTCCTGGTCACCCGCTCCCGCTCCCGCAGGCACTGAAACGCACAGCCCGGCACCGTACCGCCCGTCACCGCCGCACAGCCCGTCGCCGTACCGCCCGTGACCGCACCCACACGTACCGCGCCACCGGATCCGCCGACGCCCACAAGGCCGCAGGCCACCCCGATCCGCCCACCCTCCGCACCCCGGGGCCGCCCCACCCGCGCGCGCCCCGCACCGATCCGAAAGGTGCCGTCGCTGATGAGCCCCACCGGTTCCGACCGCGCCCGGCTGCGCGCTCTGGAGGCCCGGCTGCTGCTGCGTCCCGAGGTCGCCGACTGCGCACTGCTGCCGGTCGAGCGCGCCGACGGCCGCCGCGGCCTGCTGGCCTACCTGGTGCCCGCCGTCGACACCGACCCCGCCGCCCTGCGCCGCCGGGCCACCGCGGCCCT
>NZ_MECK01000051.1 GCF_014596465.1 Streptomyces sp. CBMA123 | reverse complement strand
GACGCCCCCGGCCAGGCCGACGCCCTGCGCGAGGCCGCCACCGACGCGGGCGTCGCCCTGCTGTCGGTGCGCCGGGAGACCCGCTGGGAACACCTGGACTCGCTCGCCCGGGCGATCATCGCCGGCCCCGACGCCCCGGACTCCCCCGGCGCCCCCGAGCCCAACGCCGGCGACCTCTTCTCCCTCGCCCAGACCGTCGCCGTGCTCACCAGCGGCATCGTCTCGATCGAGGACACCTCCAGCCGGGTCCTCGCCTACTCCCGCTCCTCCGACTCCGACGAGGTCGACGACCTGCGCCGGCTGTCCATCCTCGGCTGGCAGGGCCCGGAGCCGTACCTGTCCAAGCTCCGCGAATGGGGCATCTTCCAGCACCTGCGCAGCTCGGACACCCCGATCGCGGTCGAGCCGCACCCCGAGCTGGGCCTGCGCCGCCGCCTCGCGGTCGGCATCCGGGCCGGGGCCCAGCCGCTCGGCACCATCTGGGTGCAGGAGGGCGCCCAGCCGCTGGCCCCGCACGCCGAACAGGCCCTGGTCGGTGCCGCCCGGGTCGCGGCCGCCCAACTGGTGCGCCGCCGCCGCGAGTTGTCCGCCGACGTCCGACTCACCCAGACCCTGCTGACCGGGCTGCTGGAGGGCTCCACCGGCCCCCAGTCGCTGGCCACCCACCTCGGGCTGGACCTGCGCCGCCCGGCCACCGTGCTCGCCTACGCCGCGCACACCACCGAGGCGCTGCACCGCTCCGACGTCACCGGCCTGATCTCGGTGCACACCGCCGCCCGGCACCGCACCGCACTGCTCGCCCCGATCGAGTCCCGGGTCTACGTGCTGCTGCCGGAGCTGCCGGCCGGCCTGCCGATGACCACCGTCCGCGACTGGGCCGCCGAGGTGGTCACCGCGGCCCGGGAGCACCTCGGCATCCCGCTGCGCGCCGCGATCGGCTCGACCGTCGACGGCCTCTCCCAGGTGCCGGACTCCCGCGCCCAGGCCGACCGCATCCTGGACGCGATGGGCCGCGGCGGGGTGGACCTCGACGTCGCGGCGCTGATCGACGTCCAGGCCGAGGTGCTGGTCAGCGAGATGCTGGCGCTGCTCCAGGAACGCGGCGGCCTGCGCGACCCCCGGCTCACCGCGCTCACCGCGTACGACCGCCGGCACGGCACCCGGCTCGCCGAGTCGGTGCTCGCCTGGCTGGACGCGCTGGGCGAGGTCCGGGTCGCCGCCGACGCCCTGCACATCCACCCCAACACCCTGCGCTACCGGGTGCGCCGCGCCGAGCAGTTGACCGGCATCGACCTCGCCCAGCCGCAGCAGCGCCTGCTGGCGATGCTGCAACTGCGGCTGCCCGCGGACGAGTAGTCCGCGGACAGCCACACGCATCCGACGCAACGTCAGGCGCCGTACCCCTGGGACCGCCTGTGCTCGTTCAGCCGGCGCCACGGCCCGCTGACGGCCGGCTGGATGCCCGGCTCCTGGATGTTGGCGAACAGGGTCCGTCCGTCGTCCGAGAAGGTCACCCCGGTGAACTCGCCGAACTCGGGCTTGCCGGCGCTGCCGATGTTCAGCTCGTTGCCGGCGATCAGCACGCCGGCCCCGACGAGGGTGGAACGGTTGACGAAGTCCCGGCGGGACAGCGACACGGCAGCAACTCCTGAAGGGCGGACAGGCGTCGAGGCGGGTCGTCGACGCCCAGCAGACTCCGCCGCAGGGGCGAACCCGGCATGACGCCCACCTCGCCACGAGGCGACCATCCGCCAACCGATGACTGACACATGACCCGTGCTTTACCAAGCCCCGGTCAGCCGCGCCGCGCCCGCCACTGCTCCCAGGCCGACAGCCACAGCTCCTCCACCAGCCGGTGCTCCTCCCAGCCACCCGCCCCGGCCGTCCCCGGCCGCTCCCGCCACAGCTGCTCCCAGGCCCGCTGCGCCGGCAGGCTCGCCACCTCGCTGGCGAACACCGTGTACCGGACGACCTCCTCGACCGCCGCCTCCCCCTCCGCCGTGCCGACCAGCCACTGGGTCTGCTGGGACAGCCGGTTGAGGTGGTTGACCATCGAGGTCACCGCCGCCGTGGCCTCCTCCCGGCTCTCCGTGGCGAGCCGCATCTGCTGGCGCACCGCCGCCTCCCAGCGCACCGCGCAGACGTCCCCGCGCAGCCCGCGCGGCAGCCTCGGCGTCCGCCCCACCCGCACCTGCGCCTCGATCGCGGCGACCTCGGCGATGCTCTGGGCGATCAGCTCCCGGTGCGCCTCCAGCCCTACGGCGGGCGGCAGTTCACGCTCCTCGACCGGGACGTAGCGGGCCCGCCGGGAGGCCAGGTCGCGCAGCAGCTCGGTGCGTCCGTGCAGGTAGCGCTCGAAGTCCCCGATCCCGCCGAGCTCCACCCCGCCGGGGGGCAGCCCGCGCCCGCACACCGTGACGGCCTGGTCGCCGACCCGCAGCCGCCCGGCCCAGACCGGCCCGGCCTCCTGCGACCCGCCGCCCGCGCCACCGCCCGCGCCGACCGCGGCCACCGGCCAGTCCTCGTGCACCTCCACCGCGCACGGCTCGCCGTCCACCGTGATCCACTCGCGCAGCGCCCGCACCCGGCCCGGCCCGTCGCCCTCGTCGACGCCCAACTGCTCGTAGACCCGGTCCCGTTCGTCCTCGACCACGTCCTCCAGCTCGGGCAGCACCTCACAGCCGTCGGCCCCCGGCCGGTAGGTGCGCACCGTCACGTACGGCCCGGCCGCGGTGCGCCAGTCACCGCACTGCACCTCGATCCAGCGCAGCTCGCCGCCGCAGGTCTCGAAGGCCGCCAGGGCCTCGCCCCGCCCCTCCGGCCCGGCCACGCCGTACACCGGGAAGTCCACCGCGGCGAGGGTCCGGCGGGAGAACTCCTCCTGGTCGGCGAAACGATCCTGCTCGCCCGGCCGCTCGGGCCCCGACCGCTCGGCGTTCCACTCCTGGGGCCTTCCGCCGCTCTCCCGCACCATCCTCTGCCGCACCCCCGAGTCCTCGCGCCCGCACCGCTGACGCCACCTTACGTGCCCGGAGCTGCCGGGTCATCAGCTCGACTGGCACACGGGGGCGGTGGCCGTGTCAGTCGGCCAGGTTGTCAGCCGCCCTCCCTACGCTGGCCGCATGACCGCACAGAACAACCCGGAGCGGGCCGCCTTCCCCGCCCGGATCAGCATCGTCACCCTCGGCGTCACCGACCTCGACCGCAGTGCCCGCTTCTACCAGGACCTCGGCTGGCAGCGCTCCGCCGCCTCCAGCCCGGAGATCGTCTGGTTCCGCACCGCCGACTCGGTGCTCGGCCTCTTCCCCACCGAGGAACTGGCCGCCGACGCGGGCGTGCCCGACACCGGGGAGCCCTCCTTCCGCGGCGTCACCCTCGCCGTGAACCTGGAGTCCCCCGCCCTGGTGGACGCCGCCCTGCGCACGGCCGTCGACGCCGGCGCCGTGGTGGTCAAGCCGCCGGTACCGACCAGCTGGGGCGGCTACTCCGGCTACTTCGAGGACCCGGACGGGCACCTGTGGGAGCTGGCCCACAACCCGTTCTTCCCCTTCACCGAGGACGGCTCGCTGGACCTCCCGTAACGCGGTGTCCCGCGGATCCACACCGGATCCGCAGGACACCGCCGGGGAGCTCAGCTCTTGGAGCGCGCCTTGAAGGCCGCCTTGCGCGCCTCCTTGGCGATCGCCCGGTCGGTGTGCAGCTCGCCGATCGCCTCCAGGACGTCCGCCGTGTACGGGTGGTCGACCCGCCACAGCTCGCCGAACCAGGCCGCCGGATCGCCCTTCACCGGCAGGTCGGCGATCAGCTCGCGCAACAGCGTGGCATCGCCGCCGCTGTCCAGCAGCTGGGCGGCGAAGGTGTCGACCACCGTCCACAGCGCCATCGCCCGGTCCGGCACCGGCACGTCCGGCAGGCCCAGCGCGGACAGCCAGGCCCGCGCCGAACCGCCCAGCTCCGGGTCGTCCAGCACCTCCCGGACGGCCGGCTCGGCGCCCGCCCCCAGCAGGTCGAGCGCCGAGACGCACAGCATCCGGCGCAGCGGGCCGTACGCGTCGTCGCCGCGCGCCGCCGCCAGCAGCTCCCGCGCCGCCTGCTCCGGCTCCCGGTCGGCCACCCAGACCCGCAGCTCCTCCTCCGGCAGCACGTTGGCCGATTCGCACACCCCGCGCAGCAGCTCGGCGGCGTCCCCCTGGGCCAGCTCGCCGACCAGCGGCGCGTCGTAGCCGTCCTCCAGCAGCCACTGCCGGATGCCGTACTGGCCGAGCGGGGTGAGCCGGACCAGCCCGAAGCGGGCCGACTCCTCCTCGTCCAACGGCTCCTCGCCGACGACGGCGGGCTCCTCGCCCTCCTCCTCGTCGAACAGCTCCGGGTCGATCGGCCGGTACTCCAGCAGGCCCAGCTCGGCGAGGTCGCCCAGCATCGGGTCCAGGGCGACCATCACATCGGTGATGTCGCCGAGCAGCTCCTCGCTCGGCTCCTCGCCCTCCGGCACCACCAGCAGCGCGGCCAGCACGCCCAGCGGCACCGTCTCGTTGCCCGGGTCGGCGAAGGCGGTGGTCTCGTACAGCACCTGCAGCGCCTCGTCGAGCAGTTCGGCGGCGGCGTCCCGAGCCTCCTCGACCTCGCTCAGGCCGTCCTCGTCCTCCTCGGAGGCGGCTTCGGCCTTCGACGCCTCCGTGCCCTCCGTGCCCTCCTCGTCCTCCTCCGGCAGCGAGTCGGCGTCCACCGCCAGCTCCCGGACGATCCCGGCGGCGGTCAGCCACAGCTCCAGGACGGTCTCCGGGTCCCCCTCCTCGGCGGGCTCCAGGTCCGGGCCGGGCACCGCGACGTGCTCCCCGGCCGCGGTCGTGCCCAGCTCCACCAGGTCCAGGTCGCAGGCCAGCGACCAGGCCCGCAGCGCCTCGACCTCGGCCTCCTCCGGCACCTCGCCCTCGGCCGGGGCCAGCCCCAGCAGCCGCGCGACCGGCGCCCGGTCCTCCTCGACCAGGTCGCCGAACTCGTCCACCACCCGGTGCGGGGCCGCCCAGCGGGCCAGCGCCAGCGCGTAGCCGAACATCGGCACGGCCTTCGCCTGCTCGGCCAGCTCCCGCTCGGCGGGCAGCTTCACCGGCGGCACCAGCACCGCCGCGTCGTCCAGGTCCTCGTCGTCCAGACCGTGCGCGGCGAACGCCCCGTAGAGGTCCTGAAGCTCCAGGTCCGCGGGCAGGACCGCCTCGGCCGCACCCTCTCCCGCCGAAGCCCCCACGTTCTTCCGACGTCGTCCGGCCATCGTCGTGTGCTCTCCCTCAGCCAGCGGTCCGCTCGAACAGCTCCGCGTGTCGATCTACCACCTCAGCGTATAGGCCGGGCACCCCCGATGCCCGGCCGCGAGGGGCGCGCACAGGGGCGCGCGCCGCTTCCGCGCGCCCACCCCTTATCCTTCGCATTGGTACCGCGCACAACCCCGCGCGGGCCACGGGCAACGAAGCCCCTCTTCTCTCAGCTCATCCGCTCCACCAGGGAGCCCCGCACCGCGGCCACCACCACAGCGCCTCCGGAGGGGCGCGCCGGCACACCCCGCCGACCCCGGTGGTGCCCGGCCACAGGAGACCCCTGCCATGGCGGACCTCTCCCCCGCCGGCTCCGCACTGCGCACCGCGCAGCTCGACGGACGCCGACTGTCGGAGGCCCTGCTTCCCCTGGAGCTCGCGCCCCGCGCCCAGCTCCAGCTCGCCGCGATCAGCCGCTGGAACGCGCTGCGCGGCATCCGCGTCGGCCTGGTGGCCGCCGCCCTGCTACTGATGCTGATCGGTGCCAACCTGGCGACGCCGATCTACCCGCTCCTCCAACAGCGCCTCGGGCTCGGCCCGCTCGACACCACGATCCTCTTCACGATCTACGTGTTCGCCCTGGTCCCGGTGCTGGCCGTGGTCGGCCACTGGTCCGACCACCTCGGCCGCCGCGCCCTGATCCTGCCCGCCGTCCTCCTGGCCGCCGCCGGGGACGCGGTGTTCGCCACCGCCGGCAGCTTCTGGCAGCTCGCCGTCGGCCGGGCCGTCCAGGGCGTCGCCGTCGGCCTGTCCACCGGCGCCGCCGGAGCCGCCCTCGGCGACCTGCTACCCGACCGCCCGACCCTGGCCGCCAAGCTCACCCTGGCCTGTTCCGCAGGCGGCGTCGCGCTCGGCCCGATCGTCGGCGCCCTGCTGGCCGGCGGCTCGGACCCACTGCTGACGCCCTTCCTGCTGCACGCCGTCGCCCTGCTGGCGCTGTGCGTGCCGCTGGCCCTGGTCCACCCCCGGATGCCCGGCCGCAACCGCCCGCCGGCCTCCCCGCCCCGGATCACCACCCCGGCCCACCTGCGCCCCCAGCGGCTGCGGCTGCCGCGCACCGGCCGCCGCGAGTTCCTGCTCGCCGCCTCGGCCGGGTTCATCTCCTACGCGGTCTTCGGCGTCTACCTCAGCCTGGCCCCGGCCTTCGCCGGCAAGCTGCTGCACACCTCCTCGCACCTGACCGGCGCGATCGTGGCCGCCCTGCTGCTCGGCTCCTCGGCCGCCGCCCAGCTGATCGTCCCGCCGACCGCGGACCGCCTGGTGATCGCCCTCGGCATGACCGGCCTCGCCGCCGGCCTCGCCCTGGTCGTCGCCGCCGGGTACACCGGCACCCCGGCGCTGCTGTTCATCGGCAGCGTCCTCGGCGGCGCCTGCCAGGGCGTGGCCTTCCGCTCCCTGTTCACCACCGCCGTCGCCGCGATGGACCCGGAACGCCGGGGCTCCGAGATGAGCGCCCTCTGGGTGATCGTCTACCTCGGCAGCTCCCTCCCCATCGTCATCGTCGGCGCCCTGGTCCAGGCCTACGGCCTCCTCCCCGCCGTCAGCGGCTTCGCCACCCTCGCCGCCGCCCTCTGCACCGCCCTGGCCCTGGCCGTCGCCCGCAAGCCCAAGCAGGCCTGAGCCCCAGGGACACGAAACACCGCTGCCCGGGACTTCCTCACAGGAGTCCCGGGCAGCGGCATGTTCCGTCTACTCCCAAGCCTTCCATCGGTCGGTGGGGATCTCGACGTCAAAGGGCTTCGGCAACCGAACGGTCTCGCCGAACTTCCACTCCCCCAGCACCTCGTACGTCCCCTCGCCCTTGTTCGGCTCGCCGAACAGCGTGACGCCGGGCTGCCGCGGATCCCGATCCACCAGCAGGTAGTACGGCACCCCAGAGCGCGCATACCCGCTCCACTTGGTGGACTTGACCTGCCTACCGAACATCGGGCGCCTGTCGTACCGCGCGTTCGACGGGGAGGTCACCTCGACCGCCATGACGATGTCGTGCGGGTAGAGACCGGCCACGTCCCCGTCCAGCGCCCGCTCCTCCACCTCGGCATCCACGACGACGAGGTCCGGAACGTAGCCGTCTCCGATCTCCACCAAGTCCAGATTGATCGCTTGAAGCGCCCTCCACGGGAAGTCCGGGCCCGATCCCAGGGCGAGGGTGAACCGCCGCTCGATGTGCGAGAGGAACACCGCATGCGTAACTACCGGCGCCGGTGACACGACGATCTCCCCTCCGACCACCTCGACCCGCGTGCCGTCGTCCGGGAGCCGGAGGTACTCCCCCAGTTCCCCCCGGACCCACATGGCGTACGGCGAGTCAGGCAGGAGCAACTGCGCAAACGCCACTACCGACATGACTTCGCTCCCTCCGAGGTCGCGGCACCAGCCTGGCCGCCCAGTCGCAGATATACCACTGCCGCGCAAATCCTTCCCTCGAAGGAGAGGTTTGCGCGGCAGCACGTTGACGACTCCTGTCTCTGCCCCGCTGGATGCGATCCGGCGGGGCGGAATGCTGCCAGGTGGGAGGCAGTGCGCCATGCGTCGATGCGGACAAGGTTGATGGCGGCGAGCGGTCAGGCAATGAGCGCAGAGTCCAGGTACACCTGCACCGGCTCGAAGAGCCCGTACGGCACGTACGCGGGGATCTCGGCGAGTGCCACCCACGCGAGCGCGTCCACCTCGACCGACACCCGAACCTTCGCCCTGTGCGAGGTGATGGTCCGTAAGCGCTGGCGCGGCACTGGCGTCGCACGCACCCTGCACGAGGAGTTGCTGTCCCACCGGATCGAGGACCGCTCCCACCTCCTGGTCGAGGAGGACCACCCGAAGGTCCGGGTGCTCTATGAGCGGTGGGGCTACACCCGAATGGGCACGATGCAGCCCTACCCCGACTCGCCCCGCTACGACTCCATGCTCCGCCCGATCGCGTGACCCGAGGGAACGGCGGCGGTAATCAGCGCATGATCGAGTACCCGAAGCTCGGGTGTGCCGTCGAGCGCGGGGAACTCCTCGCGGCCGGGTAACCACGGGAGCGGCAGGACGGGCTCGGCCACCCGATCATCCACGTGCAAACCACGACAGCCATCGCACACGGTTTCGCCGGAAATCGACAGAGCCTGATTGTCCGTCAGACTTGCTTCCCTGAACGCGACTTGCCTGTCTGGCCGTTGTGGTACGTTCCGTAATCAAACAGAAAAATAGGCGACCCCGGCAGCGCGCCAACGCTCCGGGGTCCGGCAACAGGAGCACAACCTCCCGATGCACATCCATCGTACCGAACACGTACGCCACTTCACCGTGCTACCCAACGCCCTACTCCAGTACCGGCGGTTGAGCTACACGGCACGCGGTCTGCTCGCAGACCTCCTCTCCCGCCCCGACGGCTGGCGCGAGGACGGGCGGCACATGGCCGACACCAGCCCCCAGGGCCGAGGCGCGATCCGCAAGGCGCTCAAGGAGTTGACCGAGGCCGGCTACTACCGCGTCGAGAAGATCCGCCTGCCGGACGGCACGATCATCAGCGAGACCCATGTCTTCGACACCCCGCAGCTCTCGCGACCGAGTGCCACCCCTCCGGCGTCCGGTGGAGCGGCCACCGGTCGCGCTGACGGCCCTGTAGTAAAGAACCGGCAGCAAGGACCCACCCTCCCGCCGCCTCCGGATTCCGAGACCGAGGAGGCCCGCGCAGCGGTGGCCACCCTGTTCCGGGTGATCCGGCCCGAGCCCCGACTACGCCTCGGCGAGGCCGAAGCCGCCGAACTGGCGCCCCTGGTCGCGCAGTGGCTGGCACGCGGCTGCACCTCCGCCGACCTCACCAACGCCCTGCTGCCGGGCCTGCCCGTCCCGATGCACTCGGCGATCGCCGTGCTCCGCTACCGCCTGGAACACAAGATGCCGCCGGCCCGGCCCAATGCACGGCCACCAGCCCGGTACGCCGAGTGCGCCAAGTGCCACGACCCCGTGCCCCGACCGGGCATCTGCCGCCCGTGCGCCGGCCTGACCACCCGAACCCTCACGACCGGCAAGGGAGCGGACGTGGCAACCGCAGGTGCCGCCCGAGTCCGAACCGCCATGCGCTCCGCCATGACCGGCAGGCGGCCTGCGCACCTCGCCGCCTGAGACCTCGCCGCCTGAGACCTGTGATTCCACCCGGTCCGAAGGGGTTCCGGCAGGACCGGGCCCTCTCACATCCGCCAGATACGTCGCCCGGCCACGTGCTTCCGGCGAGTACTCGGCCCTGTTCCATCAGCGCCGCGCACCGCCCGGCCGGGCGGATGGAGCGCGGGTGTTCACCCGACGGCGGGCGAAGCGGGTGCAGGCAGACGTTGAGCCCCGGATACGCCGCTGCCGCGCGAACCCATGGGTTCGCGCGGCAGCGGGTTGACGATCGTCGAAAGACCTCAGACGTTGAAGCCGAGCGCGCGGAGCTGCTCGCGGCCGTCGTCGGTGATCTTATCCGGGCCCCACGGCGGCATCCAGACCCAGTTGATCCGCAGGTCCTGGACCAGGCCGTCGGTGGCGGTCTTGGCCTGGTCCTCGATGACGTCGGTCAGCGGGCAGGCCGCCGAGGTGAGCGTCATGTCGATGGTGGCCACGTCGGACTCGTCGATGTGGATGCCGTAGATCAGGCCCAGGTTGACGACGTCGATGCCCAGTTCGGGGTCGACGACGTCCATCAGGGCCTCGGTCAGGTCCTCGACGGAGACGGTGCCGGCGGTGGTGCCGACGATGAGGCCGGTCGGCTGCTCCCCCGCGGCGGTGTCCGCAGCGGAGGGGGTTTCGTCAGTCATGGTCATTCCTCCTCTGCGGGATCAGTCGTTCACGGCGGGGTGCTGGGCGAGCGCCTGGGCGGTGGCGTCCTTCCAGGCCATCCAGCTGAGCAGGGCGCACTTGACCCGGGCCGGGTACTTGGAGACACCGGCGAACGCGACCGCGTCCTCCAGCACCTCCTCGTCGCCCTCGCCCTGGCCCTTGCTCTGCATCAGCTCCAGGAAGGCCTCCTGGACGGCCTGTGCCTCGCCGACGGTCTTGCCGACCACCAGGTCGTTCAGCACCGAGGCGCTGGCCTGGCTGATCGAACAGCCCTGGGACTCGTACGAGACGTCGGTGACCGTCGCGCCGTCGAGCTTCACCCGCAGGGTGATCTCGTCGCCGCACGTCGGGTTGACGTGGTGCACCTCGGCGTCGCCGTCCCGCAGCCCCTTGCCGTGCGGGTTGCGGTAGTGGTCCAGGATGATGTCCTGGTACATCGAGTCGAGCTTCATGATCGTCCTGCCCTGTCCCGTCAGCCGAAGAAGTTCCGGACGTGGTGCAGACCGTCGATCAGCGCGTCGACCTCGCCCGGCGTCGAGTACAGGTAGAACGACGCTCGCGTGGTCGCCGGAATTCCGTACCGCAGGCAGACCGGCCGCGCGCAGTGGTGTCCGACGCGCACGGCGATGCCCTGCTCGTCCAGCACCTGGCCCACGTCGTGCGGGTGGATGTCACCGAGGGTGAAGGAGATCGCCGCACCGCGGTCGACGGCCGTGCGCGGGCCGATGATCCGCAGGTCCGGGACCTCCAGCAGGCGCTCCACCGCGTACTCGGTGATCGCGTGCTCGTGCGCCGCGATCTTCTCCATGCCGATCGCCGACAGGTAGTCGATGGCCGCGCCGAGCCCGACCGCCTGGGCGATCGGCGGGGTACCGGCCTCGAACTTGTGCGGCGCCGGGGCGTAGGTGGACGAGCCCATGGTGACGGTCTCGATCATCTCGCCGCCGCCGAGGAACGGCGGGAGGTCCTCCAGCAGCTCCTGGCGGCCCCAGAGCACGCCGATGCCGGTCGGGGCCAGCATCTTGTGGCCGGTGAAGGCGACGAAGTCGGCCTCCAGCGCCTGCACGTCCAGCACCATGTGCGGGGCGGCCTGCGAGGCGTCGATGACGACCAGCGCACCGACCGACTGGGCCTTGCGGACGATCGTCTCGACCGGGTTGACGGTGCCGAGCAGGTTGGAGACCAGGGTGAAGGAGACCACCTTGGTCTTCTCGGTGATCAGCTCGTCGATGTTCGACAGGTCGAGCCGGCCCTCGTCGGTCAGACCGAACCACTTGAGCTTCGCACCGGTGCGCTGCGAGAGCAGCTGCCACGGGACGATGTTGGAGTGGTGCTCCATCTCCGTGATCACGATCTCGGAGTCGGCGTCGACCCGGTACGGCTCGTCGGCCCAACCGAGCATGTTGGCAACGAGGTTGAGCGACTCGGAGGCGTTCTTGGTGAAGATCACCTCGTTGCGGCTCGGCGCGTTGACGAAGGCCGCGACCTTGTCGCGGGCGCCCTCGTACAGCGCCGTGGCCTCCTCGGCGAGCACGTGCACGCCGCGGTGGACGTTGGCGTTGTGCCGCTCGTAGTAGCCGGTCAGCGCGTCGAGCACCTGGCGCGGCTTCTGCGAGGTGGCCGCGTTGTCCAGGTAGACCAGCGGCTTGTCCTCGTGGAGCAGCCGCTGCAGGACCGGGAAGTCCTTGCGGATGGCGTCGGTGTCGAGCAGTCCCGTAAACGGATGGGTCACTCGGACGCGCCCCCCTTCACATACGCCTCGTAGCCCTCGTTCTCCAGCTTGTCGGCCAGCTCGGCGCCGCCGGACTCGACGATGCGGCCGCCCGCGAAGACGTGGACGTAGTCGGGCTTGATGTACCGCAGGATGCGGGTGTAGTGGGTCACCAGCAGGGTGCCGACCTCGCCGGTGGAGCGGACCCGGTTGATGCCCTCGGAGACGATCCGCAGCGCGTCGACGTCCAGGCCGGAGTCGGTCTCGTCGAGGATCGCGATCTTCGGCTTGAGGAGCTCCAGCTGGAGGATCTCGTGGCGCTTCTTCTCACCGCCGGAGAAGCCCTCGTTGACGTTGCGCTCGGCGAACGCCGGGTCCATCTGCAGGGCGGCCATCGCCTCCTTGACCTCCTTGACCCACAGCCGCAGCTTGGGGGCCTCACCGCGGACGGCGGTGGCGGCGGTGCGCAGGAAGTTGGAGACCGAGACGCCGGGAACCTCGACCGGGTACTGCATGGCCAGGAAGACGCCGGCCTTGGCACGCTCGTCGACGGACATCTCCAGGACGTCCTCGCCGTCCAGCAGCACGGTGCCGCCGGTGACGGTGTACTTGGGGTGGCCGGCCAGCGAGTAGGCCAGGGTGGACTTGCCGGAGCCGTTCGGACCCATGATGGCGTGGGTCTCGCCCTGCTTCACGGTCAGGTCGACGCCCTTCAGGATCTCGCGCGGGCCGTTCTCGGCCTCGACGGAGACGTGCAGGTCGCGGATTTCAAGGGTTGCCATGTGTACTCAGGACTCCTGGTTGACGGAGACGAGCACATCGTCCCCTTCGATCTTTACGGGGTAGACAGCGACCGGCTTGGTGGCGGGCAGGCCGGAGGGCTTGCCGGTGCGCAGGTCGAAGCTGGAACCGTGCAGCCAGCACTCGATCATGCAGTCCTCGACCTCGCCCTCGGAGAGCGAGACGTTCGCGTGCGAGCAGGTGTCGTTGATCGCGAACACCCCCTCGTCGGTGCGGACGATCGAGACCGGCACGCCGTTGAGGTCCACGCGCTTGGGAACGTCCTCCTGGAGGTCGCTCAGCGCGCAGGCACGGAGGAAGCTCATCGCGATCAGACCGCCGCTTCCAGCTCGGCGTCGATCTTCTCCATGAGGTGCTCCTGGACCTCGGCCACGCCGATCTGCTGGAGCAGCTCGGCGAAGAAGCCGCGGACCACCAGGCGGCGGGCCTCGTCGGCGGGGATGCCGCGGGCCATCAGGTAGAACAGCTGCTCGTCGTCGAAACGGCCGGTCGCCGAGGCGTGGCCGGCGCCGACGATCTCGCCGGTCTCGATCTCCAGGTTCGGGATCGAGTCGACCCGGGCGCCGTCGGTGAGCACCAGGTTCCGGTTGAGCTCGTAGGTGTCGGTGCCGAGTGCGGCGGCGCGGATCAGCACGTCGCCGACCCAGACCGCGTGCGAGTCCTGGCCCTGCAGCGCACCCTTGTACGCCACGTTGGACCGGCAGTGCGGCGTGTCGTGGTCGACGACCAGGCGGTGCTCCAGGTGCTGGCCGGCGTCCGCGAAGTACAGGCCGAACAGCTCGGCCTCGCCGCCGGGGCCCGCGTAGTTGACCCGCGGGTGCAGGCGGACCAGGTCGCCGCCGAAGGTGACGACCACGGACTTGTACGAGGCGTCCCGGCCGACCAGCGCGTTGTGCTGGGCGGCGTGGACGGCGTCCCGCTCCCAGTCCTGGACGGAGACGAAGGTCAGCTTGGCGCCGTCGCCGACCAGCAGCTCGACGTTGGCGGCCCGGGTGCCGGTGCCCGCGTGGTTGAGCACCACCACGGCCTCGGCGAACGGCTTGACGTCGATCACCACGTGGGCGAAGCGGACCCCGCCCTCGGCGCGCACGTCGATCTTGACCGGCTCGGTCAGCACCGCGTCCTTGGGGACGGTCACCACGAGCGCCTGGTCGAAGGCGCTGAAGGCCTGCGCGGCGACCCGGTCGACCGGCGTGCCGGCCTTGCCCAGGCGGGCGTCGTCCCGGCCGACGGTCTCGGCGGTGACGCCGTCCGGCAGCGTGAACTCGACCTTGTCCTCACCGCGCGCGGCATCGGCGGCCGTGCCGTCGTGCAGCCCGCCGAGGCGGTGCAGCGGGGTGAACCGCCAGTCCTCCTCGCGGCCGGTGGGCACCGGGAAGTCGTTCACGTCGAAGGACGGCTTGACCGCGACGCGCGCGTCGATCGGCTGCTGGACCGTGCTGCGGCCGGTGCCGGGGCCGGCGAGCTGCGCGCCGGCGCCGGCGGTGCCGACCTCGATCGAACCGGCGGTGGTGGAGCCGGTGGTGTTCTGCTCAGCCATGGCTGTTCGTTGTGCTCTCTTCCTCAGAAATTCCGGATGGATGGCGGCGGTACGGCCGATCGTCAGCCGACCGCGCCCTCCATCTGCAGCTCGATCAGCCGGTTGAGCTCCAGCGCGTACTCCATCGGCAGCTCGCGCGCGATCGGCTCGACGAAGCCGCGGACGATCATCGCCATGGCCTCGAACTCGGTCAGACCGCGGCTCATCAGGTAGAACAGCTGGTCTTCGCTGACCTTGGAGACCGTCGCCTCGTGGCCCATGGACACGTCGTCCTCGCGGACGTCCACGTACGGGTAGGTGTCCGAGCGGGAGATGGTGTCGACCAGCAGCGCGTCGCACAGCACGTTGGACTTGGCGCCCTTGGAGCCCTCACCGATCTCGATCAGACCGCGGTAGGAGGTGCGGCCGCCGCCGCGCGCCACCGACTTGGAGACGATGTTGGACGAGGTGTTCGGCGCCATGTGCACCATCTTGGCGCCGGCGTCCTGGTGCTGGCCCTCGCCCGCGAAGGCGATCGACAGGGTCTCGCCCTTGGCGTGCTCGCCCATCAGGTAGACGGCCGGGTACTTCATGGTGACCTTGGAGCCGATGTTGCCGTCGACCCACTCCATGGTCGCGCCCTCGTACGCCACGGCGCGCTTGGTGACCAGGTTGTAGACGTTGTTCGACCAGTTCTGGATGGTCGTGTAGCGGCAGCGGCCGCCCTTCTTGACGATGATCTCGACGACCGCCGAGTGCAGCGAGTCGGAGGAGTAGATCGGCGCGGTGCAGCCCTCGACGTAGTGGACGTAGGCGTCCTCGTCGACGATGATCAGCGTCCGCTCGAACTGGCCCATGTTCTCGGTGTTGATCCGGAAGTAGGCCTGCAGCGGGATGTCGACGTGCACGCCCTTCGGCACGTAGATGAACGAGCCGCCGGACCACACCGCGGTGTTCAGCGCGGCGAACTTGTTGTCGCCGGCCGGGATGACGGTGCCGAAGTACTCCTTGAACAGCTCCGGGTGCTCGCGCAGCGCGGTGTCGGTGTCCAGGAAGATGACGCCCTGCTCCTCCAGGTCCTCACGGATCTGGTGGTAGACGACCTCGGACTCGTACTGGGCGGCGACACCGGCGACCAGGCGCTGCTTCTCCGCCTCCGGGATGCCCAGCTTGTCGTAGGTGGCCTTGATGTCCGCGGGCAGGTCCTCCCAGGACTCGGCCTGCTTCTCGGTGGAGCGGACGAAGTACTTGATGTTGTCGAAGTCGATGCCGGTGAGGTCGGAGCCCCAGGTCGGCATGGGCTTCTTGCCGAACAGCTTCAGGCCCTTGAGACGCAGGTTGAGCATCCACTCGGACTCGCTCTTCTTCGCGGAGATGTCGCGCACGACCTCCTCGCTGAGCCCGCGCTTGGCCGTGGCGCCCGCGGCGTCCGGGTCGGCCCAGCCGTACTCGTAAGTGCCCAGGCCTTCGAGCTCCGGGTGCGAAACGGTGTCAGTCATGCGAGCTTCCTAACGCGCGGACGCAGAATCTTCGGTGGACGCTGAATCTTCAGTGGACATGCAGGCAGTCGGCGCCGCATCGGAACCGTGGCCCGCGGTGCGCTGGGCGGGCGACGATGCGGCACCGGGTGCCGGCACGTAGGTGGTGCAGACCCCGTCGCCGTGGGCGATGGTGGCCAGCCGTTGCACATGGGTGCCCAGGAGCTGGGAGAAGACCTCGGTCTCCGCCTCGCAGAGCTGCGGGAACTGCTCGGCGATGTGCGCGACCGGGCAGTGGTGCTGGCAGAGCTGGGCGCCCGCCGGGGCCTTGGCCCCGGCCGACGGGACACGCCGCACCGTGGCAGCGTACCCGTCCGCGCTCAGCGCCTGGGCAAGGACCTCCGGGCGTTCCCGGGCGTCGGCCTGCCGCAGGCTCTCCTGGTACTTCTCGCCCTGCTTGCCGAACCGGGCACGGGCGAAGGCGGCGACCGCCTCCTCGCCCGCCTTGCCGCCGCCCACCGCGTCGGAGATCCAGCGCAGTGCGTCGGCGGCGAGCTGGTCGTACGCCTGGTAGAAGGCGTCCCGGCCGGCGTCGGTGAGGGCGAAGACCTTGGCCGGACGGCCCCGGCCCCGGCTGCCGTAGACCCGCTGTTCGCGGGACTCGACCAGGCCGGTGGCGACCAGTCCGTCCAGGTGACGGCGGACGGCGGCGGCGGTGAGGCCGAGCCGGTTCGCCAGGTCGGCGGCGGAGGAGGGGCCGTGGTCCAGGATCGACCGGGCGACCCGGTCGCGGGTGGCCCGGTGGCCGTCCAGCAGCACCTCGGCCGCCGTCACGGGCACGTCGCAGTCGGGGGCCGACTCGGCCTCCGCCTGCGTGGTGTGCTCGCGCATGTTTTTCACAACACCAGTGTTGCGTAATTACTTCCGACAGGACAACCCGTGATCCAGGCCTCACCCGTGGCATCTGTCACGCAGGTAAGGCTTACCTGATCAGCGAAAACGATCACCAAGGCCGGTGTCCGGCCGGTCCGTTCGGCCCTCTTAGACTCGCCGGTATGCACTCCGAACCCGCGGTCCAGGTCGCCGGGCTGGTCAAGCACTACGGCACTGGGTTCAACAACCGCGTGACCGCGGTGGACGGCCTCGACCTGACCATCATGAGCGGCACGATCACCGCCGTCCTCGGCCCCAACGGCGCCGGCAAGACCACCACCATCGAGACCTGCGAGGGCTACCGCCGCCCCGACGCCGGCACCGTCCGCGTCCTCGGCCTCGACCCGGTCACCCAGAGTGCCGCCCTGCGGCCCCGGATCGGCGTCATGCTCCAGTCCGGGGGCGTGTACGCGGGCGCGCGCGCCGTGGAGATGCTGCGGCACACCGCCAGACTGCACGCCCACCCGCTGGACGTGGACACCCTGGTCGAACGCCTCGGCCTCGGCTCCTGCGGCCGCACCACCTACCGCCGGCTCTCCGGCGGCCAGCAGCAGCGGCTCGCCCTCGCGATGGCCGTGGTCGGCCGCCCCGAACTGGTCTTCCTGGACGAGCCCACCGCCGGCCTCGACCCGCAGGCCCGCCGCGCCACCTGGGACCTGGTCCGCGACCTGCGCCGGGACGGCGTCACCGTGGTGGTCACCACCCACCACATGGACGAGGCCGAACAGCTCGCCGACCACGTCGCCATCGTCGACCACGGCAAGGTCATCGCCGGCGGCACCACCGAGGAGCTGTGCCGCGGCGGCGCCGAGGACGCCCTGCGCTTCGACGGCCCGCCCGGCCTCGACCTCGGCCCGCTGCTCAAGGAACTGCCCGCGGGCGCCACCGCCACCGAGACCGCCCCCGGCAGCTACCGGGTCGAGGCGCCGCTCGACCCCAGCCGGCTGCTGGCCGCCGTCACCGGCTGGTGCGCGGGCTCCGGCATCCTGCCCGAACGGCTGGCCGTCCAGCGCCGCAGCCTCGAAGACGTCTTCCTCGACCTGACCGGACGGGAGCTCCGCTCGTGACCACCACAACGGACGCGACGCCCACCGACTTCTCCCCGAAGCCCGGCGCCGCCCCGGTCGGGCGGATGCTGCTCGCCCAGACCGCCTTCGAGACCAGGATGCTGCTGCGCAACGGTGAGCAGCTGCTGCTCACCGTGGTCATCCCCACCGTGCTGCTGGTGCTGTTCTCCGCCGTCGACATCGTCGCCGTGGACGGCCCCGGCAAGCGGGTCGACTTCCTGGCGCCCGGCCTGCTCGCCCTGGCCGTGATGTCCACCGCCTTCACCGGGCAGGCCATCGCCACCGGCTTCGAGCGCCGCTACGGCGTGCTCAAGCGGCTCGGCGCCAGCCCGATGCCGCGCTGGACGCTGCTGACCGCCAAGACCGGCTGCGTGCTGGTCACCGAGGTGCTGCAGGTCGCGCTGCTGTCGGTGGTCGCCCTGGCGCTCGGCTGGTCCCCGCACGGACTCGCCACACCGCAGGGGGCCCTGGCGGTCGCCGCCCTGCTGGTCCTCGGCACCGCCGCCTTCTCCGGGCTGGGCCTGCTGATGGCCGGCACCCTCAAGGCCGAGGCCACCCTGGCCGCCGCCAACCTGGTGTTCGTCCTGCTGCTGCTGGCCGGCGGGGTGATCGTGCCGCTGAGCAAGTTCCCCGACGCCGTGCGGTCGGTGCTGGAACTGCTGCCGATCTCGGCGCTCTCGGACGGCCTGCGCTCGGTGCTCCAGCACGGCGCCGGGGTGCCCTGGTCCGACCTCGGCATCCTGGCCGGCTGGGCCGTCCTCGGGCTGGCCGCGGCCGCCCGGTTCTTCCGCTGGGAGTAACGCCCCCGGCACTCGACGCACGACGCCCCCGGCCTCAACCGGCCGGGGGCGTCGCGGTTTTCAGGTGTCAGCTCGCGCTGCCGCCACGGCGCTTGCGGGCCAGCAGCACCAGCGCGCCACCGACCAGCAGCACACCGCCGCCGGCCGCCGCGATGATCGGGGTGGCGTCGCTGCTACCGGTCTGGGCGAGCGCCGGGGCGCTGGTGCTGGGCGCCGGGGCGGCCGGGGTCGTACTGGGGGTGGGGGTCACCGTCGGAGTCGTGCTCGGCGTGGGCGTCGCCGACGGGGTCCCGGTCGGCGTCGGCGTCGGGGTGGGGGTCTTGGTGGGGGTGGGGGTCGGGGTGGGGGTGGGCGTCTTGGTGGGGGTCGGGGTGGGCGTCGGCGTCGGGGTGTGGCACGGCGCGATGGTCTTGGTCTCGTCGATGCTCCAGCCCTTCTCGGCCGGGGTCTCGGTGGTCTTGACCACCAGGTGCGCCGTGACCGGGGCGTCGTGGTCCTTCACCGGGAAGGTGCCGTGGAACTCCGCCGGGAACCCCTTGGCGTCCAGGACCTTCTCGTCGCCGACGGTGAGGCTGACGGTGTTCTTCACGTCAGGCTTGGGGCTGTAGTTGATCAGGTCGATGACGACCTTGTCGCAGGTCACCGACCAAGTCGGTACGTGTGCCGAGGCGTTGGTGGCCAGCGCCAGGGGCAGGAGGAATCCGGCCGCCGCCGTGCCCGCGAGTGCCGCCGCGCCCATCCGAATGTTCCGCTGCTGTCGCGCCATTACCTGTTCCCCTCCGAACGGTCTTGCGCAGCAGGCGGGTTGAAGTGGTTCGCGGTGGCCCGCTACGACATGTCCGGGGGACTCTACCGGCACTTCCTCACCCCACCACACCCCGCCGCGCGACCGGATTTCGTCTGTCGGTCCGTTTCCGGATGTGCATGACCAGCCCATCACAGCCGTCACCTCGCACAACGCGGATCCGGCGAAGTTGAATGGACTTCGTCACCTTAGGAACACAACGACGCCCCCGGCGATCAGGTTCAATCACCAGGGGCGCACTGTCGATCAGTCGACGAACATCCGGGGCATTCCGACCGGTCAGGCCTTCCCGGCCGCCTTGCGCCGGGCCGCCACCACGATCCCGCCACCGGCCGCGAGCACCACGGCGCCGCCGATCGCCAGCGGCAGCACCGGACCGGAGCCGGTGTGCGCCAGGTCGCCGCCCTCGTTCGCCCGGGCGGACGGGCTGGCCGAGGCACCCGGCACGGCCGCCGAGGCGGAGGCGGACGGGCTGGGCGAGCCGCTCCCGCCCGGCTTGCCGGTCGCCGGAACGCTCGGGGAGCCGGACGGCCCGGTCGAGGCGCTCGGCGTCACCGGGGTGGTCGGCGAGCCGCTCGGCGTCACCGGCGGGGTGACGGGCGGAGTGACGGGCGGCGTGGCCGGGGTGGTGGGCACCACGGTGCCGGGCAGGCAGCCGGCGAACGGGTAGTGGTGGGTCTCCGCGCCGCCCTTGCCGGTCAGCGAGGCCGCGATCACCGAACCGTTGACCGGGCCGCCGCTACCGAGGTCGAAGGCCGCGTTGGGTGCCAGCACCGTGCCGGCCCAGGCGGCCTTGCCGTTCTTGACCACCTTGGTCGCGGTGGGGAAGTTCCAGAGCAGCCTGGCCCGGATCGCGCCGCCCGCCGCGCTCTGCAGCTTGTCGTCCAGCACGAAGGCCGACGTGCCCTCGTCCCACAGGTGGAAGCCGGCGGTCCCGGCCGCCGCCATGTCGTACGAGCCGCCGGTCACGTTGATGACGGTCACCGAGCCGGCCGGCACCTTGACGAAGACGTCCTTGGCGCCCTGGAGCTTCGCGGCGTCGACGGTGAAGCTGTTGTACGTGGCGTCGCCGCCGGTGAAGGTCAGCTCGGCGCCCTTGGCCTGGACGGTGGCTCCGGCCGTCTGCGGCACGGCGGCCAGCGAGGTGGCGGCGGCGCGCAGCTTGGTGAACTCGGCCTTGAAGTCGATCGGCGAGGCTCCCTGGGCGATCGTCCCGGCGTGGGCCTGGACGACGGCGCCGTCGGCCTTGGAGCCGTAGACGCCGTTGCCCTTCATCACCTGGGTGTTGTGGCCGGTGATCCTGCCGGCCACGACCAGCGCGTTCTTGCCGGGCAGGGCGTCGACCTCGGCGGCGGTCAGCTCCTGGCCGACCGAGAAACCGCCGGTGAAGTCGGCGTTGCCGCCGACCGCGACCGCGCCCTCGGCGTCGGGGGTGTGGGTGTCGTCGCCCTCGATGAACTCGCCGTAGAGGTTGGCGACCCCGAGGCTGCGGCACTCCCGGTCGGTGCCGACAGTGCCGACAGTGCCGAGGGTGCCGACGGCGTGGGCGGCCGGGGCGATCAGGCCGGCCAGGGCGAGCGAGCCGCCGACCGCGAGCGCGGCGGCGGAAGTGGATATGCGCATGTGCAGGATCTCCGCTGCGTGCGGGAGGAGTGGGAGAGGCCCGAAAAAAGGTATGGACCAATCCGCACTCTTTCGGCCGAACGGGTGAATGGTCAAGACCAATGACCGCCTTGCCCGAACAGTCCTGTTTGATCCCCGGCCGGTCCGGGTAGCGCCCGACCCCGCGCCCCGCGCCAAGATCGCCTGTAAGGCCACCTACGATTGACCGCGTGCCTAACCTCTTCTCCCTGCTCGCCGAGCGCTGGCAGCCCTCCGCCGCGATGGTCCGGCGCGCCGCGTTCGCCGCGCTGGTGATGAGCGTGGTGATCGTCGTCACCGGCGGCGCCGTCCGGCTCACCGCCTCCGGCCTCGGCTGTACGACGTGGCCCCGCTGCACCGCCGACAGCCTGACCCCGACGGCCGAAATGGGCTTCCACGGCATCGTCGAGTTCACCAACCGGATGCTCACCTATGTGCTGAGCGCGGCCGTCGGCTGGGCGATTCTCGCCGCCCGCTGCCACCGCCCCTGGCGGCGCAGCATGACCAAGCTCGGCTGGGCCCAGTTCTGGCTGGTGATGAGCAACGCCGTGCTCGGCGGCATCACCGTACTGACCGGCCTGAACCCGTACACCGTGGCGCTGCACATGATCGCCGCGGTGGCGCTCGTCTGGGTCGCCCTGCTGATGTGGGAGCGCAGCAAGGAAGGCGACGGCGCACCGAAGTTGTCGGTGGCCCGGCCCATCCACCAACTCTCCTACGTTCTGGTCACCGTCGTCGGCCTGCTCGTCGCCGCCGGCACGTTGGTCACCGGCGCCGGCCACCACCCGGGCACCCCGCAGGACAACAAGATCGTCCCGCGCATCCCGATCGACTACGACAGGTTGGCCCAGTTCCACGCCGACTTCGCGTTCATCTCGGTCGGCCTCACCATCGCCCTGATCTTCGTCTTCGCGGCCGTGAAGGCCCCCCAGGCAGCCAAGTCCCGCACCAAGGAACTCCTCGCGGTCCTGCTGCTCCAGGGCGTCCTCGGCTTCATCCAGTACTTCACGGATGCTCCCGAGCTGATGGTCGGCCTCCACATGCTCGGCGCCAGCCTGACGTGGATCGCCGCCCTCCGCATCCCGCTCGCCCTCCGCGTACGCGAGGCAGAGGAGATCACCGACCAGCTCCCCGCCCAGACCCCGCAACCCGCCGCAGTCTGAGGTACGACGAAGGGCCCCCATCCCGGGCGGTTTCTAGTGGTCGTCGCAACACGTGGTCGGTTGTCTAGGCCGCGATGAGTTTATGCAGGCGCTCGGCTGGGGTTTCCCAGCCGAGCGTTTTGCGTGGGCGGCGGTTGAGCTGGTCGGCGACG
>NZ_MECK01000050.1 GCF_014596465.1 Streptomyces sp. CBMA123 | reverse complement strand
CGGCGGCGATCCGCACCGCCCGCCGCCCCGGCCGCCCGGCCGCGCGTTCGGCCCGCACCGACGCCAACAGCGGCTCCGTCCCCTTGAGGTCGGCGATCAGCCGGTCCGCGGTCCGCGGCACCAGCTGACGGCACGTCCGCGCCGTGGCCCGCCGGGCCGCCAGCGCCGCCGGATGGTCCAGCACCTCGCGCAACACCGGACTCTGCTCCAACTGCTGTCGCAGCCGCCGCCCGGCCGTAACGGACACTCGGGCTTGCACAAGGGCCTCCTCGCCAGGCCTGGACCACAACGCTCGCAACCCCACCAGCTACCCAACCCGGTGTCAACGTCACCGACGGCTATGCCGGTTTTGCTCCTGAATATCCGATTGTCCTGACTGGCTGTCACCGATCGATCCACCGCCCGTACTCGTGTCGCACAGCGTGCTCGGCCCGTCACCCGGGTAGGACTTGGGAGTCCTGACCAGGCGTTGCCGAGACATCGCAGGAGCCGCGAGTGGCCGCTTACCACGACAGTGACGGAGTCGACGGGCTGAAGGTCCCGGCGCAGGACGCGCCGCCGCCGCCCGCCGAACTGCTGGCGCTGGCCCAGGCGTACGGGGTGGACACCCGGTATCCGGGGGCGGGCGGGCAGGCGGTGGGGGCGCGGACGCTGGTGGCCGTGCTGGCGGCGCTGGGGGTGGCGGCGGGTTCGCCGGAGGAGGTACGGGAGGCGTTGGAGCGTCACCGGACCGAACAGCACCGCAGGTTGCTGCCACCCTGCGTCGTCGCCCGACAGGGCCGACGCACCGCACTGGACGTCCCCGCCGATGTCCGGCTGCACATCGAGCTGGAGGACGGCGGCAGTTGGGAGCTGCCACGCGGCCACTCGCACTGGCTGCCCGCCGACCTCCCCCTCGGCCGACACACCCTCACGGCGGAGAGCAACGACAAGAAGCAGCAGTCCCCACTCATCGTCGCCCCCCAACAGCTGCCCCAACTCCCCGGCCGCAGCTGGGGCTTCCTCGCCCAGCTGTACTCCGTCCTCTCCGCCCGCTCCTGGGGCATGGGCGACCTCGGCGACCTCGCCGACCTCGCCCAGTGGGCCGGGGCCGAACTCGGCGCCGGCTTCCTCCAGATCAACCCCCTGCACCAGGGCCTTCCCGCGGCCCCCGGCACCCCCTCCGACCCGTCCCCCTACCGCCCCTCCTCCCGGCGCTTCGCCGACCCGGTCCACCTGCGGATCGAGGCCGTCCCCGAGTACGGCTACCTCACCGCCGAGCAGCGCCGGCAGGCCGACGACCTCACCCGCCGGGCTACCAGGCTGCGCGAGGAGGTCCTCGCCCACGACGGCCTGGTCGACCGCGACGCCGTCTGGGCCCTCAAACGCGAAGCCCTGGAGAGCCTCCACGAGGTCCCGCGCGCCCCCGGCCGCCAGGCCGCCTACGAGGCGTACCAGCGCCGCGAGGGGGAGTGGCTGCGCCGGCACGCGCTCTGGAACGCCCTGGCCGAGGTGCACGGCGCCGACTGGCACCACTGGCCGAAGGGCCTGCGTCACCCGAACGGCCCACACATCGACCAGGCCGCCAAAGAGCTCGAAACAAGCGTCGAGTTCCACCGCTGGCTCGCCTGGCAGGTCGACCAGCAGCTCGCCGCCGCCCAGCGCGCGGCCCGCGACGCCGGCATGCCGGTCGGTCTGATCCACGACCTCGCCGTCGGCGTCCACCCGGACGGCGCCGACGCCTGGGCGCTCCAGGACGTCCTGGCCGGCGGCATCTCGACCGGCGCCCCGCCGGACGCCTTCAACGCCCACGGCCAGGACTGGGGCCTGCCGCCCTGGCGCCCGGACGCCCTGGCCAAGGCCGGCTACGCCCCGTACGCGGAACTCCTGAAGGCCGCCACGCGGCACGCGGGCGCGCTCCGCATCGACCACGTGATGGGCCTCTTCCGCCTCTGGTGGGTCCCGAACGGCCACCCGCCCACCGAGGGCGCCTACGTCCGCTACGACGCCGAGGCGATGCTCGGCGTCCTCGCACTGGAGGCGCACCGGGCGGGCACCGCGGTGATCGGCGAGGACCTGGGCACGGTCGAGCCGGGCGTACGGGAGGAACTGGCGGCCCGCGGCATCCTGGGCACCTCCGTCCTCTGGTTCGAACGGGACTGGGGCAACGCCGGGCAGATCCTGCCCCCCGACCGCTGGCGCCCCGGCTGCCTGGCCACCCTCACCACCCACGACCTGCCCAGCACCGCCGCCCGGCTCTCCGGCGAACACGTCGAGCTGCGCCACCGCCTGGGCCTGCTCGCCCGCCCACTCTCCGAGGAGCAGGACGAGGCCGCCGCCGAGCTGGCCGACTGGCGGGCCGAACTGATCGCGCGAGGCCTGCTCACCCCCGACGAGCCCGTCTCCATGCCCGCCCTCTACCGCTTCCTGCGCGCGACCCCGGCCGAACTGGTCGGCGTCTGGCTGCCGGACCTGGTCGGCGACCCGCGCCCGCAGAACCTGCCCGGCACCTGGGACCAGTACCCGAACTGGCGCCTCCCGGTCGCCGACGGCGCGGGCGACCCGGTCACCCTGGACCACCTCGCCGCCACCCCCGCCGCCCGCCTCCTCGCCCACCTCCTGGCCCCGCCCAGCCCCCGGAACCCGTCACCGGGAGCCCCGGAACCCGCAAGCGGAACCCACACCACCACCCCGACGCGCGCCCTCCCGTAAGCGGCGGGTAAGTTGGAAACGTGGACAAGAGGAACGCTTTGCGAGCCGGCGCGGTCTCCGCAACGGTCACGCTGATGATGCTGCTGTCGTCGCCCGCCATGGCCCTCACCAGGGACGACGGCGACGACCCGGGTGCCGGCCTGAGCGTCGGCCAGACCATCGGCCTGTACGTGCTGATCCCGCTCGCCGCGTTCGTCGTCATCGCGGCCCTCGCCGGTCTGCCGTACGGCAAGAAGAAGAAGTAACCGCCGCGTCCACCAAGGACCCGCAAGACCCGTTGGACCCGCAGTACGCGCAAGACCCGCACAACCCCGAAGGGGCGCCGGACGATCCGTCCGGCGCCCCTTCAGGCCTTTCCAGGGCAGGTCACCGGCCCCCGGCGGCCTTGTCGACCACCTGCGCCTTGAGCGCCCGCTCGATCCCGGCCCGCGACTCGACGACCTGACGCCGCAGCGCCGGCGCCGGCTCGGCCGAGGCCAGCCAGGCGTCCGTGGCGGCCAGCGTCGCCTCGGAGACCTGCAGCGCCGGGTACAGCCCGACGATGATCTGCTGCGAGATCTCGTGACTGCGGGTCTCCCAGATGCCCTTGACCGCGGCGAAGTACTTCTCCGCGTACGGCGCCAGCAGCTCCCGCTGGTCCGACTGCTGGAAGCCGGCGATCATGGCCTCCTGCACGTAGTTGGTCAGGTTGTCCGCCTCCACCACCGCGGCCCAGACCGCGGCCTTGGCCTCGGCGGTCGGGCGGGCGGCGCGGCAGGAGGCGGCGTGCTCCTGGCCGGCCGCGGTGTTGTCCCGCTCCAGCTCGGCGACGATCGCGGCCTCGTCGGCCCGGCCGGTGGCGGACAGCCGGGACAGCAGGACCCAGCGCAGCTCGGTGTCCACCGCCAGGCCCTTGAGCTCCACCGTGCCGTCCAGCAGCCCGGCGAGGAGGTCCAGCTGACCGTCCGTGCGGGCGACCGCGGCGAGGGTGCGGGCCCAGGCCAGCTGGTGGTCGCTGCCGGGCTCGGCGGCGCGCAGGTGCTCCTCGGCGGCGGCGGCCCAGCGGGCGAGGCCCTGCTCGCGCCAGTCCGGGTCGGTGTAGGCGTCCAGGGCGAGCTTGACCTGGCGCTGCACGGACTGCACCACGCCGATGTCGCTCTCCCGGCCGAGGCCGGACAGCGCCAGCGCGAGGTAGTCGCGGGCGGCCAGTTCGCCGTCGCGGGTCATGTCCCAGGCGGAGGCCCAGCACAGCGCGCGCGGCAGCGAGTCGGTGAAGCCGCCGAGGTGCTCGGTGACGACGGCCATCGAGTCCTCGTCCAGCCGGATCTTGGCGTACGTCAGGTCGTCGTCGTTGAGCAGCACGACGGCCGGCCGGTGCCGCCCGACCAGCTCGGGCACCTCGGTGCGCGCGCCGTCGAGGTCCAGCTCGATCCGGTCGGTGCGCACCAGCGAGCCGTCCACCAGCTCGTACAGGCCGATGGCGATCCGGTGCGGGCGCAGCACGGCCTCGCCCTTGGCGCCGGCGGGCAGCGCGGGGGCGTCCTGCAGAACCGCGAACGACTCGATGTCACCGTCCGTGTTCACCACCAGAGACGGCCGCAGCACGTTGATGCCGGCGGTCTCCAGCCAGGACTTGGACCAGGCCTTGAGGTCGCGCCCGCTGGCCTCCTCCAGCGCCCCGAGCAGGTCACTCAGCCGCGTGTTGCCCCAGGCGTGGCGCTTGAAGTACGCCCGCACGCCCTCGAAGAAGGCGTCCTGGCCGACGTACGCCACCAGCTGCTTGAGCACCGAGGCGCCCTTGGCGTAGGTGATGCCGTCGAAGTTGACCTGGACGTCCTCCAGGTCGTTGATGTCCGCCATGATCGGGTGGGTGGACGGCAGTTGGTCCTGCCGGTAGGCCCAGGTCTTCATCTGGTTGGCGAACGTGGTCCAGGAGTGCGGCCACTTGGAGCCGGGGGCCTCGGCCTGGCAGACGGCCTCGGCGAAGGTCGCGAAGGACTCGTTGAGCCAGAGGTCGTTCCACCACTCCATGGTGACGAGGTCGCCGAACCACATGTGGGCGAGCTCGTGCAGGATCGTCGCGGCACGCGACTCGTACGCGGCGTCGGTGACCTTGGAGCGGAACACGTACTGGTCGCGCAGGGTGACGGCGCCCGCGTTCTCCATCGCGCCGGCGTTGAACTCCGGGACGAAGAGCTGGTCGTACTTGGGGAACGGGTACGGGTAGTCGAACTTCGCCTGGAAGTAGTCGAAGCCCTGCTTGGTGACCTCGAAGATCGCCTCGGCGTCCAGGTACTCGCGCAGCGAGGGACGGCAGTAGACGGCCAGCGGCACGCGCTGCTCGCCGTTCTCGTAGGTGTCGAAGACGCCCACGTACGGGCCGGCGACCAGCGCGGTGATGTAGCTGGAGATCCGGCCGGTGGGCTCGAACTTCCAGACCTGGGTGGCGCCTTCGCCGACCGGCTCGGGGGTGGGCGAGTTGGAGACCACGACCCAGCCGGTGGGGGCGGTCACGGTGAACGCGAACGTGGCCTTCAGGTCCGGCTGTTCGAAGTTCGCGAAGACCTGTCGGGCGTCCGGCACCTCGAACTGGGTGTACAGGTAGGTCTCGCCGTCGACCGGGTCGACGAACCGGTGCAGGCCCTCACCGGAGTTGCTGTAGGAGCAGTCGGCGACCACCCGCAGCTCGTTCTCGGCCGCCAGGCCGGGCAGCGGGATGCGGCTGTCGGCGAAGCTCGCCGGGTCGAGCGCCGCACCGTTGAGGGTGATCTCCTCGACGCCGGGGGCGACGAGGTCGATGAAGCTGTCGGCGCCGGGGGTGGTGGCGGTGAACCGGACCACGGTCGTGGACCGGAAGGTGCCGCCCTCGCGGGCCGAGCCGAGGTCGAGCTCGATGTCGTACGCGTCCACCCGGATGAGGTCGGCCCGGGTGCGGGCCTCTTCGCGGGTCAGGTTGGTGCCGGGCACTCGCTGCACTCCTTCGTCAGGCTGATGGATCGAATCCTCGCATGCCCGACAGGTGGCCGACCGGATAAGACGAAGGCGGGACGGGCCCGGGCCACCGGCCCGTACCCGCCCCGCCGTCATCGACCGGAGCGCGTCACTTCCGCCACTTGGTCAGCGGACCGTCGCTGCTGGTGTAGCGGCGGAACGCGTACACCGCGTTGCCGTCGTCCGAGACGAAGTACACCGAGGTGCTGGCGCTGATGTCGAACTTCCCGTTCGCGTTCGCCATGGTGCCGATGTCGGTCATCGAGCCGTCGGTCGGCGAGAGCGTCACCAGCCGGGACGGCTTGTCGTAACCCTGCGAGACCACGGCCCGGATCTTGCCGTCCTTGTCGGTGCCGGTGACCAGCCGGATGTCGCTGCCGCTGCTGTCGCCCGGGCTGGCCGCCCACAGGCGCTTGCCGGTGTTCAGGTCGTAGGCGTTGATGGCCGGCTTGGTCGGGTTGACCTGGACGTACAGGGTGCTGCCGCTCACCACGTTGCGGGTGAAGGCGGTGTCCTGGCCGGACAGGCGCAGGCTGTCCGAGCCGGGCTCCTTGACGGACATCTGGTTGCCCGGCTTGTTGTCCTTGTCGAACGGCAGGATGTAGTCGCCGTTCGGACCGTTGGTGATCAGCAGGACCAGCGGCTTGTCCTGGATGACCGAGTCGACCTGCTCGATGGTGCCGGTCAGGGTGATCGGCGTGCTGGCGGGCTTGCCGGAGTCGGCGTTCACGATGACCAGCTGCGACTTCGGGCCGCTGGTCATGTAGCAGCGGTCGCTGATCGCGATCTGGTTGCCGGCCGCGCGGGCGCGCATGGTGCAGTCCTTGTCGCGCGGCTGGTACTGCCAGGCCTGCTGGCCGGTGGCGACGCTCAGCCCGGCCACCGCGTTGCCGCCGACGACGACCACGTTGTCGGTGACGCTCAGGGTCGGCTGGGAGAGCCGGTCGGCGGTGGCCTTGACGGTCCACAGCAGCTTGCCCTGGGTGAGGTCGATCGCGCCGACGGTGGAGCAGTCGTAGTCGCCGGTGTTGAACGCGACGGCGGCGATGTTCTTGGAGTTGGAGGTGTACGAGGCGCTGCACACCTCCTTGCTGCCGGACGGCACCGGGATGTTCCAGGCGGGCTTGCCGTCGGTCAGGTTGTAGGCCTTGACGCCGTCGCCGTCCACGCGCACGGCGTACTTGTCGGTGCCCCAGATGCCGAGCAGCTGGTTGGTGGCGTCCGTGTTGGCCGGCGACGGGGCGTTCCACGCGACGTTGAAGGTGGCCTTGGAGTCCGGCGCCGGCGAGACGCTGTTCCCGCCGTCCGTGCCCGCGACGCTGCTGGAGCCGCCCGAGTTCGCCACCGGGCCGGGCCCGGGGCCCGGGTCCGGCTTGGGGTCGTTCGGCTTGAGCAGCACGACCAGCCCGATCACGATCGCGATCGCCAGCACGCCGCCGATGATCCCGCCCCACAGCATCACGGGGTTGCGCTGCTTGGGCGCCACCGGCACCGGCGCACCCGGGTAGGTGTACCCGCCCTGCTGCTGGTAGTCGTACCCGCCGGTGGCGTACCCCTGGGCGGCGTCCGGCGCGGGGTAACCGCCCCCGTTCACCGGGTCGTACGGCCCGATCGGCGCACCGGCCGGCGGCGGCGGAGCCTGGGCGGGGATGCCGGGCGCGGTCGGCGCGTACGCCCCGTAGTCCACGCCCCCCATCGGCGGCTGGGCCGGAGGCGCCGGCGGCTGGGCCGGCGGCGGACCGACCGGCGGCCGCCCCGGAACCGCCGAACCGTCGAGCTGTGTCATCTGGTCCGCGACGGCGGCGGGATCCACGCCGCCTGCCGGGCGCCCGAACGAAACGCCCCGGTTGTCCTGCGGGCCACTGCCCGATGCGTCGCCTGCACCCGGCGTAGGGTGATCCCCTGCCATCTGATTCCCCGTCATGTCTGGATGCGTCCCCCGGCCGGTACCGTCCACGGTCCGGTGGGACGGGTGAGATTGGGCACCATGCTAGTGGCGGCCGGTTTCAGGCCGCCGCCAGGACCACGGAACCCCACCCCCACACCCCCTGACCACGCAACACCTTCACCCCCCACCCACCCCACCCCCACGCCCCACGGCCCCGCAGGACAAACCCCGCGCACCCGCACCAAAACCACCCCCACCCCGCACACCCCTCCCCACACCCGGCAATCCCCCCACCCACCCAGCCCCCGCGCCCCCCACCCAGCCCCCGCGCCCCCCACCCTCCCCCACCCTCCCTCCCTCCCCCTCCCCACCGGGCGAGAGGGACGCGCTGCGGAAGGGGGCGGCGCAGGGGGTGGCTGCGGAGAGGGGCGTGACGGGTGATTTTCAGACTGCCAACGGCGCCCAGCCCCCCACCCACAGGGTCGGCAGTCCGAAAATCATCCAGCCCCCGGAGCGGCCACCCCCGGAGCCGCCCCCGGCACCCACCCTCCCGAAAGCCCACCCCCACAAACAGACCCCCGCGTCAGCGTCCCCCCACCCCGTAGGCTTCAGGAGTTGAAGGGGAAGCCCGGCGGAGGGTTCCCCACCCCTGGGAGGGTGGATCATGTCGACGGACACACCGGGCTCACAGTCGTCCCTGCACCGGGCGAACCTGGAACGGGTGCTCCGCGCGGTGCGGATGGCCGGCTCGCTCACCCAGGCCGAGATCGCCCGTGGCACCGGCCTCTCCGCGGCCACCGTCTCCAACATCGTGCGGGAACTGAAGGAGAGCGGCACCGTGGTGGTCGCCGACACCTCCTCCGGCGGCCGCCGCGCCCGCAGCGTCTCGCTGAGCGGTGACGCGGGCATCGTGGTGGGCATCGACTTCGGCCACACCCACCTCCGGGTGGCCGTCGGCAACCTCGCGCACCGGGTGCTGGCGGAGGAGAGCGCCCCGATCGACGTGGACGTCTCCGCCGCGCAGGGCTTCGACCGGGCGGAGGCGATGGTCGAGCGGCTGCTGGAGCAGGCCGGGTTCCGCCCGGAGAAGGTGATCGGGGTGGGCCTCGGGGTGCCCGGCCCGATCGACGTGGAGACCGGCGCGCTGGGTTCGACCGCGATCCTGCCCGGCTGGACGGGCATCGCCCCGGGCCGGGAGCTGGCGGAGCGGCTCGGCATGGCGGTGCACGTGGACAACGACGCCAACCTGGGCGCGCTGGGCGAGCTGGTCTGGGGCGCCGGCCGGGGCCTGAGTGACCTCGCGTACATCAAGGTCGCCAGCGGGGTGGGCGCGGGCCTGGTGGTGAACGGCCAGATCTACCGCGGCCCGGGCGGCACCGCGGGTGAGATCGGGCACATCACCCTGGACGAGGCCGGCCCGGTCTGCCGCTGCGGCAACCGCGGCTGCCTGGAGACCTTCGTCGGCTCCCGCTACCTGCTCTCGCTGCTCACCTCCACCCTGGGCGCGGACCTTACCCTGCCCCGGGTGGTGGAGCTGGCCCACCAGGGCGACCTGGGCTGTCGCCGGGTGATCGCCGACGCCGGCCGCCAGATCGGTACGGGCGTGGCGACCTTGTGCAACCTGCTCAATCCGCGCCGGGTGATCCTCGGCGGCGACCTCGCCGAGGCCGGGGAGCTGGTGCTGGCCCCGATCCGGGACTCGGTGGCCCGCTACGCCATCCCCAGCGCAGCCCGTCAGCTGTCGGTGGTCCCCGGCACCCTCGGCGGCCGGGCCGAGGTGCTCGGCGCGCTGGCCCTGGTGATGAGCGAGATGGGCGAGTCCGGCGCCCTCGGCCATCGCTGAGCCGCGCACCCCACGCGCTCACCCGGACAGCCGCAGCCACCGGCGAACACCTGTTCGTCAATACGAATTGACGCACACCCCCCGACCGACCTCCGGGAATGGCGGTAACCGGCCGGTGGCACCGGGCGTGCCGCTCGGCGTCCGCCAAGCGGACATTAGACTCGACCGGTCGGTACCGGCCGCGACCACCGGCCTGCCGCCGGACCGGGCAGCGACGCCCGTCGGACCGTCCGTGGTCCGCGAACACTGAACGAGGAGGAACGGGTGGCCCTGCTGACCCGCATTCGGGGACCGCGCGATCTCGACCGGCTCACGCCCGGACAGCTGGCCGCACTGGCCCAGGAGATCCGGACCTTCCTGGTGACCGAGGTCTCCAAGACGGGCGGCCACCTCGGGCCCAACCTTGGCGTGGTGGAGCTCACCATCGCGCTGCACCGCGTCTTCGACTCGCCGCGCGACCGCGTCCTCTTCGACACCGGCCACCAGAGCTACGTCCACAAGCTGCTCACCGGCCGCCAGGACTTCTCCCGGCTGAAGATGAGCGGCGGCCTGTCCGGCTACCCGTCCCGCGCCGAGTCCGAGCACGACGTGATCGAGAACTCGCACGCCTCCACGGTCCTCTCGTACGCCGACGGCCTGGCCAAGGCCAACAAGATCCAGGGCAAGGCCGACCCGGTCGTCGCCGTCATCGGTGACGGCGCGCTCACCGGCGGCATGGCCTGGGAGGCGCTCAACAACATCGCCGACGCCAAGGACCTGCCGGTCGTCATCGTCGTCAACGACAACGAGCGCTCCTACTCGCCGACCATCGGCGGCCTGGCCAACCACCTCGCCACGCTGCGCACCACCCAGGGCTACGAGCGCTTCCTCTCCTGGGGCAAGGACGCCCTCCAGCGCACCCCGGTGGTCGGCCAGCAGCTGTTCGAGACCCTGCACGGCGCCAAGAAGGGCCTCAAGGACTTCATCGCCCCGCAGGGCATGTTCGAGGACCTCGGCCTCAAGTACATCGGCCCGATCGACGGCCACGACCTGACGGCCCTGGAGTCCGCGCTGACCAAGGCGCGCGGCTTCGGCGGCCCGGTGATCGTGCACTGCCTGACCGAGAAGGGCCGCGGCTACCACGCCGCCGAGAACAACGACGAGGACCGCTTCCACGCCGTCGGCGTCATCCACCCGGACACCGGCCTGCCGGTCAAGAACTCGGGCAAGGACTGGACGTCCGTCTTCGGCGAGGAGATGGTCGCCCTCGGCCACGAGCGCGAGGACATCGTCGCGATCACCGCCGCGATGCTCCACCCGGTCGGGCTGGCCCCCTTCGCCAAGGCCTTCCCGGACCGCATCTTCGACGTCGGCATCGCCGAGCAGCACGCCGTCACCAGCGCCGCCGGCCTGGCCACCAACGGCCTGCACCCGGTGTTCGCGGTCTACGCGACGTTCCTGAACCGGGCCTTCGACCAGGTCCTGATGGACGTCGCCCTGCACAAGCTGGGCGTCACCTTCGTGCTCGACCGGGCCGGTGTCACCGGCACGGACGGCGCCTCGCACAACGGCATGTGGGACATGTCGATCCTCCAGGTCATCCCGAGCCTGCGGCTGGCCGCCCCGCGCGACGCGGACCAGGTCCGCGCCCAGCTGCGGGAGGCCGTCCAGGTCGAGGACGCCCCGACGGTGGTCCGCTACTCCAAGGGCACGGTCGGCCCGGCCGTCCCCGCGGTCGGCCGGGTCGGCGGCATGGACGTGCTGCGCGCCGCCGAGGAGTCCGCCGGCGCCCACCGCGCCGACGTGCTGATCGTCTCGGTCGGCGCGATGGCCCCGACCAGCCTGGAGGTCGCCGAGCTGCTGGCCGCCCGGGGCGTCACCGCCACCGTGGTGGACCCGCGCTGGGTCAAGCCGGTGGACGAGGCCCTGCCGGGTCTGGCCGCCGAGCACCGGGTGGTCGTCACGATCGAGGACAACGGCCGGGTGGGCGGCGTGGGCGCCGCCGTCGCCCAGGCGCTGCGGGACGCGGACGTGGACCTGCCGGTGCGCGACTTCGGCATCCCGCAGGAGTTCCTGGACCACGCCAGCCGGAACGAGATCCTGGCCGAGATCGGTCTGAACGCCCCCGACATCGCCGAGAAGGTGGCAGCCCTGGTCGCCAAGCTGGACGCGGCGCGGGTCGAGGCCTGAGGCGCGGTCGGCGGAACGGGTCGGCAGTCCGCTGCCGGGTGACCCGTTCCGCCGACGACCGATTGTCGTAACCCCGTAACAGTTCGTCACGGAGCAGGCTGACAATCGCACTGAATGGCGGGACCGGCGCCATCCATGCCGATCCCGCCCGGTAGGTTGTCAACCGTGCCCACCCCCACCCGCCTCCGCCTCGCCGGACTGGTCGACCGCCTGCCCGCGCGCGCGCGTACCCACATCCGCCAGGGGTACTGGACGAGGCTGGTGCCGCTGCTCACGCTGGTCGCGGTGGCCACCCACATCCCGTCCTTCGCCCGGCCGGTCTGGAGCCCCGACGAGGGCTTCCTGGCCACCCAGGCGCGGATGCTCGCCGACGGCGGAGTCCTCTACGACACCGTGGTGGACCGCAAGCCGCCGCTGCTCCCCTGGCTCTACCAGGCCTCCTTCGCCGTCTTCGGCTCCGCCTCGCTGTGGCCGCTGCGCACCCTGGCGGTGGCGGCCCACCTGGTCACCGCGATCCTGCTGGCCTCGATCGCCCGCGGCCGCTGGGGCAACCGGGCCGGGGCCGGCGCCGGACTGCTCTACCTGTTGGTCTCCATCGGGCTCTCCCCGGAGGACACCCAGGCGGCGACCTTCGAGGTCTTCATGCTGCCCGCGATGGTGGCCGCCTTCCGGTACGCCGAGCGGCGCCGCTGGCTGGCCGCGGGCATCGCGGTCGCGCTCTGCTCGCTGACCAAGCAGACCGGCGGGGCGGTGCTGCTGCCGGTGCTCTGGATGCTCCTGCAGGACGCCCGCCGACGAGGGGTGCGCTGGCCGCCCGCGCTGTTCAAGATCGGGTTCGGTTTCGCGGTGCCGATAGCCCTGGTGGCGGTCATCCTGACCAAGCCCAAGGGCTTCCTCTTCTGGGTGGTCACCGGCAGCGGAGACTACGCCTCCTTCGGCGGCGCCTGGCTGCAGATGCTCGGCCGGGCCTTCGGCAACCTGGGCATCCTGGTCGTGGCGGGCCTCGGCTTCCTGTTCCCGGTCGGCCGCCGGCTCTGGTTCAAGTACCGCCACCGCCCGCTGCCGGTGGCCGGCGAGGAGCACGGCTCGACCACCGACCTGTGGGTCTGGCTGCTCTCCTCGGCCGTCGCGGTCAGCGTGGGCTTCCACTTCTTCGGCCACTACTACCTGCAGCTGATCCCCCCGCTGGTGCTGCTGGGCACCGGCGCGGTCGCCACCTCGGCGATCCGCTGGAAGCCGGTCCTGGTGTACACCACGGTCGCCGCCACGGTGTTCTGGGGCCTGGCGCTGGCCTGGCCGGGGGAGCAGATGAGCCGCAACACCGAGGTCGCCACCGCGGTCGCCGCCCAGACCACCCCCAAGGACACGATGCTGGTCTGGGGCATGCACCCCGAGCTGTACTGGCTGGCCGACCGCAAGCCCGCGAGCCGCTACCTGACTGCCGGCTTCCTCACCAACTACAGCGGCGGCAAGGACGGCAGCGGCAACGTGGGCGAGCAGTTCAGCGTCAACAACGCCTGGCAGACCTTCGACAAGGAGCTCGCCAACGGCCTGCCGGAGATCTTCGTGGACGACTCCGGCGTCGCCCCGTACCAGCCCGTGCTGGTCCCGCGGATCGAGAACCTGCTGGACACCCACTACGAGATGATCGGCGTCATCGGCGACACCGTCGTCTACCGCCTCAAGCACTGAGGCCCGAGCGGCGCCGAAGAACACGGAGGAGCCCCCGGCGACCGAGGTCGCCGGGGGCTCCGCTCGTAGCGCTACGCCTTACGCGGGCACCGAGGCCACGCCGGGGGCGAGGAACTTCTTGCCGTTCACCCGCTCCGAGACGCCCTCACGGTCCAGGTACGGGGTGATCCCGCCCAGGTGGAAGGGCCAGCCGGCGCCGGTGATCATGCAGAGGTCGATGTCCTGGGCCTCGCCGACGACACCCTCCTCCAGCATCAGGCCGATCTCCTGGGCCACGGCCTCCAGGGAGCGGTTCAGGACCTGCTCCTCGGTGAGCACCGAGTCGCCGAAGGTCAGCAGCTCCAGCACCTCGGGGTCGAGGACCTGCTTGCCGTCCACCCAGGTGTAGAAGCCGCGCTTGCCGGCCTTGACCACCTTGCCGAGGTTCTCGGAGACGGTGAACCGCTCCGGGAAGGCGCCGGCCAGGGTCTCCGAGACGTGCAGGGCGATGGCCGGGCCGACCAGCTCCAGCAGCACGATCGGGGACATCGGCAGGCCGAGCGGCTCGACGGCCTTCTCGACGCTGGCGATCGGGGTGCCCTCGTCGATGATGTTCTGGATCTCGCCCATGAAGCGGGTCAGGATCCGGTTCACCACGAACGCCGGGGCGTCCTTGCAGAGCACCGAGGTCTTCTTCAGCTTCTTCGACACGGCGAAGGCGGTGGCCAGCGACGCGTCGTCGGTCTGCTCGCCGCGGACGATCTCCAGCAGCGGCAGGATCGCGACCGGGTTGAAGAAGTGGAAGCCGACGACCCGCTCGGGGTGCTTCAGCTTCGAGGCCATCTCGGAGACCGACAGCGAGGAGGTGTTGGTCGCCAGCACACAGGTCGGCGAGACCACGTTCTCCAGGTCCGCGAAGACGGTCTGCTTGACGCCCATCTCCTCGAACACGGCCTCGATGACGAAGTCCGCGTCGCCGAAGGCGGCGGCCTTGTCCAGCGAGCCGGTGACCAGGCCCTTGAGGCGGTTGGCCTTGTCCTGGCCGATCCGGCCCTTGCCGAGCAGCTTGTCGATCTCGGCGTGGACGTAGCCGACGCCCTTGTCGACGCGCTCCTGGTCGATGTCGGTGAGGACCACCGGCACCTCCAGACGGCGGGCGAACAGCAGCGCCAGCTGCGAGGCCATCAGGCCGGCACCGACGACGCCAACCTTGGAGACCGGGCGGGCCAGCGACTTGTCCGGAGCACCGAACGGGCGCTTGGCCCGGCGCTGCACCAGGTTGAAGGCGTAGATGCCGCTGCGCAGCTCGCCGCTCATGATGAGGTCGGCCAGGGCCGCGTCCTCGGCGTCGAAGCCGGCCTGCAGGCTGGCCTTGTCGGCGAAGTCGGCGTCCTTGACGGCGGCGATGATGTCCAGCGCCTTGTAGGCGGCCGGGGCGGCGCCGTGCACCTTGGCGTCGGCGACCATGCGGCCCCAGAGGACGGCGTCGTCCCAGGCCTTGCCGCGGTCGATCGCCTCGCGCTCGACGACGACGTCGCCCTTGAGGACCTTGGCGGCCCACAGCAGCGACTGCTCCAGGAAGTCGGCCGGCTCGAAGATCGCGTCGGCGATCCCCAGCTCGAACACGTCCTTGCCCTTGAGCTGCTTGTTCTGGTTCATCGAGTTCTCGATGATGACCTTGACGGCCTTACCGGCACCGATCAGGTTCGGCAGGATGGTGCAGCCGCCCCAGCCGGGGACGAGGCCGAGGAAGACCTCGGGCAGCGAGAACGCCGGGACGCCCGCGGACACCGTGCGGTAGTCGCAGTGCAGGCCGACCTCGACGCCGCCGCCCATGGCCGCGCCGTTGTAGAAGGCGAAGGTCGGGACGGGCAGCGCGGCGATCCGCTTGAAGACCTCGTGGCCGCCCTTGCCGATGGCCAGCGCGTCGGCGTGCTGCTTGAGCAGCTCGACGCCCTTGAGGTCGGCGCCGACGGCGAAGATGAACGGCTTGCCGGTGATCGCGGCGCCGACGATCTTGCCCTCGGCGGCCTCGGCCTCGACCTGGTCCAGCGCCTCGGACAGCTTGAGCAGCGAGCCCGGGCCGAAGGTGGTCGGCTTGGTGTGGTCGAAGCCGTTGTCCAGGGTGATCAGGGCCAGCTTGCCGGCCTGCAGCGGCAGGTCCAGGTGGCGCACGTGCGCGGTCGTGACGACCTCGCCCGGGAACAGCTCGGCGCCGTGCTGGAGCAGCTCAGTGGTGTTGCTCATGCTCACTTACCACCCTCGAACTCGGCCGACTTTTCCGCGCCGCTCCAATGCGGGTTCTCCCAGATGATGGTGCCGCCCATGCCGAAGCCGATGCACATCGTGGTGAGGCCGTAGCGGACGTCCGGGCGCTGCTCGAAGCGGCGGGCCAGCTGGTTCATCAGGCGCACGCCCGAGGAGGCCAGCGGGTGGCCGAAGGCGATCGCGCCGCCGAACGGGTTGACCCGCTCGTCGTCGTCCGCGATGCCGTAGTGGTCCAGGAAGGACAGCACCTGAACGGCGAAGGCCTCGTTGACCTCGAAGGCCTGGATGTCGTCGATGGTCAGACCGGCCTTGGCCAGCGCCTTCTCGGTGGCCGGCACCGGGCCGATGCCCATGACCTCGGGCTCGACGCCCGCGAAGGCGTAGGAGACCAGGCGCATCTTGACCGGGAGGCCGAGCTCCTCGGCGACGTCCTCGGCGGCCAGCAGCGAGGCGGTGGCACCGTCGTTCAGACCGGCCGAGTTGCCCGCGGTGATGTTGCCGTGCGGGCGGAACGGGGTCTTCAGGCCGGCCAGCGACTCCATCGTGGTGCCCGGGCGCATCGGCTCGTCCACGGTGGCCAGGCCCCAGCCGGTCTCGCCGACCTCGGGGTTGGTGTTGCGGATCGAGATCGGCACCAGGTCGGGCTGGATGTCGCCGTTGGCGTACGCCTTGGCGGCCTTCTCCTGGGAGCGCACGGCGTAGGCGTCGCAGCGCTCCTTGGTGATGTGCGGGAAGCGGTCGTGCAGGTTCTCCGCGGTCATGCCCATGAACAGGGCGGACTCGTCGACCAGCTTCTCGGAGACGAAGCGCGGGTTCGGGTCCACGCCCTCGCCCATCGGGTGGCGGCCCATGTGCTCGACACCGCCGGCCACGACCACGTCGTACGCGCCGAAGGCGATGCCGCCGGCGGTGGCGGTCACGGCGGTCAGGGCGCCGGCGCACATGCGGTCGATCGAGTAACCGGGGACGGACTTCGGCAGGCCGGACAGCAGGGCGGCGGTGCGCCCGATGGTCAGACCCTGGTCGCCGATCTGCGTGGTGGCCGCGATGGCGACCTCGTCGATGCGCTCGACGGGCAGGTTCGGGTTACGGCGCACGAGCTCCCGGATGCACTTGACGACGAGGTCGTCGGCGCGCGTCTCGTGGTAGATGCCCTTCGGGCCGGCCTTGCCGAACGGGGTGCGGACGCCATCGACGAAGACGACGTCCCTCGCGGTACGAGGCACGGGGGCTCTCCTCCCAGGGACCAACATTTGAGGTGGGCAGGCTGCCGCCGGAAGAACCCGAGCGGCGCCGCATCACGGCCATGCTACCCGCCGGTAACCAACCTGCCCAGGCCTCTCGGAGGGTTCTGACCATGTGTCCCGCGACACGTCCGTCGGCACGTCCGACCAGGAAGGCTTCCCGCGGACGTCGAAGGGGATGCCGTCCGTGCGGACGACATCCCCTTTTCGGAGCCCTGCCGGCGGTGCTCCACCGGCGTTCCGGCGGCGGCCCGTCGGTGGATCAGCCCTCGGCGGTGGCGGTGGCGGCGGTGACGAAGGCGGTGGCCAGCACCGGCGCCACCAGGTCGACCTGCCACTGCCGGGCACCGAGCCGGCGCAGTGCGGCGGCCACGCCGTCGGCACTCGGATCGGCCGGCGGCTCCCAGGAGACCCGGCGCACCAGGTCCGGGGTGATCAGGTTCTCGGCCGGCAGGTGGTGGCGCTCGGCCAGCTCGCTGACCGCGGCGCGGGCGCCGGACAGCCGGGCGGCCGCGACCGGGTCCTTCTCCGCCCAGGCGCGCGGCGGCGGCGGTCCGTCGTGCGGTGCGGCGGCCGGCGGCAGCTGGTTCTCCGGGACCTCCCGGCCGCGCTGTACGGCCGCCAGCCACTGGTCCAGCTGGCGCCGGTGCAGCCGCGGACCGAAGCCCTGCACGGCCTGCAGCGCGGCGATGTTCAGCGGCATGGCCAGCGCGGCGTTGACGATCGCGGCGTCGGAGAGCACCCGGCCGGGGGAGACGTCGCGCTCCTGGGCCGTCCGGTCGCGGGCCAGCCACAGCTCGCGCACCACGGCCAGCTGGCGGCGCCGGCGGACCTTGTGCAGCTGCGAGGTGCGCCGCCACGGGTCGGTGCGCGGGGCCGGGCGGGGCGCGGCGGCGATCGCGGCGAACTCCTCCAGGGCCCAGCCGAGCTTGCCCTGGGCGTCCAGCTCCCGTTCGAGTGCGTCACGCAGCTCGACCAGCACCTCGACGTCCAGGGCGGCGTAGCGGAGCCAGGGTTCGGGCAGCGGGCGGGTGGACCAGTCGACCGCCGAGTGCTCCTTGGCCAGACTCAGCCCGAGCACGTTCTCGGTCATCGGCCCGAGGCCGACCCGGGCGAAGCCGGCGATCCGCCCGGCCAGCTCGGTGTCGAACAGCCGGGTCGGTCTCATGCCCACCTCGGCCAGGCACGGCAGATCCTGGGTGGCGGCGTGCACCACCCATTCGGCGTCCGCGATGGCGGCGCCCAGCCCGCTGAGGTCCGGGCAGGCGATCGGGTCGATCAGGGCGGAGCCGGCGCCGGCTCGGCGCAGCTGGATGAGGTACGCACGCTGGCCGTAGCGGTAGCCGGAGGCCCGCTCGGCGTCAACGGCGACCGGTCCGGTGCCCGCGGCGAAGGCGGCGATCGTGGCGGCCAGCGCCTGCTCGTCCGCCACGACGGGCGGGATCCCCTCCTTCGGTTCGAGGAGCGGGACCGGGGCTGCTTCTTCTGGGATGGCTGCTACGGCGTCGGTCACCCACCAAGGGTACGACGGTCCCTGGAACTGGGAGTGTTGTCGGACTGGTCAGACTGTTGATCGCCCGCTCTGCTACGCGTCCACCCGCGTCCGGGCCGTCGCTCGCGTGACCGTCCGCCCGAGTCCCCGGGCGCCAGCGGGCGAGCGTGCGGCGGCCCAGGAGGAACGTTCCTCCTGGGCCGCCGCAGCGGTTCGGCTCGGTCGACTCAGTGGATGATGCCGGTGCGCAGCGCGACCGCCACCATCCCGGCGCGGTCGCCGGTGCCGAGCTTGCGGGCGATCCGGGCGAGGTGGCTCTTCACGGTGAGCGCCGACAGGCCCATCGCCACGCCGATCGCCTTGTTCGACTGGCCCTCGGCGACCAGCCGCAGCACCTCGACCTCGCGGCCTGACAGCTCGCGGTAGGCGGCCTGCTGCGGGCCCGGTGCCCCGGGGGCTCCGGGCGCACCCGGGGCGCCGGTGGCACCCGGCATGCCCGGCATCCCGGGGCGGCGCATCCGGCCGGCCAGCCCGGCGGCACCGAGCGGCAGGCCCGGGCGGCCGGGCATCGCGACATTGGTGCGGGTGCCGGTGACCACGTATCCCTTGACACCGCCGGCCAGCGCGCTGCGGACGGCGCCGATGTCGTCGGCGGCGGAGAGGGCCAGGCCGTTGGGCCAGCCCGCGGCGCGGGTCTCGGCGAGGATGGTCAGCCCGGAGCCGTCCGGCAGATGGACGTCGGCGACGCAGATGTCACGTGGGGTGGAGACCCGGGGGCGGGCCTCGGCGATCGAGGACACCTCGATCACGTCGCGGACGCCGAGCGCCCAGAGGTGGCGGGTGACAGTGTTTCGGACGCGGGGATCAGCGATGACCACCATGGCGGTGGGCTTGGTCGGGCGGTAGGCGACCACGTTTGCGGGGTGCTCAAGAAGGACCGACACCAGGCCTCCTGCGGGGAGTGGCGGACGGAACCCCGAGGGGGCGGTCGGAGTGTTCCGCGTTCGGAAAGGGTCACAGTCTGCTTCGGCAGCTACCGTGCCCGGCTTTAGCGAAAGATCACGATCTAGTGAGTAACAATACGGACAAATCGCGCATATGACTGATGCGACATGCCTGGAATTCGTACAAAATCGATCAGATTCGTCACGGATCGGTCGACTTTGACCGGTTAATTGACGCAGAGCAGGACGGAAGTCACACTCCGTCAGTCCTGGGAGTGGCCGTCGGGGCCGAAGGTGCCGTCGGGGCCGGACGCCACCCGTCAGTGCGACCGCGGGCGTCGCCGGGCGGGCATCGGGACCACTCCACCGAGTGACGTGACCTCGGTCGGGGTCTGCGGGGCCGGGGAGACCGGCGGCAGGCCGGCGCTGATGCAGAGCAGGTCGCCCCAGGCCGCCAGGTGCCGTTCGAAGCGGCCGTCGGCCGGGGTCCAGGAGGCCCGGATCTCGATCTCGGTCGAGGACGGGCGGTCCGCCAGGCCGCCGAAGTACTGCGAGGCACAGCGGGTCACCGTGCCGGACGGCTCCGCGTACCCTGCGCCGTGCGCCTGCAGGGCGTCCAGCAGCCAGGCCCAGCCGACCTCGGAGAGCATCGGGTCGCCGGCCATCTCCGGCTCCAGCTCGGCCCGGGTCATGGTGACCACCCGGAACTCCCCGTTCCAGGCCTCCTGCCCGGCCGGGTCGTACAGCAGCACCAGCCGGCCGTCGGCCAGCTCCTCGCCGTCCACCTCCACGGTGGCGGTCAGCGCGAACGCGTGCGGGGCCAGCCGGCGCGGGGCCGGCGCGGGGGAGAGCTGGACCTCGGGCCGCAGCCGCGCCCCGTCGAGGGCCTCCACGGCGGCCCGGAACTCGCTCGGCGCCCCCTCCCGACCTGTTCCGCCACCTGTTCCGCCACCCTGTGCGGGGTGCCCGCCGACCGCTGCCATGACCCGAAGACTAGGTCGAAAACCCGGGTTATCGCCGCAACTTCCGTCCGAGCGGCGTGCCGGAACGGCAAACCCGGCCAGATCTTGGAGGAACCGACGAGACCGCCCGAGAAGGGCGGCCCCAGGCGCGTGCGAAGATTTGACCCGTGAGCGAGACTACGGCAGACCCGACGGCGGCCACCCTCGACGGCCGAACCACCCCCGCGCGCCGCGGCGCCGCGTACGACTCCGCGTTCCTGCGCGCCTGCAGGCACGAGCCGGTGCCGCACACCCCGGTGTGGTTCATGCGCCAGGCCGGCCGCTCGCTGCCCGAGTACCTGAAGGTCCGCGAGGGCATCCCGATGCTGGACTCCTGCATGCGGCCCGAGCTGGTCAAGGAGATCACCCTCCAGCCGGTGCGCCGGCACAAGGTGGACGCGGCGATCTTCTACAGCGACATCGTGGTGCCGCTCAAGGCCGTCGGCATCGACGTCGACATCAAGCCCGGCATCGGCCCGGTCATCGCCGACCCGATCCGCACCTTCGAGGACCTCAAGCGGCTGCGCCCGCTGGAGCCCGACGACGTCCCCTATGTCACCGAGGCCGTCGGCCTGCTGGTGGACGAGCTCGGCGAGACCCCGCTGATCGGCTTCGCGGGCGCGCCGTACACGCTCGCCAGCTACCTGGTCGAGGGCGGGCCGTCCAAGAACCACGAGAACACCAAGGCCATGATGTACGGGCAGCCCGAGCTGTGGGCCGCCCTGGTGGACCGGCTCGCGGACATCACCTCCGCGTTCCTGAAGGTGCAGATCGAGGCCGGCGCCTCCGCGATCCAGCTGTTCGACTCCTGGGCCGGCGCGCTCGCGCCGGAGGACTACCGCCGCTCGGTCATGCCGGCCAGCGCCAAGGTCTTCGACGCCGTCGCCTCCTACGGGGTGCCGCGGATCCACTTCGGCGTCGGCACCGGCGAACTGCTCGGGCTGATGGGCCAGGCCGGCGCGGACATCGTCGGCGTCGACTGGCGGGTGCCGCTGGACGTCGCCGCCGAGCGGGTCGGCCCCGGCAAGGGCCTCCAGGGCAACCTCGACCCGGCGGTGCTGTTCGCGCCGACCGAGGTCGTCGAGACCAAGGCCCGCGAGGTGCTGCAGGCCGCCGAGGCGCTCGGCACCAGCGGCCACATCTTCAACCTCGGCCACGGTGTGATGCCGTCCATGGACCCGGACGCGCTCAGCCGGCTGGTCGCCTTCGTGCACGAGGCCAGCGCGCGCTGACGCCCCGCGGTGGCGGGCCCCCGGGGAGCCGGGGGCCCGCCACCGTCGCGTACCGGTCCGCTCAGTCCTCGGGCCCGGCGGGCTCGGCCTCCTCGTCCGGGGCGAGGGGTCGCGGCCTGGTCCGGCGCCAGTACCGGTAGACCAGCGCCGCCGGGATTCCGAGCACCAGCAGGAACGGCGCCACCGCGGCCAGCGCCACCACCAGTGCGGAGGCGATCGTCACCAGCACGTGCCAGCCGCCGCCGAGCGCGGAACCCACCGAGTCGCCGAAGCCCTCCTTCTCGGCCCTCGGTGCCGGGGTCGGCGTCGGCACCGCGACCTCGCGGCGGACCTCCAGCGTGACGGTCGAGTACGACGTCCGGGCGGACAGCTCCTTCTGCTGCTTCTGCAGCGACTCCAGGTCCGCCTCCCGGCGGCTCAACTCGCCCTCCAGCGAGGTGATATCGCTCAGCGACTTGGCCTGCGCCATCAGCGCCCGCACCCGGTCCACGCTCGCCTGTTGGGACTGCACCCGACTCGCCACGTCCGCGACCTGCTGGGTCAGGTCGTCCGCCTGGCTCTTGCGGGACACCACCTCGCCCAGGGCCGCCAGCTGGTCGACGGTCTGCTGGTAGGCCGCGGACGGGATCTTGAGCGTCAGCTGGCCGGACTCGTCCGCGCCGCCGCCGCTGACCGACTCGCCGCCCACGTAGCCGCCCGCTGCGGTAGTCAACTCCCTTGCCTTGCCCAGTACTTGGCTGACGTCCTTGGTGCGCAGGTCCAGCTGCGCGGTGTACGAGATCAGCCGGTTGTCGGCCACCGGGATGACCCCGGCCGCCGTCGCGGCGCCGGACGGCTGCGCACCCGCCGG